>VGFC01000210.1 GCA_016869045.1 Armatimonadota bacterium
GTCGGGGTGGTCCACCTCCGCCAGCTGCAGGTACCTGGGCGCGCTGAAGCCATCCTCGTAGTGACACTGGCCGCGGACCGGCTGCAGCACGACGGCGCGCTCCGCCGGCGGCACGACGCGCCCCTTCAGCGACCACTCGCGCAGCGTCGAGCCCGGGGCGAGTGTCAGCCGCACCCACACATTCCGCCCCTGCCAGTCGGCGGGCGTGCTTGCGCCCGGCCTGAAGGTCAGCCCGTCCGTCGATAGCTCGACCGCCGACTCCGGGTCGGCCGTCACCGCCGCACCGCTCAGCGGCAGCAGGCTGAAGAGATGGTATGTCAGCGCCGCCGGCGCGGGCGCAGTCGGCGGCACGCTCAGCGTCTCGTCTTCACCGGACCAGCGTAGCCCGAGGAACCCCTCGATGGTGGAGTCATCCACGAACCGCACGCTGTCGAAGGTCTCGACATAGGTTGCCTCGCCGTTCAGGTCTCCTGCGACCTCCACCGGCCGTCCGGGCGAGAAGGCGGCCGACGCGAACGGCTTTGCGGCGGAGACCATGCCTGGGGATTGCTGGAACTCGCGGACGCGGTAGACCCAACCGCGCCAACTCGCCAGCCCCGGCTCGTCGGACCCGCGCCAGATGTTGGGAGCCCCCAGTTCACGGTCGACACCGTAGAAGAACATCGGCACGTTGAGCTCGGCGCAGGCCATGGCCTGGTCCTGCGACGACTCCCACGAGGCCACATCCTCGCTGGCGTTCAGGCAGGCGATGACCGGCTTCCCCGTAACGAGGTACTTCATCAGGTACCGCCGGAACTCCGTGTGCCGGAAGCCGTAGGGGTCGATGATCCAGCCGTCCGCCCGCTGTTTCGCGTGCGGCACGTCGGGATTGGTGTACCACTGGTAGACGGGGCCGGGGTACCGCGACTTCACGTGGTCGTACAGCCCGTTCAGGATCGCCAGCCCGTTGTTCCAGGTCACGTTCTCCTCGCTGAGGAAGAACGCATCGACCTCGCTCAGGTCGAGCGCATCGAGCACCTGGTCCGTCTGCCGACCGTAGACGTCGAGCGGCTCCTTGTGCGTGACGCGGTCGAAGGTGTAGAGTCCGACGAGAGTGAACTTGCCCGCCTCGTGGGCGTCGTGGACCATCTGCCGGATGTGCTGCAGACTCGCCGGGTCGTCGGTCGCCTGGAACTTGTAAACCGTGAAGGTGCAGAAGTCGTATAGCGTCCCATAGATCCCGATGTCCCGGAAGTCGAGCCGGCGCCCGTCGGCGCTTGAGACGCTCGCGAGCACGAGCGGTAGGGCACAGCAACACGCAAGGCGGCGCATCCGGCAACCCTCCGTTTCGGTCGGCCGTCAACCCGAGGCCCGGAACTCGCAACCCGAGACGGTCGTCATGGCAGAGGCCCTGTCCCGGCAGCGCGCGGCGCACGCGTTGCGGCACTTCATCCTCATTGGCGCGCTCTGGAGCATCTACGGCCCCGGCGTCTCCGTCGCGTCATCGGTCTTCACCGGCTACGCGCTGTCGTTGGGAATCAGCGAATCCCAGATCGCCTTCCTCGCCGCGGGCACGGGCCTGATGGGGGCGACCCAGGCGATCACCGCCTACTGGACGCGCCGCGCGCGCGACCGGCGACGGTTCTGCTCCATCGTCGGCGCCAGTGAGATCTGCTGCGCAAGCCTGATCGTCTTCGCACTCGTGCTGCCGCCCCCGTTTCGGTTTCCGTTCGTCGCAGTCCTGCTGCTTGCGGCGTATGCGCTCGGGAATACCGTGAATCCGGCGTTCTCGAACTGGATGGCGACCGTCATCCCCGAGGATGTGCGCGCCACCTATGTCGCACGGCGGATGTTCGTGCTGACATTGGTCTCGGCGGCCTACCTCTTCGTGGTCAGCCGCTGGTTGGACAGGGTCGAGGGTTCCCCGGGGTTCATCGTCGTGTACGCCGTCGGGTGGCTGGCCGGTGTCGGTGGATATGCCCTCGTGGCGCTGACGCCCATGCCTGCGGTCGAGGTAGAGGAGCCCGGCGGCTATGGGCGCAGCGTCCTGGCGCCGCTGAAGCACCGGCCCTTTGCTCTGCTCACCGGCTTCCTCGGTACGTGGACGCTGGCGATGGCGGTCGCCTCGCCCTTCTACAGCGTGTTCATGCTGCGCTACCTGCACCTGACGTACATGCGGATCGCGGTCTACTCGAACCTGAGCCTGGGCGGGATGCTGCTCGGCTACCGGATGTTCGGCGCCCTCGCCGAGCGGCACGGCTGCAAGCCGATCATCAAGATCCTCATCCTGCCCGCCGTGCTCGTGCCCTTCGCGTGGGCGATGGCGGGCAAGGGCACCTGGCCGATCATCGTGCCCGTCGCCTGCGCAGTCTCGGGGCTGGCGGTGTCGGGCATTCAGGTCGCGGCGAGTGCGCTGCTCTACCGGATCGTGCCGGCGGGCAAGGACAACAGCCTGTCGTTCGCGATCCTCACAAGCTTCACGGCCCTCGGCTCATTCGCCGGGTCGATGGGGGGCGGCCTGCTGAAGCGGTCGCTCGGCAGCGGGGAGTTCGAACTGCTCGGCCACTCCATGGCGCCGCCGCAGGTCGTCTTCCTCGTCTCCGCCGCGATCTACTTGGTCCCGCTGCTGCTGGCGCAACTGCTGTCGGAGCCGGAGGCGAAGACGGCCGTGGGCGTCCTGGCGCAGTTCCGCGGCAATCTCGTCGGGCTTGCGTACAACTACATCCTGTACAACCTCGCCCGCGAGGCGCGAACGCGAGCCGTCGCCCTGCGGGGCATGGCGAGGTCGCACAGCCCGCTGGCCGTGGCGAAGCTCTCGGAGAGCCTGGATGATGTGAGCCCTGAGGTCCGTCAGGAGGCGGCTCTCGGTCTGGGCGAGGCGCGGGCGAAGGACGCCGTGCCGCGCCTGGTTGAGCACCTGACCGACTCCGGCTCGGACATCCGGTCGGAGGCGGCTGAGGCGCTGGGCCAGATCGGCGACCCGACCGTCATCGATCCCCTGCACCAGGCCTTCCGCGAGGGCGACCCGAGGCTGCGGGCAAGCGCCGCGATGGCCCTGGCCGAGATCGGCAGCCCGGAGGCCCGCGAACTGCTCGTCGAGGCGCTCGAAGCACCGATTGACCGGGCCGGCTTCGCGGCGCTCGTTGACGCCGCCGGGCGGACGGGCGACCTGCGCGTGGTGGAGCGCGGCCTGGTGGGGCTGCCGCACTTCGAGTCTCCCGTGCTGCGGATGCAGATCATCAACGGGGTCTGTCGCAGCCTGGGAGAGAAGAACCACTTCTACAAGCTCGTCTCACGTCGCGGGCTGGACCGCTCGGCGCTGATCGAGCCGATGATGAAGCGGATCGTGCGGCTGTTGCGCAGGTGTCCCGGCCTGAGTGCCGAGGAACGGTCTGAGTTCGCGGGGACGGCACAGGCCATCGCCGAAGCCATCGAGCATGACAACATGGCCGCCATGGCCGACGGGGCGCGAGCCCTGGCGGACCGTGTGGCGCCCCTGCCCCACGCGGGGGAGGTCGCCCGGTCGGGTGCTCGCGCGATCCGCTCCTACGTGGACCAGGTGCCCGTTGACCGCCTGGCCGATGAGGGCGTCGTGTTCGTCGTCATCGCCCTGACCTCGTTGGCCCGCCACATCGCGCGGCCTCACGGCAGGCAGGAGCCCGCCCCATGACCGAACCGCTGCGACTGGGCGTCATCGGCGCCGGCACCATCAGCCAACTCGCCCACCTACCGGCTGCGGAGATCGCGGACACCGCGCAGGTGGTCGCGCTCTGCGACGGGCGCGCGGACCTCCTACTGGCTGTGGCTGCCCGGCACCACATCCCGCAAACGTACGGGTCGGTCGACGAACTGCTGGAAGACGAGTCGGTCGAAGCGGTCGATCTGTGCGTCCCGACGATCGTGCATGATGGCCTGGCGGTGCAGGCTCTCACCAGGGGCAAACACGTCCTCTGTGAGAAGCCGATGGCCTCGACGGTCGCCCGCGCCCGGGAGATGCTCGCTGCCGCTCAGTCCTCCGGCAAGCGCCTGATGATCGGCCATCACAAGCGCTACGATCCGGGCTGCGAGCAAGCGCAGGCCGCCATCGCGCACGGCGACATCGGTACGCCGCGCCTGGCCCTCTACCACTTCGGCACGGGCAACTGGACGCTCCCCGCGCCCCGCCAGCCGCTCGTCTCCTCCGAACCCGCCCCGCCGTGGGAGTACGACTGCCCGGATGGGATCGAGGATGCGAGGCACCGGGCATACTACGAATCGCTCCTGGAGATGTTCACCCACATCACTAACCTCCTGCGCTGGCTGCTCGGGGACCCAGACTGGGTGCTGGCGGCGCAACCCGCCAGCGGTGTCCTCCGCGGTACACTCACGCTGGGCTGGGGACACGCTCCCGACACGCAGGCCTTCTGCGTGGACGGCCCGCACTACCCCGCGAACGTGTGGAACGAGGTGCTCACGATCTGGGGTGAGGAGGGCCGCGCCGAGATTGCGCTGCCCCAGAACGTCTACGTCGGCAAGCCCGCCCGCGTCCGCCTGTTTGATGCGCGCTCCGGCGCGGACACGCTGCTGCCCGAAGCCTATGGCTGGGCCTTCGCCAGAGAGATCGAGCACTTTGCAGTAGCCGTCCGCAGCGGTTCGCCGTTCCGCACGGAGGGCGCCGACAGCCTGAAGGACCTCGTCATCGCGGAGGCGGCAGCCAAGGCAGCGGCCGGCCTCTGCGCGCTACCGACCCGCCTGGAAAAAGAGGGACACCATACTAATTCCGTAGACGTCTCCCGGAATTAGTATGGTGTCCCTCTTTTTCCCGGAGACCGCGCAATGACACTCGCTCTGCACACCCTCATGTGGGCGTGGGACCCGTTCGAGGATGTACTCCAGTACACGGAGGAGTTGGGCATCCCTGCGCTGGACCTCGGGGCCTTGCCCAGTTGCGGTCACCTGCGGCTGCCGACCGGAGATGGGCTGAGGCAGCAGTGCGACGACCTGCTGGCCCAGCTGCCCGATGGCGCGCGCTTCCTGGCGGTGACCGCCGACCATCACGGCCTCAGTTCGTCCGATCCAACCGCACGTCGGGCGGGCATCGCCTACACCCTCGAAGCGATGCAGGCCGCGGAGATGCTGGGCGCAGGCGTCGTCGGCACGAGCCTGGGCAACATCGGTGAGGGGCGCGACTGGACCGAAGCGGCCCAGTATGCGGTGGCGACGTTGGGCGAGGTGATGGAGCGCGCGCCGGAAGCCATCCGCCTGGCCATCGAGGTCCACGTCGATGACGTGTGCAACTCACTCGTGAAGGCGCTACACTTCATCCGAGGGGTAGACCATCCTCGCCTCGGCGTGGCCTTCGATACCAGCCTGCTGCTTCACAACCGGATCGACATCGACGAGGCCTTCGATGCGCTGGGCGATCGCTGCTTCCACGTACATCTCCGCGGCGCAACGCACGAGACCTACTTCGCGATCCCGGGCCGCGACGAGGTTGACTTCCCCCGCTTCTTCCGGCGGCTGCGGGAGGCAGACTACTCAGGTGCGCTGTCGCTTGAGCTGTACGGGGTGCAGGAGCAGTACGGGATGACGACGTTGGAGGCGCTGAAGGAGGCCATCCCGTACGTGCGTGCGGCCGGAGCACGACCTCAGGAGCCGCAGACCCACGCGTAGGGACACCCCTCGGGTTCGCAGTGCGGCGTGCGAGGGAACGCGCCGGCGCGGATGCCGGCGATGGCCTCGGTGGCCTGTTGGGTCGCGGACTTGGCTTCGACTGCGGGGTCGATCTCCAACCTCTCGTCCGCATCAAGGTAGTGGATGACGATGGTGGCCGGCAGGCGGCCGCGAGCTTGCTCGATGAGGGCGGCATAGGCGCCGACCTGGAAGCGGTGCTCCTCGCGGGTCCCAGCGTCGTCGGAGCGTCCCGTCTTGTAGTCGATGACGTGCAACTCGTCCCCCCAGTCGCGGACGAGCGCGTCGATCTGCCCCTCTACGAGGGCAGTGCCCAGAGACGCGATCATAGGCACCTCGCTGCGCAGCTCCCTCGCGGTCCGGACCATCTCCCAGGTCGCGCTGCCGGTGAAGCGCACAAGCGTCGCCACAATCTGCTCGGTCTCACCAGGGCCGTGGCCGATGAGACCGCATTCCCGGAGGGCCGCCTGCACCTCCTCACGCAGGTCCGAGACCGGACCGCGACCGAGCCGCTGGAGGGCCCGGTGTACGACGTTGCCCCTTTCATCGGCACGCAGCCTCCCCGGCGCGAGGGAGTCGTGAAGCGGCACGAAGGGCGCGAGGCCGCGCACGTGCGCCAGCTCATACCGGCGAGGGCAGGCGAGGTAGTGCGCCAGTTCGGTGACGGTGAATCGGGTCCTGACCGCGAGATCAGGGGCGATCGGTGCCATGCGGGCCAGGATCGCGGCCTCCTGTGCTTCGTCGCCGCCCGGCACGGGCTTCCCGGCCGCGATGGCCGGCCACTCTCGGCGCAGCAGCGAGGAGGAGCCCGGGCCGCCGGCGGAAGGGGCGATTGGGCCAAGGCGCACGACCTCCCCCGACCACTCGCCGAACTCGCCCCCGCCCGCTACACGATCATCGGTCAGCAAAGCTCCCCCGAACGCGGCGAAGAGCGCCTCGACCCACAGTCCGCCGGACGGCCGGCCCTCTCGGTCCAGTTTGACGGGGGTGCTGATCACCAGTCGGTCGCAGGCGCGGGTGAGCGCGACGTAGAGCAACCGACGGCGCTCGGCCGCCTCGCGAGCGGCTGCCTCCTCGAGCGCCGCATCCCCGATGGGCGGGAAGATCATCCGGCCGTCGGCCGTCTCCCCCCGGAGGACCGGGCCCACTCCCGGGTGGAGCACCAGGGGGCCGACGCGGCCCGGGCGGCCGCCGCGCGCGAGGTCGGCGACCACGACGATCGGCCGCTGCAGCCCCTTGGCCTTGTGGATCGTCATCAGCATGACGGCGTCGCTCTGCTCCTCCTCGGCAGGAGCTTCCCCCTGACGAATCTCCTCGAGCCTCAGCGTCTCGACGTGCTCGATGAACCGACTGAGCAGCGCCGGGCCGGCCGCCTCGAAGCGGCGAGCGGTCTCGACGAGCTTGCTCAGGTTCGCGTAAGCCCGCGCTCCATCGAACCGAGGCGCGACCATCGCCGGCAGCGCCGTCTCGTCGAGCGCTTTCTCGACCAACTCGCCCAGCGGCAGGTGATGCCTCACGCCTCGGAGGCTTACCAGCATCGCTGCCGCCCGTCGCGCGCGCTCCGCGTCGCTCGGGCTCAACTGCGCGAGGGGCGAGTCTGCGGCGGGTTCCCCGCAGCCGAGCGCGTCGAGACCTTCTGCGAGCCCGGCCTCGCGAGCCAGCCAGTACAGCCCCTCGTCGGACACGCCGCACCACGGCGCTCTCAGGACCCGCGCGAGGGAGATCTCGTCACGCGGCTCGTCCATCACCTTCAGCACGGCGACGACGTCCATGATCTCGGGGCGCGCGTAGAAGCCCCGCCCGGCCACGACGTAGTAGGGCACGTGGTGCTCCCTCAGGGCGCGCTCGTAGAGGGCGACATTGCTCATCGTGGGGAGCAGGATCATCACATCTTCCCAGCGCGCCGGCCGCCAGGTCTCGGCTCCGCCCTCGGTACTCTCCGCGACGCGAACGGCGCCGTCCCGCACGGCTTCGGCCACGTAGCGCGCAATGCCGTCTGCCGCCCGCACGCGCAGCTCCTCCAGGTTGGCGTCGGCGTCCACGGCGAGCAGGAACGATACGTCCACGCCGTCGTGCGCCGGAGGGCGAGTAGCCAGGAGGGCCTCGTAGTGCGCCTCATACGGCGCCCGGTCAGGGCGTGGCGCGCCCATCACGGCCTCGCGGACGAACAGGGCATTGAGGAACGACACAAGTCGCGACTGGCTGCGGAAGTTGGCGGTCAGCGAGAGCGTCGCGCATGTGTCGTCCTCTTCAGCCTCGAAGCGGACGCGCGTGTCGTTGTAGACCGTCACGTCGGCACCGCGAAAGGCGTAGATGGACTGCTTGGCGTCGCCCACGAGCAGCAGCTTGCCCGGGCGAAGCGCCTCGGGGTCCCCAGCGAGGCGCCAGATGATCTCGCGCTGGACGGGGTCGGTATCCTGGAACTCGTCCACCAGGATGTAGTCGAAGCGCCGCTGCTCGGCCCGGCAGACGTCGGGATGGCTCCGCAGCAGATCGCGCGCGAAGAGCAGCTGGTCGTCGAAGTCCACGACGCTGCGCTCCCGCTTGGCCGCCGCGTAGGCGTCCAGAGCATCCGGCAGCAGAGCGTCGAAGTGGGCGGTCAGCTCCGCAGCGCTCGGTTCCAGCAACTCATCGGCCGCAGCAAGCCTGCCAGCCGGCTCGGCGCCCGCCTTCAGGGTCGCGATCGCCGCACGGACGTCGTCGATCGTCCCCTCCGGCCAGCCTTCTTTTCTGCCCATCTTGCCCGTTCTGGGCAGAATGCCCAGAGCGCACCAATGCGCGAGTGCTGTGGCGGGAGCGAGGCTCTCGTCGAAGGCGCCTTCAGTGGCGCGCAGGGCCTGCGTTCTAACCAGCGCGAGCTTGTCTTGCGCATCACGAGGCTCCGTCTCGCACAGGAGTTGAGCCGCCGCCCGCAGCCCCGGGTCCGCCCGCAAGCGCGCGACGACGGCCCGCACAGCCTCGGCCTGCGCCTCACGCCAACGGGCGAGCACGTCCTCGGGCGAACCGAGGAGCGCCTCGGGACGCAGGTCGGCCCGGCGTCTCACCGCGAGCGCGAGGGCGTTGACCAGCCGAGTGAGGCCGAAGGCCGCAAGCAACGCCTGAACGTGCGGCGAGCCGGACCGGAGGGCCTCCAGGACAAAGCGCCGGAGGATGTCCCGGAGGAGAAGCTGCGCCTCCGCGTCGTCCAGTACGTCGGCCAGTGGGTCGATGCCGAGGCGCACGGCGTGAGAGCGAAGCAGGCGCGCGCAGAAGCCGTGGATGGTGCCGACATGAGCCGCGTCGATGGCCTGCCAGTGGTTGCGCCAGCGGTTCAGTTCCTCCAGGCAGCTGGCGGCCTCGGCGCGGGCGTCGCACAGGTCGCGGAGGCGCTGCTTGAGTTCGCCCGCCGCCTTCTCGGTGAAGGTGATGGCGACGATTCGCGAGAGGTCGGCTCCCCGCTCGCAGAGCAGCCACTCGAGGCGGCCCACCAGCGCGGTCGTCTTGCCGCTACCGGCGCCAGCCTGCAGCAACAGATTGCGGCGGTCGTCCTCGACCGCCAGGCGGCGGGCAGCCTGGTCGGGGGGCTCAGGCGTCGTCATCGGCGGCTTCCGCCTCCCCGTCGGTTGCACGGCGTTGGATTGCGTGGCGACAGACCTGGGCCGAAGGACAGCGCTCGGCGCACTTCGGCACCGCGATGTATGAGAACCGCCCGGCGCGGATCGCATCCACGTGCGCGGCGATCTGCGGCGGGATGTCGGCCAATGTCTGCGCGATCTCCTCGGGCTTGCGCAGGCCCGACATCTGCAGCGGCCGCGTGACCCGGCAATACCGCCAGCCCACGCAGGGGGCGGCGGCGAGCGGGGGTAGCTCCGCCCTGGCGCCGAGAGCGTAGATGGGGAACTGCAGGTCCAGCCCGTTCTTCACATCCGCCCCTGTCGGCAACCGGCCGCTCTTGTAGTCGATCAGCACGAAGCCGTCCGTCTCAGCCAAGGAGTTCAGCCGATCGATGCGCCCGCGCAACCGGACATCCGCGCGACCGGGCAGGTGGACTGGCTCCCCCTCGCGCCAGCCGAAGGCGAACTCGACCTGGCTCACACGCTGCTCGCCGAACTCCGTGGCCTCCTCATGCACCCACAGGGCCATGTCCCGCCGGCAGCGCTCCTGCTCGATCGCCCACAGGGCTTCATCTGACACCCCTCCGTGGGCGACGAAGGCCCGGAACCGCTCCCCGATGATCTCCTCGAGTTCGGCCAGGGCCTCATCCTCCTCGCCCGGCGCGATGAGCGGACGGCCGGGGCGGGACTCGAGCCGCCGCCGCGCGAAAGCCGAGAGGACCGCGTGGCGGACGTTACCGATCGTGCGGGGATCGAGGTCGGCGGAGGCGTACTCGGGCTGAGTCAGCCGAAGCACGCACTGGCACAGGAAGTCGAAGGGGCACACGGCGTAGGCGGTCAGATCGCTCGCCGTGAAGGGGTGCTCGGGGCCGAAGCGGGCGGCCAGGTCGGCGACACTCAAAGCCCCCTGGATCACGCCCACGTAGGGGCCGTCCGCAGCGGGCGAATCGCGCAGGTTGTCCAGGTCCGCCGCGTCCAGAATGCGCGGGATCAGCCGGCGGCCCTCCGGGAGACGGATCAGGGCGTTGTAGGCGGTAGGGGATTCCCGGTCGGTGTTCTCCGTCAGGTCGAAGAAGGCGAGTTCCGCCAGCTCGCGAGGGTTCGCGACGGCGGCCATGTCGGGCGCGACCTGCGACAGCGGCACGTCCTCACGGCCGAGCGTCTCCGGCGTGAACAGGCGCCCGATCTCACGCAGGTAGTGCGACGGCTGAAGGGGCTTGCCGTCCACGTCGGCCGAGGCGTACGTCAGCCAGAGCGCCCGCTCGGCTGAGGCGACGGCACCGTAGAAGAGCAGCGGCTCGTACGCCTCCGGCCCGCGGCGGCGTTCCAGCACCACGCCCGCGCGTTCGAGGGCGGCAAGCTCGCTGACAGAGAGGAATGGTTCCTCTCGCGGACGGCGCGGGAACTCGTTCTCGCACAAGCCGATCACGAACGTGATCGGAAAGCGGAGCTGGCGGGCCTCCCTCGCCCCGAGCACCGACACGCACTCCCCAGCGGGCGGCCTCGGGGAGACGGCCAGGTCGTCGAGCAGATCGCGCAAGAGCGCATGGAAGGCCGAGGCAGACACCGGACCGCTGCGGGTGTGCTCCAGTTCGCCGAGGGCCTGATCGAGCTGCCCGAGCGCCCGCAGGTTCGCCGAGGCGTACTCCGGGAGGTCGCCGCGCGCCGCGTTGCGCCGCAGGTCCGTCCGCTCGATGAAGCGACGAAGCTCGGTGACGCGGTCGGCGAGGGGCAACCTCGCACGGGGATCGGGGAGCAGCGCCATGATGTCCGCGAGTGCCTGAACGATCGCAACGTGCTCCGGGCGACGGCCGAGCCTGGCGAGCCACTGCTCGCGGCCCTCGACGATCAGCGCTTGTTCGGCGGCGGCAGCCACGTCCTCGGCGGTCAGACCCCGGTCGCGAAGCGCCTCGAAGGTGAAGCAGGTCGATCGCAGGAGTGCCAGCACGTCCTCGCGCCGGTAGTCCTCGACCGCGGTCTCGTAGGCGTGCAGGACGGCCCGGACCGCCGGGGCCTCCGTCGGGGATCGCGGCCCGTCCACGTGCACGGGCACGCCCAGCCGGCCCGCGAGGCTCGCGATCTCACCGGCCCGGCCGGCGAGATCCCGGGCGACGATTGCGATGTCGCCGGGCCGGGCCGGGCCCGTTGTCAGCAGCCGCTTGATGCGCGCGAGAACCTCGCGCACCTCGCGGCTCGGGCTGGGGCATCTGAGCAGATGGATGGCGCCCTGCGCGTCGGCCTTCGGCGGTGTGCCCACGGTGAACAGATTCGAGCGGAGGTGCGCCAGCGGGGTGGACGCGCCGTCCGCTGGCAGGAAGCTCACGCGCACGCCGCCGAGGTGCTCGGCCAGGCGCTTGAGCGTGTCGCGGAACCACGGCGCCAGGCCCTGCCGTGTGTCCTCCGGGCTATGGTCGAGGGTGATGAGGGTCTGGGGGATCCCGCGTGCGAGGACGTGCAGCATGTCGAGCTGTGTCGTGGTGAAGTCCGTGAAGCCGTCCACGATCATCAGCTCGATGCGCTCGAGCGGCCGGCGGCGGTCGTCACGGAGCACATCGCGCGCGAGCCAGAAGAGGCCCTCGTCGTCGAAGAGGCGCCTGCAGATGAGCGACCACTGGTACGCGCAGTAGAGCCCGCCGATCTCCCGGTGGGCCGGTCGGTTCAGGCCGGCCTGCTGCATCGCCGCGCAGAAGTCCGCCGGCCGGACGGCTGCGCGCTTGAGGTCGCTGATGAGCTGCCCCAGCGCCTTGGCGAACCCGGGCAACCCACCGACCTCGGCGAGGCCGGCCAGTTCCCCGGCCGAGGCGAGCGTCTCGATGGCCTGTCGGAGGAGCACCGTCTGAGTGGCGGGGCCGATGGCAGTGGCACACTCGTGGTTGGCGTTGAGGATGAGGTGAGCGAGGTCGGGGAAGGTGAAGATGCGAGGGTCAAGGAGGCCAGGAACCATGCCCTGCCCCACAAGCCGCTCGCGAGCCTGCCGCACGACGCGGCCGGTGGGCAGGATGAGGAGCGCCGTGTCCTCCCCGTGCTCCCGTACCTGCTGGGCGTAACGCTCGAGCGCCGCCGCCGTCTTGCCCGATCGGGAGAGCCCGCAGACGACCTCGATGTGGTTGGCTCGCGCCATCGGTAGCACCGAGGCGTAGATACGCTGTGGCGGGCGATTCTCCTTGTCGTCTTCAGAGTCAGTCCGACTGCTCGCGAATGCCGCCGCCGGCCTGGAGGAGGATGTAGGAGCCTCGGAAGCCGTGGGGGCGCTTGCCGGGGGCTTTGTGGGGATCGCAGCACGAGCAGACGATGGCGCTGGAGCCTCCGCCGCGGACGGGGGAGCGGTAGTAGTACTCCGCGCCGGTCTTGCTGCACAGCAGGACCGCCTCGTCGGTGACGTAGCCCTCGTCGTAGAGCTGCCTGAGTGTCGCCGGGTAGCCGCCGCGGTCATCCAGCCGCATCTTCAACGCCAGGCCGATGGTCGTGAGGTGGGCC
>VGFC01000211.1 GCA_016869045.1 Armatimonadota bacterium
ATTCCATGCCGCCAACATAGCACAAACCTAGACCCCGCGTCTAGCGAACAATAACCGGCGCAATTGCGAATCAGTTGTGAATCCCGCGGCCACCCATAGACCCGGCCGCCAAGTGCGGAATGTGCATCCAATCCCGACATGCTGTTGTCGTCTGGGGGGTGGCTCGATGCGCTGCTCAAGCTGTGGAGGGGTGTTGGACGAATCGCTCGCGGAATGCCCGGGGTGTGGGGGAGACGCTCGCTTCTCGGTACGCGCACCCGACGGAACCCTCTTCGGCCCCTACACACTCAGCCAGATCCGCGCCTACGCCCTCGAGAGGCGAATCGTCCCCAGCGCCGTGCTCATCGCCGCCAACGGCGACGTCTTCGCCCTCCGCCAGGCGGGCATCGCGGCTCCGCTCCCGCACACCTTCGCCCCTGCCCCCACGGAGCGGCGCGCCCTCCCGGGCTGGGCGATCCTCCTCATCGTGCTCGCCATCGTCGCATCCATCGCCGCGATCGCAGCCGCGATCGCGCTGCCCTACAGGGCCATGAACCGCCGGTTGGGCCCGGGCGGAATGGCCTGTGACTACAACCTGAACCAGGTATCCCTGGCGCTACAGATGTATCGGCTCGACTACAACGACTACTTCCCGCTCGAGCCGACGTGGCGCCCCGCCCTCTACCCCTACCTCAACCGTGTCGGCATGACCCTGCAGGCCTTCGAGTGCCCCGCCTCGGGACTGAGACAGCGCAGCTACGAACTCGCGCCGGCGCTGAGCGGGGTGTCCGACAGGACGCTTTCCTACACCGTGCGGAGCCGCGTGCCGATGGTCTACGACGCGGGCCTCGCCACCGGTCCCGGGCCTCACGGCGGGGACGGTAACGTTGCCTTCGTGGATAACACGGTGAGGCTACTCTCGCCCGCCCAGTTCAAGCAGTACAGCGCCAACCTCCCCAAGCAGACCCCCGCGAGACCGAAGCCCTGACGCTACGCCGGCAACCTCGCCGCGTCCAGTGACTGCTCGACGAACCGCGCCTCCTCAGGAACGCCAGCCTGTATCTCCTCCGTCGTCCGGTAGCGCCCTCTCACGAAGACGATGGTGGGGAACCTGCGGACGCTGATCCCGCCCACGTCGATCGGCAGATCGTCGGTCTCCTCCAGCGGGACGGTTGCCGCGAGCACCTGCAGGTTCGGGTTGTCGGCCTCGCTCAGGGCCTTCAGCACCTCCGGCACGATCCGCACCGAATCTCGGCACCAGAAGCCGAACACGATGACGACCGTCATCTCCTCGCCAATCGCCTTCAGAGCCTCGACAACCTCCTTCCTCGGCTCATGCGCCTCATAGCGCCCCCGCAGGTCGGGGTGTCGGACCATCCTGTCGATCTCGCAACAGATTTCCATCTTGCCCTCCTTGGGACTGTCCAAGTCGTGATCCCGCCTTTGCGGGATCACGACGCAGGACTGTCCCTTGTTGCCGTGCCGTTATGGTGTTGCCTCTGCTTTCATGTACCCCGTGCCGTTATGCCGTTGCTTCACCTTCCGTGTGTTCCGTGTATTCCGTGGTTCCCCTGCCTCTGCCGTTCACTGCAGGACTTCGCGCCGCCCTTCGCGCATACCTCACCCATAGCCGCCGTGCTTCCGAGGTGCACGCCATGAAGCCTTGCCTCAGTCTCGTCGCCCTGCTGATCGGTGGCGCCGCCTTCGGGCAAGATGAGGGGCCCCGCGTCGCGCTGCTCTACAGCGACTACGGCGACTTCCGCCATCGGGACGACTACGACGCCCGCCTCGCCGGCATGGAGTGGCTCCTCACCAAGTTCGAGAACACGCACTTCGCCGACCTTGCCGCCCAACTGAGCCGTTACGACCTCCTCCTGGGCAGCGCTCTGTTCAACTACTCGAACGTGCAGGACTTCGCCGCGCAGCGCGAGGCGCTCCTGACCTTCGTGCGCAACGGCGGCGCGATCGTCCTCACCGACTGCAACTACCCACCGATGGTGACGTGGCTCGGCGCACTGGGGGATGGGTGGGAGGTCTCCGTCGCGAACACGAAGGCGGAGACCAGCCCCCTGGCGTGGATGGAAGCCGAGCACGTGCTCTACACGACACCCAACCGCATCGACGCACTCGGCGGAACGTGGGCCCAGATGCAGGTCGGCGGCGCGTGGACGGTGCTGGCGAAGTCCGAGGAGGGCGGAGTCACAGCCGCCTTCCGCCGCGAGGGCAAGGGCTTCCTCTACATCACGAGCCGCTGGCCGCTCGACGAGCGCCTGCTTACGAACCTGTGGACTTGCCTGCAGCTCTCGCGGGAGGGCCTGGAGGCCACGCTCCCCGACCTCTTCGCCTTCCATCTCGGCGAGAACGCCTTCCCTCTTCGCCTTCGCAACCTCACGGATCAGCCCCTCGCCGTGCGGTGTGAGATCCGCGACCAGACCACCGGCAAGCAACCCGCGCAGGTGTTCGTCGGCTCCGCCGACGTACCCCCGGGCGCGCGGCGCCTCCTCACCGTCACGGGCCAGAACGCGACGCGCGGCGAACACACTCTCCGCGCGTTCGTCAAGGTGAACGGCCGCCCTGTGCTCGACACCGACCCCGTCGCCGTCTCGATCCCGCCTCTCCTACAGGTACGCGTCACCAGGCCCTCCTACCGCGGCGCCATCTACGCCCCCCACCCACCGGCAGAGATCGAGTTGGAGTGCCTCGTGACTCCCGACGCCGGCGAGACGCTCGACGGGCTGACCCTCGTCGCGCGCCTCGGGAAGGACGAGCCCCCGGTCAGGACCGATCTCACCGAAGCGCGCGCCCACCTCGCCCTGCCTCTCGCCGGCACCCCGCAGGCTGACGTGCCCGTGACCGTCGCCCTGCGGCGCGGCGGTACGCGCCTTGCCTCCGAGACGCTCACGCTCCCCGTCATCCCGCTCCAGGAACCGCAGGTCTCCATCGACGAGCAGTGCGCCACTCGGATCGCGGGCAAGCCCTTCTTCCCCATCGGCATCTACCACGCGTCGCCGAAGGACTTCGCCCGCCTCCCCGCGATGGGCTTCAACTCCGCGGTCGCCTGGGGCACGACGGTGGACGGCGCCCGCGAGGGCCTCCAGGCCGCCCAGGATGCCGGCCTGAAGGCCATCCTCGAACTGTCGGCCTTCCTCCGCGACCAGTACAACCCGGATGGTCTATCCCAACTCATCGACGCCCTGAAGAGCCATCCCGCCCTACTGACGTGGTACACCGTGGACGAGCCGAGCGGTAAGCAGCTCGACTGGTGCCGCGACGCCCTCCGTCTGATCCGCGAGCGCGACCCGAACCACCCCGTCTACCTCGTCTCCTGCAACCCGGGCGAGTTCGCCCTGTACGCGCCGACCACCGAGATCCTCGCCATCGACCCCTACCCGATCCCGCATGGCTCGGTCGAGATGGTCGCCAACTGGATGAAGGCTGCGCAGGCCGCCGTCGGCGGCGAGCAGCCGATCTGGCTGATCCCGCAATGCCACAATCCGATCGCCTACAGCAGCCCCACCGGCGGTCGCGGCCCCACGCCCGCCGAGGAGCGCTGCATGGTCTACCTGGGCCTGATCTACGGCGCGAAGGGGATCATCTACTACCCGTGGGACGACGGCCCGTGCGGCCTGACGCACGACCCGGCGCTAATGCAGGCCGTCACCGAACTCAACGCGGAACTCGCCGACATCGGCCCCGACCTCCTCGCCTCCCGCCGCCGCCTGATCGCCGATGGCACGGGTGAACATCCCGGCCTCCACGCCGCCACCTTCATCGGCGACAAACGCGTCTACCTCCTCGCGACCAACACCACCAACGCGCCCCTCTCCTTCTCCCTGCCCTTCCCCGGCGCCATCAACGACGCCGTCCAGCTCCCCTACGAGGGCCGCACGCTCCAAACCGCAGCCGGCCTCCTCGCTGACACCCTCGCCCCCCTCCAGGTCCGCCTCTACGCCCTCAGCCGTTAGGAGGGGCCGCATGGCCGCAGGCCATCCGGCCCGCCGTTGCCCGCCGTTGTTGGCCCGCCGCTTACCCCTCCAACCCCACCCACTCCTGATACCACTTCTCCACCTCCTCCGCCGTCGGCGCCCCATCGAACGCGCACACGCCGTACCGCAACCGCAGCGGCTTCCCGACCGGCAGTTCGAGCGGCTTGTGGCAGACGATGCTTGCGGTCATGTACCCGAAGCCCGCGCTCATGACGAACCACCCGGTCGGATGGCGCGGATTCGCCGGGTGATCGAACATGACGAAGCCCCGCTTCGGCTCCTTCGGCCCGATGTATGCACACCACCGCGCGTCATCGCCGAGCACATTCGCCTCGCCTTCCTTGCCGTTCGCGTCGAAGATGGTGCCGCCATCCATCTCCCTCGGCGTCCGCAAGCCCAGCCCGTAGTAGCTCACGTCTCGGCCTTCCGTCGGCCCCAGCACGATGTCCCGCGTCGGCGCAATCAACCCGCTCTCCCAGGTCAACAGGTAACGGGTGGCGTCGCCCGAGTCGTACAGCGCAATGCGCCGATTCTCCGTCAGCATCAGCGCCTGATCGCTCAGCCTCCGCCATTCATTCCGCGTGCGCAGCACCACCCGCTGCGGCGTCCCCTCCGGCGCCTCGATGCGCTCCGATCCCGGCACATGGATGATGTGCCCGAGCCGCTCCGGCGCACCCGCCTCGCCCCAGAAGACCACGTACTGCGCCTCCTCACCCGCAAACGCGACGTTCCCCAGCGCGAACATCAGCCCGCGATGGTGCACATGGTCCGGCGGGCTGGCCATCGTGACCGGCTGCCCCGACGGTGTGTTCAGCGGCTGGATGAACGGCTTCGGCAAATCCGCGCCAAACCGATACTCGAAGACCTCCAGCCCTCCCGCCGTTGCCGTCGCCACGCCATCCTCCAGCGTCATCGCAACCGGCTGCGCCTGCGTGATCATCGCACCCAGCACCATCAGCGCAAGCATCGCGCCCTCCTTGTCGTCGCCGTGCCGTTCCCCCTCTCCTTCAGGAGAGGGGGCAGGGGGTGAGGCTTCGTCGCCGTTCCCCCTCTCCTCCAGGAGAGGGGGTAGGGGGTGAGGCTTCGTCGCCGTTCCCCCTCTCCCTTCAGGAGAGGGGGCAGGGGGTGAGGTTTCGTCGCCGTTCCCCTCTCCTCCAGGAGAGGGGGCAGGGGGTGAGGCTCCGTTGCCGTTCCCCCTCTCCGGGACGGAGAGGGGGCAGGGGGTGAGGCTACTTCAGAACCCCGCAATCGAACACGCCTCCCGCCGTATTCCCCGGCTGCGCCTGGAAGCGCACGGTGACCTTCTCCTTGCCCTTCACCAGTTCCGGCGGCAGCGGGTATTCGACCTGGAAGAACGCGTTCGGCTTGTTACGGTCCAGGGCCTGGGTTGCGATCTCGGTGCCATCGACCAGGATATCGAACGTACGCGGCGGCACATCGCTGCCCCAGTACTCGCAGTACAGCGTCATCGCCTGATCGGGCAGCACCTTCAGGTCCCAGCTGAACCATCCGTCCGGCGCGTGCCGCCAGTGGTGGTTCGCCTGGAAGGGCCCGTCACCCATCCGCTCGCCCTGCAGATTGTGCGCGCGCTCCGAGTTCGGGTCGCCCACTTTGACGCGGTCCACGATCCGCGCCTCGCGCTTCCGCCGCTCCTCCTCCGCCGCCAGAATGGCCTTGTGCTTCGCGCTGCCCTCTTGCGTCACAGTCCAGTAGACGCCGTACGGTTCATCCAGAACCTGATACCACGGGATCAGCTTGACCGGCGTCCCCTGCACATTCGCCACGAAGCTCAGCGGCCCGTCGGTTGCCGGATGCGGTAGAGGTGTTGGGACTGTCCCATTTCCCGCCTGTTGTTGGCGGGAAATGAGGACTGTCCCTTGTTGGCGGTGGCCCTCTCCGGTTACCTCCTCCGTCTTCTCGACCCACGCCTCCGGCTTCGTCGGATCGCCCAGGATGTACCCCTCCGCCGGCGCATCGGTCCCTGCCAAGACCACCGGCCCATACATCACCGCCACCAGCTCCGGGTCATCCGGCATCGGCCACGCATGCAGAGCGAACGGCATCCGCACCTCGACCTTGTCGCCGTCCTTCCACTCCCGCGCAACAGGAGGACAGGCATTCCTGCCTGTCCACGTGATCGGGAGGTACGAGGTCGGCTTCGCCTTCACCTCGATCCGTGCGCCGTTCACACTCACCGTCACCCCCTGCGTCGCCCAGTACGGGACATGCACCTGCAGGCCGAAGCGCGTCGGCTTCTCCGCATGGATCACGAACGCGGTGCCTTGCTGCTCCGGGAACTCGGTGACTTGCTCCACCCGCACGCCCTTGCTCTTCCAGTCCACGCTCGACGCGATGAACAGGTTCACATACAGGTTGTCGTCGTCGTGGAAGTAGATGCTGTCGTTCAGCTTCGAGAACGTCTCGATCCCTGTCCCGTAGCAGCACCAGAAGCTGTCGTACGGCGTCCCCCAGACCTTCTTCAGCCCCGTCGCCAGCGGCACGTAGTAGATGAGCTGCCCGTTGTCCGCGCGGTTGGTGCCGATGATCCCGTTCCAGAACGCGCGCTCGTAGTAATCCGCGAACATCGGGTCGCCGGTCCAGCGCATCAGGTACCGCGTCACCTTCAGCATGTTGTGCGTCTTGCAGCACTCCTGGTTGGTCGCCGACAGCGTGCCCGCGAGTCGGTTCAGCTCCGGCCACACTTCGCCCGAGGTCGTGCCTCCCGTCGCATAGCAGCGCGTGTCCACGATCCGGTGCCAGAAGAACTCGGCGATGTCCCGATAGACCGGCTCGCCCGTTAGCTCATACCGCCTCGCCGCTCCGCAGATCTTGGGTATCTGCGTGTTCCCGTGAATGTGGCTCAGGTTGTCGCACTTCAGGGCTAGCGGCCCTAAGAACGCCGCCTGATCGTAGCGGTTCGCGACCGCGAGATGGTCCGGGTCGCGCGTGATGCCGTACAGGTTGTGCAGCACCTCCGACATCCCGCCGAACTCGGTCTGCAGCATCCGCTCGAACTCGAAGTCGGTCAGCCTGTCCGCCCGCGCCTTGTAGTAATCGCCCATGCGGGTGAGCACCTGCAGCGCCTGCTCGTTGCCCGCGAGCGTGTACATGTCGTAGAGCCCGGCCATGATCTTGTGGATGACATACAGCGGCGCCCACGTCACCCGGTCCCGCGTCTCCAGCCGATCCAGGAAGCTCTCGGGAAACGCCGACAGATACTGCCCACCAAGCGCCTCCTGGCACTTCGCTAACTCCGCGACCATCGTGTCGCCCTTGCGCTTCAGCTCCTCATCCCCCGTCGCCCGATACATCAGCGCACACGCCGACAGGTAGTGCCCGGGGAAGTGCCCGCGCACCTCAACCTCCGGCGCCTCCCACCCTCCGAGCGGCTGCGCCTCCCCCGTCGGCAGCCCCGCATTCCTGCGGAACGCCCACAGCAGCCGGTCCACATCCAGCTCATGCAGATACTCCCGATTCGCCTCCCTCGCCACCAAACACGGCCCCTCCCCGAGCGTCACATCCCGCATGTCGAACGCCTGCAGCTTCATACTGACCGCTCCTTGCTGAGCCGCTCCCGCCCCGCTCACCACCATGCACACGCAAGCCCAATACACGCGCATCACGCCTTCCCTCCCTCGCCGTTGCCGTTCCGTAGGAGCGCGGACGCCCTCGTCCGCATGCCGTCGCCGTCTTCGCCGTTCTTCTGATCTTCGGCTCTTCCCGTTTTCGTCGCCTTCGTCGTGAAGGTCCTCCCTCCCTCTCCGCCCAACCTCCTCCCAGGTGACGCCCCATGCCCAAACGCAAACCCGCCCCCAAACCCGAGGCCTCCTCCCTCCCTCCCGGCATCCGCCTCCTCCACACCCTCGAAGGCCACACGGACGCCGTCTTGTCCGTGGCCGTGACCCCGGACGGTCGGCAGGCGGTGACGGGGAGTTATGACGAGACCGTCCGCGTCCGGGACCTGGCCAGCGGCGCGTGTCTGCGGACCCTCGAAGGCCACACCGGCGGGGTCTTGTCCGTGGCCGTGACGCCGGACGGGAAGCACCTGGTTAGCGGCAGTGACGATGCCACAGCGAGGGTGTGGGCTGTGGACTGGCGTGTGCTGTGGGGGGCGGCGCGGTCCGGACCGGTTAGCTACCGTAATGCCAAAGTCGTCCTCGTCGGCGACACAGGTGTCGGCAAGTCCGGCCTCGCCGGCGTCCTGGCCGGAGGCAAGTTCCGCCGCACCGAGTCCACCCACGGCCGCCGTGTCTGGAGCATGGACCGCCGAACCCGCAAGGGTCCGGCCGGCACGCCGTCGCCGTCCGCTGGGACCGCCGGCACCCTTGCCGGCAGTGGTGGCACGCCGTCCCTGGGACCGCGCCCACCCTTGCGCGCACGCCAGACCCAGGAGATCCTCCTCTGGGACCTCGCCGGCCAGCCCGGCTACCGATTGGTTCATCAGCTCAACATCGACCAGGCCGCGGTCGCCCTCGTCCTCATCGACGCCCGCAGCGAGACCGACCCCCTCGGCGCGGCCGAGTACTGGGCGCGCGCCGTCCGGCAGGCCCGTTCCTCGCTGCCCGTCGTCCGGTTCCTCGTCGGCGCCCGCAGCGACCGTGGCGGCCTCGCCGTCAGCCGCGAGGCCATCGACCGCTTCTGCGCCGACTTCGGCTTCCAGCAGTTCTTCGTCACCAGCGCCAAGACCGGCGAGGGCGTCGCTGACCTCCGCGAAGCTATCCGCGACGCCATCGACTGGAGCAAGCTCACCGAGGTCGTCTCCGACCAGCTCTTCGCCGACGTGAAGCGCTTCCTTCAGACCGAGAAGGAGCGCGGCGACGCCGTCTTGCTCCTCACCCTCGCCGACCTCCACGCCCGCTACACCGCCTCCCTCGCTGCTCCCGCACAAAGCGCACTCGTAGGTCGGGACTCCAGTCCCGACGCCGTCCCCTCTGCAGGCGCACACCCTCTCGTAGGTCGGAGCGCCAGCTCCGACACCCTCGTGGGAGGGGCTTCAGCCCCGACGCCGTTACCGTCCCCCGACGCCTTCCGCACCTGCGTCGCCCGCCTCGAAGCCGCCGGCCTCATCGAGGTCCTCGACCCCGACCGTGGCACGGGCGGCTCGCCCGTGACCCCCACCTACGTCCTGATGCAACCCGAGTACATCGACGCCTACGCCTCGGCGATCATCCTGACCGCGCGCGACGACCCGCGTGGGATCGGTCATATCCTCGAGAGCCGCGTGCTCGCTTGCGACCTCCGGATGGCCGAGGACGACCGCGTGCCCGCCGACCAACGAGACATCGAGTCCATCCTCCTCCCGCACACGGTTCAGCGCCTCCTCGACCACGACATCGCGCTCCGCGAGCGCCTGGACGAGGGCGACTACCTCGTCTTCCCCTCTCAGTACACGCGGACCGCGCCCTTCCCGCGCCTCAACGCGCCCGGCGTCGCCTTCGACTTCGAGGGGCCCGTCCCCGCGATCTTCACGACCCTGGTTGTCCGCCTCGCTCATCACCGCGACTTCGCTGACCGCGACTTCTACAAGGACGCCGCCTGTTACCAGGCGAAGACCGGCGGCCGTTGCATCGTCGTCCTCGACGAACCCTCACCCGGCCGGGGCCGCCTCACCGCCTACTTCGAGAACACCCCCTCGCTCGACGAACAGCGGGCGTTCCTGGCCTTCATCCATCGCCACCTGGAGGCCCGGGCGAACGCGGGCAGCGTCGCGCAGCAGCGCGTGTACTACTGCCCGGCCTGCGGCCGCCCGTGGGATGGAGAACTCGTCAACAGGCGCCTGCAGCGGGGCGAGGCCGAGATCACCTGCTCGGACTGCGACACGACGTCCCCCCTCCATGATGTGCTGCTCTTCACCCCCAGCGCCCTCGCCGATGCCCTGCAGATCGACTCTGACGCCGAGACCGCTCGCCGCCGCGACGTCGCCGCCGCCCGGGTTCGCACCAAGGAGCGCCTCGGCCAGTACGACGTCTTCCTGAGCTACAACGCAGCCGACCGCGAGCGCGCCGTCGTCCTCGCGGAACTCCTCAGGAGCCTGGGTTTCCTCCCGTGGCTCGACGTCTGGGAGATCATCCCTGGCCACCGCTGGCAGGACGCCTTGGAGGAGGCGATCACGCAAGTCCGCTCTGCCGCCGTTCTCGTTGGCCCTGACGGCCTCGGCCCTTGGCAAGACCGCGAGATGCGCGCCTTCCTGGAGGAGTTCGTCCAGCGGGACTGCCCCGTCATGCCCGTGCTGCTGCCCGGTCTTCCCGATGCCCCCAAGCTCCCCGTCTTCCTCCGGGGCCACCAGTGGGTAGACCTCCGCAAGCTCACCGACAAGAACGTCGCCCCACTCGCCAACCTCGTCGCTGGCATACTCGGCAAACGCCCGCGGGAGCTGCCCGCCGAGGACCTGAAGCAACTGGTCACCAACGTCCCTGCCGCGGTCTCCGAGCCCGAAGCCCCGGGCCTCTCTGAGGAGGTGACCATCGCCGTCGGCCGACCGGACGTGGGCGAGGAGGCAGTAGACGCCGTCCGGCTCCAACTCGCGCGCCTCCTCGACATCCCCGCCCGCACGCTCGAGGTCGTCGAAACCAAGCCCGGCAGCGTGCAGATCACCTTCAAGTTCACCGCCGCCGCCGACGCCGCGCGCTTCTTCTGGATGGTCTCACGCAGCGACCGCGAGGCCGAGGAGTTCCTCCAGCGCTGGGCCATCGACCCCGACTCGATCCCCAAGCCGCCCGAGCCTTCGCCGCCGCCCGCGCGCGAACCCGAAGCCTGCGAACCTGAGTACGCCCCACGTGACCTACCCAAGGCCGACTTCAAGGAGTGGTTGGGCGCCAAGGAGGTCGGCACCCTCGCCGTCACCTTCACCGACATCGTTGGCAGCACACCGCTCTGCCGGGAGCTGGGAGACGAGAAGTGGTCCCAACGCCTCTCGGCCCACCTCTCGCGCACGATCCCGCTGATCCGCGATCACAAGGGGCTATTCGTCAAGAACCTCGGGGATGGCGCCCTCTGCCTGTTCCACAACGCCGGAGACGCCGTGGCCTTCGCCCGGACCCTCGCTGGCAACACGGGCGATCCCCTCATCCGCCTCCGCATCGGAATCCACGTCGGGCAGGTCAAGGTCCGCGCCGGCGATCCGATCGGCCACCACGTGAACCTCGCCGCCCGCGTCACCGAGCGCGCCGAGAACGGCGGCATCATCATCAGCGCCCGCGCCAAGGAAGACCTCGATGACCACCGCGAATCCCGCCACGCCAACCTCGCCTGGCTCCTCCTCCCCGCCCAGCAACTCCCCGGAATCCCCGACCCCCTCGACCTCTACCTCCTCGCCTAGCACCCCTCCTCGGTGGCACGCGCGGCCCGCGCCTGAGCGCTCCGGCGCCGTTGCCCGCGGCGCTGTGCCTTTGCCGCCATTCTCACTCCTCAATCCTCGCTTCTCACTCCTGCCTCACTGTGATCTTCATCACATTCCGTGCCTTGCACGAAAAAAGTGCCAGACAAAACCGCCCCTCGATGTAACAAGTATATATGGAGGGCAATGATTCCCGCACCTCGCGATCGCGCTGGTCCGGCGGACTGAGAAGGGGGGCGCACAGGGGAGAATGGGGGTGCGTTACCCTTCAGACTCAATCCCCTCTATATACTACGTATATAGAGGGGATTGAGTCTGAAGGGTAAAGTCCAGACGTCGTTGTCGTAGGACGACCGGGTAGGCAGGCGGTCGTGGCACGCGCGGCCCGCGCGTGGGAGCGTCAGATGCCCAACTCGCTCTTCACCGCCTCGAACGCCTCCATCGCGAACGTGAGGTCCTCTCTCGTGTGGGCGGCGGAGACCTGGACGCGGATGCGGGCCTTGCCCTGCGGCACGACGGGGTAGGAAAACCCGATCACGTAGACGCCCCGCGCGAGCATCATCTCGGCCATCTGCGCCGCGAGCTTCGCGTCGCCGAGCATGATCGGAACGATGGGGTGCTCGCCCGGCGCGATCGCGAAACCGCGCTCCGTCATCCCCTCGCGGAAGAAGCGCGTGTTGTCCATCAGGCGGTCGCGCAGCTCAGTGGACTCCGACAGCAGCTCCAGCGCCTTCAGCGATGCCCCCACAATCGGCGGCGCCAGTGTGTTCGAGTTCGTGCGCTACGCGGATGACTTCGTGGTGCTGGCGCGTACTCAAGCGGAAGCCGAGGAAGCGTTGCGGCTCATTCGGGAAATCCTGACGGCGTTGGGGCTGCGCCGGAACGAGTCGAAGACGCGCGTCGTTCACCTCGACGACGGGTTTGACTTCCTGGGGTTCCGCTACTTCCGGTCCCGACGGGGTAACGTGCACAAGGTGGTGCGGGAGAAGTCGCCGGCTCGATTTCGGGAGGCGATCCGACAGCTCACGCCGCGGCAGGCTTGCCAGAAGCCGCGCAACGCCAAAGCGTGCACCGCGAAGAAGCTGCGGCGCGACGCGCGGCTGATGCGGATGATCGGCGAGCTGAACACCTACCGGCGCGGGTGGCATGGCTACTTCCGTCAGGTCTGGTGGGCGGGTCAGAGGGACCTCCGCGAACTGGACGGGTTCCTCCGGCGCCGGTTCCGCAGCGTGATTGCCGGTCGCTACGCCAAAGGTCGGTGGCAATCCCACCTCCTCCCGGACGCCCTGCTGGAGCCACTGGGGCTCCTGAGCCTGGTCGGTCTCCATACCGCCTACCTTGAGGCCCACCCCGGTTCCGCCCAGCCGGGCTAACCAGGCAGGAGCCGTATGCGGTAGTCCCGCACGTACGGTTCTG
>VGFC01000212.1 GCA_016869045.1 Armatimonadota bacterium
AGGCCAACGAGGCGGCGATCAAGCTCGCGCGCAAGCACTCGCTGAAGAAGCACGGCGAGGGCCGGGCCGAGATCATCACCGCCGAGCACTCGTTCCATGGGCGCTCGCTGGGCACGCTCGCCGCGACCGCGAAGTACCACCGCCAGGACCACTTCGCTCCCCTCGCGCCGGGCTTCGTACACGTGCCGTGGGATGATGTGCCCGCGCTGGAGGCCGCGATCACCGACCACACGTGCGCGATCCTCCTGGAGCCGGTGCAGGGCGAGGGCGGCGTGCACGTGCCCTCGCCGGACTACCTGAAGCAGGTGCGCGGCCTGTGCGACCAGTACGAGCTGCTGCTGATCCTCGACGAGGTGCAGACGGGGATGGGCCGGACGGGCAAGTGGTTCGGCTACGAGCACTTCGGCATCGAGCCCGACATCATGACGCTCGCCAAGGCACTCGGTTCGGGGATGCCGATCGGCGCGTGCCTCGCCACCGACGAGGTCGCCTCAGCCTTCGAGCCCGGCGACCATGCCACAACGTTCGGGGGGAACTACCTGGCCTGCGCAGCGGGCCTGGCGACCATCGAGGCGATGGAGCAGGGCGACGTGCTCGCGAACGCGACCGCGCGTGGTGAGCAGCTCGACGCGGGCCTGCAGGCCCTCGCTGGGAAGCATGAGGCGGTCTCGAACGTGCGTGGTCTGGGCTTGCTGCGGGCGTTCGACATTGCGGGCGACGTGGCCGGCGCTGTGCAGAGCGCGTGCTTCAAGCGCCGCCTCATCGTGATCGCCCTGGGGACCTACGGCATCCGCCTTGCGCCGCCGCTGATCGTGAGCGAGGCGGACGTTGCGGAAGCCCTCGCCATCCTCGACGAGAGCCTCGCCTCTGTCCTTACCTGAGCCGTCTGCCGTCTTCCGCCGTTCTTCAAGTCTTCGAATCTTCCCCTTTCTTGACCGTCACTCGATCAGCACCGGCGGGCCGGGGACGATCATGTGGACGACCAGCCAGACGGTGAGGATGAAGCAGATGCCCAGCACGAGTCCGAAGGCCATGGGGCGGTAGGCGCTGAAGGACTTGTACCCCGCCAGGCGGATGACCGCGACCTTCCAGAGCCAGCCGATCAGGACCGACAGCCAGTAGCGGTCGATGGGCCAGCCGAGCCACGCCACGAAGCCGAGCGGATGCCACGGCCACCACAGGAAGCGCTGCCGCATGGCGACCAGGAGGAAGGTGGTCGCCCCGCCGAGGCCGATGGCGCCCCAGTTGCCGAGGGTCATCTCCTCGGGCGTCTGGAGCCGCCGGGCGAGCGCGTTGGTGGTGTTCAGCGAGGAGCCCTGCGGCCACCAGCCGAGCTTCGGCACGCTCCACGTGTAGATCGTGTAGATGGACGAGACATGCGCGCAGAGGATCGCGACCACGATGGCCGCGTACATCGCGCCGAACATCAGCCGGCGGTCGATGTGCCCCAGTGAGCCCAGCTTGAAGCCCTGCAGCACGGCGGTGAGGTTCATCGTGGCTGTAGCGCGAATCTGCGCCCAGCTCGTCATCGTCATCAGCGCGACATTGCGCGCGCCGACTTGCTTGACGCCGGCCATGTCGAAGATGACCTCGTTCAGGCGGAAGGGGCTGGAGTAGATGAACATGCCCGCCTCGCAGATCACCCGCGCGACCACGAGGCTGACCACCACGAACGAGGCGTACATGAGGATCGCCCACGTGAGGGACATCCCCACCTTCGCGCACCACCACCAGATGAACAGCATCCCCAGGATGAAGCCGGGCGCCGCGATCACATGCAGCGGGTCGCTCGGCTTCCCGCGACCTATGGCCCCCGTCAGGCCGCCGCGGAAGGCCTCGGCGAGGTACTTCCGCGCCGACCAGAGCAGCGCTAGGCCCAGCACAGCGTAGCCCCCGACGGTCTGGAAGGCGAAGAAGTCCCAGTGGTTGGTCTGCAGGCCGACGGCTTCCCGCGTGAAGGTCTCCAGCAGCCGCAGCCAGTAGCTGAACCACAGGCTGAAGCCGACCTCGGCCGACAGCAGGTAGGAGATGCCGATCATCTCCGGGTAGACGTGCAGCGGCAGGCGGTTGAGCACCCGCGCCGGCCCCTCGGCGAAGATGACGCCGCCGACCTTCTGCATGTTGATGTCGGGCACGCCCGGGTAGTAGGTGTGCAGGCCCTTCAGCACGTAGATGCCCGTCGCGACGGCGAAACAGACCCACAGCATCGGGCTGCGGAAGGCGCTCGCGACCGGCTGCCCGTCGCGGCTCACCAACTCGGCCGGCACGGCCGTCAGCGGGTAGAGGACCTTCTCCTGGTCCTCCCACCGATGGGCCATCAGCCCGGCGAAGCACAGGATCACCCAGTACAGCGCGAACCAGAACGGCGTCCAGACCAACAGCGGCGTCACCCACTTGCCCCACGGGATGCTCGCGCCGGGCGGCACGCCCTCGAAGGCGTAGCGGATGACGGGATCGTCGCGGTCTTTCGAGGGGACGAGGTAGGGGTTCAGGTCCTGGAGGTAGAGGCCGGGCTTCGCGATGTCGGGCGTGGCGTAGTAGACGATCCCGATCTGGTTGAGGTAGACGTGCTGGCTGAACTCCTGCCCCGGCACCGCGGCCATCGCCATGAGCATCCCGAAGATCAGCAGCGTCTCCTTGCGCCGGAGCCCTTGCCGTCTCGTCAGCCGCCGCAGCACCCACGTGATCAGCGCCAGCGCGAGCAGCACCGTCACGGCGCCGCGCGGGAGGTAGCCGGTGCCGATGATCTCGTAGCGCAGCAGCACCGAGAACGACCCGGCCACGGCGAACGCGGCGACGATGACCAGGCCCAGAATGAGCGCACGGCCGCTGCCCGATCGCTCCTCAGGCAGGGCCGCGGTGTCCTCGAGACGCATCGCACGGGCTTACTTCGCCCGGCCCCGCCCAGGCCCCTTCCGCCTCAGGCGACGGGCGCCTCACCCCAGCGTGCAGGTTACGAACCCCGGCCCCTTCCCACGGCTGCTGAGGTAGTCGTCCATGGCCTGCGCCAACCCGAGGAGCGTGGGCTCGATGGCGATGGGCTCCGTCCCGCGGTGGACAGACACGCGGTCGATCCCGTCGAGATGCTTGGCGTGGAGTCGCGCCACGTCAGCCTCCCCGTACACCCGGGCGAACAGCCCGCACTCGGGGAAGCTCTCGGCAGACCAGTTGCTGGTGGTCGTCAGGCAGGCTCCATCGGCAAAGCGCGTGACGAACTCGGTATACGCTTGCCCGTCAATCGCCTGCATGTGGACGCCCCACCACAGGCTGCCCGGGGCCCCGTACCCCCGCACAAGCACGGCCTCGGCACGCTCGCAGCAGACGTCGCCCACCGGCTGCAGGCCCAGCGCCTGCATCCCCGCTTCGGCCTGTACGAGAGCCTCCTGGTCCAGCTTGCCCAGTTGCCCGAGGTCCGCCTCGTAGAAGCGGGTCGCCTGACCTTCGAGAAGGACCTCTTCGGCGTGCGGCGCCGTCGTCGCCTTCTCTAGCTCATCCCACTCCCCAAGCATCTCCTCGTCTTCGTCCGCATAGGGCTTCGTGTTCCAGATGTCGCTGTAGCGCAGGCGGAAGACCACCAACGCCAGGTACCGTTCGGCCCACGAGTCCCTCGTGAACGTCAGCCCCTCCCGCTTCGTGGATCGGTGATCCAGCATCGGATGACGGGCGGCGCCCTCCGCGATGGCCTCGGCCTCCGCTTCGTCCCGCGCCCGCAACCCCTGACCGCCCTCCACGGCGACGGTGAGTTCCACGGCCTCCTCGATGGCCTCGCCGGGCGCCTCCGGCCACGCCCTGTCGATGCGCCAGGCGCCACCCTCCACCGTTCCCTTGAACCGCATCCGCGCGGCCTCGGCCTTCTCGTCCATCGGCTCGTGCCCGACCGTCACCAGGTCGATCTCCGCGCCCGCGGGAAGGCCCTGAAGAGCAACGGAGAGCCTGCTTCGGTCCACATTCGGATGGCAAGGGATCACCGACTCCTCACCGATCTGCACCCGATCTCCTTCGACCACGACATAGGTGTCCGCACCGGACTCCAGGCCCAGACCTCCGGCGGCTCCGGTAGGCAGATCGAGAGTCCAGGCGGCCCCCAGCCACTCGCCGCAGTACCAGGCGATGTCGGCGACGTGGATGGCTCGATCCAGCGGCACGACGGCCGGGCCGCCCCGAACGGGCACGGCCTGCATCTCACCCGCGCGTGTCAGGAGGGCGTCGATCCGCGACCGAGGGTCAGGCGGAGGCGGCGGCTCGCAGGCCTCGTACTCGGGCGGGGCGAGCTGCGCATCCAAGGTCTGGCGCCACTCGCCGCCGAATCCCAGCGCCACCAGGAAGCGAGGCAGATCGCCGATGTCGTGGTCCCACTCCCGCGCGTCCACCGTGGCGCCCGTCAGGCACCCGATCACCTCCTCGCGGTCGTGGGGCACGCCAAAGCGCTGCAGCGCGTCGGCGGTCGCCTCGGCGAAGTGCTGGCAAAGGGCCGTCACGGCCCTGCGGTACGAGAGACCCTTCAGACGCTCGATCAGGTCGGAAGGGAGGGCGACGCCGAGGTCCGCGTAGCTCTCGGCGACCTCCTCGATGGGGTCGGGAGGTGTCTTGAGGTTCTCGGAGTCGTCATCCCGCAGGAAGTGGAGAAGATCGACCTCCTCAAGTTCAGTGTCCTCGCCTCCGCGGGAGGCACTGAACTCATGGCACAGCACGTACGGCTCTTGCCCCTTGCCCCGCAGGATGAGGTACCAGCGCGAGTTGTCCTCGGTGGTGATCCGCAGCGAGGGCCCCGGCAGGCGTTCGAGGGCCTCGTCGAGTTCGCCGCCGGCGACGCCCCATACACTGACCGTGAACCAGTGCCAGCCCCCGGCGCTGCTGACTTTGACGTCTCCCCACCGCTCGCCGAACTGGCGCGCCAACGCCGCCGTGAACTCCTCGAGGGTCACATTCCGGCCCGCAGTCACATGCAGACGCGTCGCCACTGGCGGTTCTCCTCTCGGCGCCGGGGTGACTCATTCCCTGGTCTTGGGCCAGAACCCCCGGCGTCGGTCGGAGGTTTCCGGGCACGCCCCATGCGGCACGCGGACGACCTCCTCCTGGGGGCCCGACTTACCCTCCAGGGCCGGTCGCCATGGCCCGACCACGGCACCGGGATCAGGGCGACGGGGAGGCCTCGGCCGCGGCGCCGAGACTCTCGAGGTTCGCGATCAGCCCCTCCACCAGCTTCGTGGCCGCCTCCGTGCCTGGCGTCCTCAGCACGCCGCAGACGACCGGCCCCGAGCGGCAGATGAGACTTGGCCCGTAGAAGGGATGCCTCGTCATCCGCCCGCTACCCTTGGCGAGCACAGCCTTCTCCCCCACTTCGCCCCGCTGCCGGAGAAAGCTGAGTAGCTTGTAGTGCGCACCCCGGGCCTCCCAGCGATCTGCCTTGATCGCGAAGAAGAGCTTTGCGGGCTTCTCGCCGCCGAGGTCGTAGTCCGCCGTGAAGCCGCGGCCGAGGAACTCGTGGGCGAGGAGGTCGGAGCCCTCGTAGCGCTCGGAGTTGGCGATCAGGCCCTCGGAGGGGATCGCCTTCAGCAGCCCTGGCGGCTTCGTCTCGCCCTTCAGCCGTCGCGCGAGACCGGTCGCCAGCGCCTGCAGCGCCGCCTGCACCTGCTGGGTGTCGCGGCTGGCTGCCACCTTCACATAGTAGGAGCCCTTGTAGAAGCGGCAGGTGGCGCCTGCGTAGTAGCCTTCGGCGCCGAGCTTGAGGTACTCCAGCTTCGGCGTGCGCTCGTTGCTGTAGATGCCGAAGGCATCGAGGTGGTTGCCGAACTCGTAGACCTCCACCAGGATCTCGGTCTTCGGGTCGTCGGCAAGCTGCACGGACTGCACGGTCAGTAGCCTGAAGCTGTACCGCAGATACCCCGCTGCCGCGCCGTCGATCTGCTCATGGAGGTTGTCCGCCTGGAAGGCCTGCGGCTCCCCCGCGAGCTTCCAGCCCTCCGGCACCATCCGCGCGGTCACATACCCCTGCGCGGCCGCCGCCGCTCCCCACGCCAGGAGAAGACACGCCCACGCCGTGGCTGCTGTTCGCCGTCTGCCGTTAGTCGTCATCCCGTCTCCTGACTCCTGACTCCTGTCTCCCGCCGTCACCCCAGCGCCCCCTCGATCCTCACGCACCGGTACTCGCCAATCTCGCCCACGACGATCCTCAGCCGAGGGCCTACCTGCTGCCACTGGACGTCCGCACCGTCGAGCGCGCGGACGTTCGACGTGTACAAGGCCTGGGGCACGGTGATCTCGATTCCGCCCGAGGGGGGCACGCTCTCGTGGAGGTGCGCATCGGGCGCGGGGCGGTTCAGGAGGTGGACCGTTGCGCCGCCCGGCGCGCGGTGCATCTGCACAGAGACGCTACGCGCGGCGTCGACACGCACGCGTTCGCCACCGAGCCAACGGGCGAGTTCGCCGACCAGCCCCTCCGCCGACGTGAACAAGGGGCCCGTGAGGTCGGCGAGCACGCGCACGAGCGTCGCCGCCACGTAGACGACCCGCCCGCCGCCCTGCATCCGCCAGGTGATGCCGGGCGCGCCCGATCCGTCGGATCGGGGCAGCGACAACGGCTCAGGGCCGCTGCGGATCACGTCGGCCATGACCTGAGCGCCCGCGGCCGCGATGGGTACGCAGTCCCCGCAGGGGATCACCTCGTGCGCGAGGTCCACCAGCGGCAGCTCGGCGACCCGCAGGTAGTCTGCAGCACTTGCTCTCGCCTCGGCCGCCTCTCCCGCGTAGCACACGCCCAGCAGGTCCGCCGCCGCGAAGTCCGGCGAGGCCTGCCCGTCTGCCTCGAAGCGCGTCGCCTGCCCGACGAAGATCGCGTTCCCCCCACCTCGCACGAACTGCCGGATGGCCGCCAGCTCACGCGGCGGCAGATACGGCGTGCCCGGCACGATGAGCACCCGATATGGCGACAGCCCGCCCGAAGTGAGGTCTCGGTCGAGCGCGAAGTCCCACAGGATGTGCTCGCGGGTCAGGGCGCTGCACCACGCGCGCACGATGTCGGTTGTGTCCCGCCCTGTAGCCTCGAACGCCTGCCGCGACAGCAGTACGGCCGTCCGGGCGAAGCTCCCCTCGCTCTGCAGGCAGCCCGGCTCGTCGGCGAACTGCGCGAAGAACTGCCCGAGCGGCTCCAGGCCCGACTCGTCGGCCGGCGGAATCGGGGGGAGGGTCCAGACACACGGCCGCCCGCCCGAGGCGATCACCGAGGCCGCCTTCAGGCGCAACTCGGTCGGCGGGCAGGCCGCCAGCACGTACGCCAAGGGAGCGTACTCGACCCAGCACCAGCCCTGCTTGCCCAGCGCGCGGTGGTAGGCGCCGATGAAGTCGGCTTCGCTCAGGTCCTGCCCGTACCAGCGCGGCGCAAGTCCCGTCTCGAGGTTGTCCATCCACTCGGCCGTATGCTCCGCCCGCCACCCGAGGGACTGATCGCGCACCGGCGACCACCCGCATCCGCTGAAGACTACGGACACATTCCCGCGCAGAGCCTTGGCGGCCATTGCGAGGTTCCACGCGAGGCGCTCCGTCCGTGCGAAGCGCCACTCGCGGTAACGCGCCGCCGCGTCCGAGCCCGGCGCGAGGCTCCCTAGCTCAAGCCCCGTGTCGGCCAGGAGCGCTTCCTCGCACCCGCGGCACCGACAGCCGTCCAGCAGCACGAAGTTGTCGAGGCAGATGCAGTCCAGGCCGTAGCGCGCGACGACCTCGCGCACGAGGTCGGTCACGTAAGACATGTACTCCGTGTTGAGGCACATCACCGGGACCCCGCCCCACGAGTGCGGGGCTCCGCCCGGCTCGATCTGCCTCCAGTCCGGCCGCGTCTCGGCCACGGCGCGGTTGGCGGCCACGTTCACGCTGCACGCCAGCCCCAGCCCGTGTCGCCGACACGCCTCGGCGAACTCGCCCACGTAGTCGCGGCCGAAGGCGTAGTCGGGGGCGAGCGGCGCGAACTCCGAGGGGAAGTAGGCGTACCCGTGCGGTGAGTGGACCGCGAGGCGGATCGCCGTCCCGCCGCCCTCGCGCACGCGGCGGCAGACCCGCTCGGCATCCAGCTCACCCCGCGCGAGGTCATACTGGCCGGGATCAACCGCGTACAGAACGAGGCCCGCCTCATCCCACACTGGGCCTACCCTCCTCCCTTGCTGTTCGTAGGAGCGGCTTCAGCCGCGACGCCTTCGCCGCCCTTTGTCTTCCGTTCATCGCCGCCCTGCTCCAACGGATACGCGGGCGTCCCGTAGGGCACCGGCATCCTCAGCTGCGACGCGCCGGACATCGAGGCGATCAGCCATCGGCTCCCCTTGCGGACGACCGTGAAGGTCTGCACATCGTTGTGGGTCCGGTCGGCGTACACCAACTCGACCCGCAGCCGCGCCTCCTTCGCATCCGCACGTTCCTCGGTGACGGAGACCCCCTTCACTGCGGTGCCAACGGTGACGAGGTGCTGCTTGAAGGCCGCGTCGCCCATGTCCTGCTTGGAGGACTCCACGCTCCGCCTCAGGCCCTCCTCAAAGCAAGCCAGATACCCACCGGCGTCACCCGCCTTGGCCTGATCGAAGAGATCGAAGACGACGCTCGATGGCTTCACGTCGCTCGTCGGTGGGCCCCCCCGGGAAGTGCGGATCGCGAGGGCCACGACGACGCCCACGATCACCAGTACGGTCAGAGCCGCCGCGGCTTGCTCGCGTTTCATGGCTGGTCCCGCACGATGGATAGGTCCAGCGGCCGGTTGCCGCTCTCGTCGGCGACGATCACGCGCATCCTCGGCAGCAGGCGCTCCATGCTCTCCACGTAGAGCCGCGCGTCCGTCACCTCGGGCGCGCGCGCCCGCTCCGCCCGTAGCTTGCCGAAGTACGCCGCATCCCCGCGGGCCTCGTTGACGACCTTCACCTTGTAGCCCGCCGCCTGGGCGGTCATCTGCGAAGCCTCGCCTTTGGCCTTCGGCACGGTCTCCGCCGCATAGGCATCGGCCTCGTTGATGATCCGGTGGTAGTCCACCTTCGCGCTCGCCACATCCTGGAAGTCCGCCGCCACCTCCGCCGGAGGTTCGACCGCCGGGAGGTTCACCGAGACCACATGGATGCCGACCTTCAGGTTGTTCAGCGAGAACTGCGTCCTCTTCCTGACCTCCTCGCAGATGGCCGCCTTCGCCGTGGTCAGCGCATCATCGACCGCGGTGCCCGCCAGCACTTCCGCCAGCGCCCGCTGCGCCGACACCTCCACCATGCGTTGCGCGCTCTGCGCCCTGAACAGGTACGGCACCGGCTCCTGCACGGTGTACTCGACGACCAGTTGGACCTGCACCACATTCTCGTCACCGGTCAGGAAGCGGCTGAGTCGCGGATCGACCGAGGCCCCCACGGACTGATCGACCGCCGCGAACCCGACCGTCGCGCGGCGGGGCTGCTCGGTCCGCACGCGAGTCCGGCGACAGACCGGCCAGGGCAGGGCGTAGTGCAGGCCGGGCCCCGCCGGCATCAGCGCCCGGCCGAACTGCCGCACGACGACGCGCTCGCCCGGGCGGACGGCGTATGCCCCGCTCAGGACGTACAGCGCCGCGAGCAGCCAGATAGCCCGCCGCATGAGTCGCGCGCGGGAGCCGGGGCCGCCGGTGTCTGCGCTCACCTTCACCGGTTCGCTCCTCGCCCCTGCGTCATGAGCCTCAGTAGCTCCGAATCGCCCGACAGCACGATGGTCGTGTCCTTGCCGAACATCTTCTCATATGCCTGCAGCGTGCGGGTCATCCGGTAGAACCTCGGGTCGGCCGAGTGCGCCGCCGCGTAGAGCCGGGCGGCCTCTGCCTCGCCCTGGCCCTTGGTGGTCTCGGCGACTCGGTAGGCCTCGGACAGGATCTGCTCCTTCTCCTTGTCCGCCTCGGCCTTGATGCGCGCCGCCTCTTGCTCGCCTTCAGCCCGGTACTGCTTCGCGATCCGCTGTCGCTCGGCCCGCATCCGCGCGAACACGCTCTCCAGGTTCTGCTCGGGGAAGACCAGCCGCTTGATCCCCACATCCGCGATGTCGATCCCGTAGGTGTCCCGCGCCGCCGACCGACAGGCGAGGGTCACGGTCTGCAGCATCGGTTCGAGCTGCAAGCCCTGCTCCTGGGTCGAGATGACCTTCGCCAGCTCGACCTTGCCCAGCTCCGCCGCCACCTGCGACCGCACGAGGTCGTAGATTCTCCGCCGAGCCATCGTGGTGTCGGCGACCGTGCGCACGTACCGCTCCGGGTCCATGATGCGCCAGCACACGTAGGCGTCCACCTGCAGCATCTTCTTGTCCTGCGTCAGGAGTTGGGCCGGTCCCGGATCATACACCTGCAGCCGCTTGTCCAGCCGCCAGGCCTGATCGACGGGCAGCTTAGCCTGCAGGCCCGGCCGCGCGATCTCCCGCACGATGCGCCCGAACCGCGTCACCACGACGCTCTGCGTCTCATCCACCACGAAGAACGTGCGGCATAGCCCGATCAGGATCAGCACTCCGATACCCATCCGGAGCCAACTCGATCGATTCATCGGCTACCCTCCTCCGTCGCCTTCGCCGTTCCTTGTGCCCCGTCACCTGTCGCCGGTGGGGCGGCAGGCGGCGTCTGTGGCGGCGCCGCCCCTGCCGTGCCGTCCCCTGTCACCTGTGCCCCGTCACCCATCACCTTCCTCACGCCCTGCGAGTCCAGCAGCCACATCTGGCGCCGCGCGCCGCTGCGGCCGCTGAGGATCAGCTTCTCCCGGTCGGCCAACGCCCTTTCCAGAGCCTCCAGCTGCAGCCGGACCTCGACGACGTTTGCCGCCTGGCGATGGGCGGTCTCCAGCTGCCGAAAGCGCGCAGCGTCGCCGCCGGCGCGGTTGCGCCGCCCGACTGCGTAGGCCTCGCCCCCCAGCCGCCTCGCCGATGCCTGCCCCCTGGCCTTCGGCACCTCTTCCTTGGCATACCCTTCGGCGCGGTTGATCTCCGACCGCTTCTCCTCCATCGCGCTCGCGACTTCGCGGAAGGCCGGCACCACCTGCACCGGCGGGTGCACATCCAGCAGCCGGACGTCCGTCACCTGCAGCCCGCATTCGTACCGGTCGAACCAGCCCTGGGCAGTCGCCGCGACCTTCTGCTCGACCGCGAGCCGCGAGTCCGTCATCACTTCATCGGCCGTGCTTCGGCCCACGACATCCCGCACCGCCGCCTCCGCGACCACTCGCGCCAACCGCGGCTCATCGCTCACGTGGAACAGGTAGTCGTGCACATTCCGGATGACGTAGTGGACCGTCACCGTCACGTCGATGAGGTTCTCGTCGCCCGTCAATCGCAGAGACTCCTCGGGCTGCCGCTTGTACTGCCCGGCCTGGTGCGGGCTCTCCCATTCGTAGCCGCTCACCGCTTCGCCGCTGCCCAGGCTGCGGTAGCCGACCTCCACTACCCGCACCAGCCCCGGCTTCACCCGCGCTACGCGATCCACGGGCCACGGGAGCCGGTAGTGCAGGCCGGGCTGCCTGGGCTCGCCGCACTGCGCCCCCCAGCGCCGCACAACCGCCACCTCCGCCGGGCGCACCATGTAGAGGCCCGACAGCAGATAGAGCACCACCGCGATTGGCGCACCATGGCGCAGAATGGTCGCCCGTCGCGCCCTCAGCCAGCTCCATCCCTCTCGCCAGCGCCGAACGCTCAGCCCGTGCGAAAGCCCGTGAAGCCACGTGCCGATGGCCTCCCACGCCCGCGCCACGCGGCCTCGCTCCTCCAGCCGGCCCGCCGTGAGCAATCTCAGTGAGTTGCAGACAACGAGCAGCGAGGCGATCTGGTGGTAGACCGCGGCGCCGACCGGCCCGAGCACGCCCCGCGCGCTCAACGCAACGCCAATCCCGTTGAAGAGCAGCGCGAACCAGAAGACGTTCGTCCGGATCGTCGCCATCGCGCGGCGCGAGAAGCGCACCAGCCCCGCGATCCGCCGCAGATCGGCCCGCGCCAGGACCACGTCGGCGGCGTCGGCGGTGATGTCGGTCGCCACGTCGCCCATCGCCACACCGACCGCCGCCGTGGCGAGCATCGGCGCGTCGTTCACACCGTCCCCGACGGCGATGACGGTCCGCCCCCGCTCCTGCAGCCGCCGAACGATCTCCGCCTTCCCGTCCGGCAGCAGGTTCGCATGGTGGTGGGCGATCCCCGTCGCGCCACACACCGCCCGGGCCGCGCGCTCGTGATCGCCGGTCAACAGCAGCGTGTCGGCAATCCCCGCCTGGGCCAGCTCCTCAACCGCCTCGGCCGCCTCGTCACGCGGCGCGTCCTCGGCCGCGATGAAGCCGATCACGCGTCCATCAACCGCGCAGAACGCCAGCATCGCACCATGCGCCGCGAACTCCGCCGCCGCAGCCTGCGCCCCCTCGACCCCCTCGCAGCCCGCCTCCTCCAGCAGTGCCGGCTTGCCCACGATCACCAGCCTGCCCCCGACCCTCGCGACCACTCCGGCCCCCGGACGCGCCTCGAACTCCTCCGGCGCCGAGACGGTGGCTCCCTCCGCCGCCGCGTGTGCGACAATCAGCCGGGCCAGAGCATGTTCCGACGGCTGCTCCGCCGATGCGACGTATCCGAGTAGCTCCCCCGACGACGCGCCCCTGAGCGGCACGACCGCCGCGATGGCGGGTTCGCCGCGGGTCACGGTGCCCGTCTTGTCGAAGGCGACCGTATCCGCTGAGGCCAGCGATTCCAGCAGCCCGCCGCCTCG
>VGFC01000213.1 GCA_016869045.1 Armatimonadota bacterium
GGACGCCAGATGAGACGCAGGGACTTCATCTCGACCGTAGTCGCAGCAAGCGCGGGGGCCGCCGCCGGCCGGGCCCAGACGGAGAACGGAGGCACGGGCATGCTGCTGCGTCGCAACTACCGGGACGATGCTGAACTATCGATCATCGGCTTCGGCGGGATCGTCGTCAGCCAAATCGAGCAGTCCGAGGCGAACGACATCGTGGCATGGGCGGTCGAGCGCGGGGTGAACTACTTCGATGTCGCCCCGACCTACGGCAACGCCCAGGAGCGCCTGGGGCCGGCGCTGAAGCCGTATCGGGAGAAGTGCTTCCTCGCCTGCAAGACGACAAGGCGCGACGCCGCCGGGGCGCAGGCGGAGCTGGAGGAGTCACTGCGGCTGCTGCAGACCGATCGGCTCGACCTGTACCAGCTCCACGGCGTCAGCAAGGACGAGGAGGTCGATCAGATCCTCGCACCGGGCGGCGCGATGGAGACCTTCCTGCAGGCGCGCGAACAGGGGACGATCCGCTACATCGGGTTCTCGGCGCACAGCGAGAGCGCGGCGCTCAAGCTGCTGGACGCCTTCGCCTTCGACAGCGTGCTCTTCCCGTTCAACTGCGTGTGCATGGAGAACGGCAACTTCGGCCCGCGGGTGCTGGAGAGGGCCATCGAGAAGGGCGCCGCCCGCCTCGCCCTCAAGGCCCTCGCCTGGACGCCGTGGCCCAAGGAGGCCGAGCGAATCTACCCCAAGTGCTGGTATCAACCCGTCGACGACCCCGAGCGTGCGCGGATGGCGCTCGACTACGCGCTCAGCCTGCCGATCACCGCGGCCGTCTCGCCGGGAGAGGGGCGGCTGCTCAAGCTGGCGGTCGAAGCCGCGCTGCAGTTCACCCCGATCACGAACGAGACGCGGCAGGCGCTGGCGGAGGAGATGAGGGATGTGGAGCCGATCTTCAGGCACGGCTAACGGAACGAAAACGGGAAGAGTCCTGAAGATGAGAAGAACGGCGAAGAACGGCAGGCCTGGAGCAAAGGCAGGAGGGACGATGGGAGTGGCTCTCGCGTCGATCATGCTGGTCGGAGGGGCGGTGACGGGGCAGGCGCCCGCGTGGCAGCCGGTGGGGTGGGGCGGCGGCGGGTTCTTCTGGTCCTGCGCGTTCCACCCGACCGTGGACGGCGTGATCTACCTGGGAGGCGATGTCGCCGGCGCGTACAAGACCGAGGACAAGGGGCTCCACTGGCGCTTCATCAACCGGGGCCTGAGGGACTATGCGGTCTACGCGCTGGCGGTGAGCCCGGCCGAGCCCGACACCGTCTACGCGGGCACGGTGACCGGTCTGTGCAAGAGCACCGACGCGGGCGAACACTGGCGCTTCCTGCCCGAGACGGCGGCGGGGAAACTCAATCTCTCCGTCGAGCGGCAGGTCAGCGTGCGGCCGATAGCCGTCGACCCGACGCGAGGCGGGACGGTCTACGCCGGCAGTCGGCACGGCAGGCTCTACAAGTCGACCGACGGCGGGGAGACGTGGACGGAGCTGAACTACCTGCCGGCCGTCGCTGGCGAGGGTCATCCGCCGCCGCCCCCGGCGTTTCGCGGGCAGGGGTGCCTGGTGATGGCGTTTGGGAGCGACGCCGGGGACTGGAACAGGAACGGCCGGGCGGAACTGGGCCTCAGCCAGCCGGGTGCCGACTGGTCGGGCTACCGCAAGCTCACGGCGCGGGTGTTCGCACCTGTGGAGGCCCCGCGGTTGCAGGCGCAGCTGGTCGTCCAGAGCGGGCCGAACTGGCTCTGGCAGCAGGCGACGCCGCTGGATGCCAAGCCGGGGGAGTGGACGGAGCTGACGCTGGACCTCGCAGGGCTGAAGAACCTGGAGGCCATCCACTTCGCCTACTGCGTCGTGCGATCGCCGGATCGCGGCTACCGAGGGGACGTCTACCTCGACGCGGTGGCGGTCCATGCCTCCTCCGAGAGCACGGTCGCGCCGGGCCCGCCCAGGGACACGCCGGGCGTTGTCCTGCTCGGGGACTGGGAGAAGGCGGGCGACGTCGAGGGGTGGCGCGCCAACCGCACGATCGCGGACGCGCTGTTCGTCACGGAGGTGCGCCAGTCCGCCGACCTGGAGCCCAGACCCGAGGGGGCCATCTCCTCGGTGGCGGTCGCGCAGACCGCGCCGGACGTCCTGCTGGCCACCAGCACGAAGTTCGGGGTTCTCCGGAGCGAGGACGCCGGCCTCACGTGGACGCGGACCTGGACGGGCCCGGGTGCGGCGTGCGTCGCGATCGCACCCTCGGACGCGCGCATCGCCTACGGCGCCTTCGGTCAGGACGGGGTGCGGCGCTCAGAGGACGGCGCGGTCACGTGGTCGGCCGCCAACGAGGGACTGGGGAAAGGGTGCAGCATTCGGGAGGTCGCCGTCGATCCCCAGGACCCGAGCACCGTGTACTGCATCGGGGCGGTCGGGTGGGATGGGTACTTCTACCTCTCGACGGACGGCGCCCGGACGTGGCAGGAATCGCGCACCCTACGGCGCGACTTCGACGCGAACCCGACCTGCCCGGAGGACTACGGCGGCATCGCAGCAGGCACGTGCCCCCTGAGCAACCCGGCGAACCTGGCGGTGAACCCGCAGGACCCTCAGGAGCTGTTCGTCGCCGGGAACTGGCGGAATGTCTTCAGCGCGGACGGCGGCCTGACCTGGCAGGAGCGGGATCGGGGCGCGGACATCACGTGCGTCACCGACATCCGCTTCCTCGGCGGGAAGGTCTACGTCACGTCGATGGACGAGGGCCTCACGATGAGTGAGGACGGCGGCGCGAGCTGGCGTCAGCTCCTGCCCCTGGCGTGGGACAAGGAGGTCAGCGGCCATCTGTGGCGGGTGGCCCTGTGGCCGGGGGACGGCGGGCCGCGAATCCTGACCACCTCCTCACCGTGGGACTCGCCGCCGAACCGCGTCTTCATCAGCGAGGACGGCGGCCGGAAGTTCCGCGTGAGCCGTAGCGGCCTCCCCGACTACCGCCCCACGCCCAACACCATGTGGGGCCAGTCCTATCCCCGCGCCCTGGCCTGGAACCCGACCGACCCGAAGGTCCTCTACCTGGGCATGGACGGCGACCCGGAGCCCGACAAGGGGCGCGCGGGCGGCGGCGTATTCCGGTCGGGCGACGGCGGCGACACGTGGACCCAGTTGCCCAGCCAGCCCGGCAGCCGCCGGTGCTTCAACGCCTTCGCGATGGACCCGACCGACCCGAACCGCCTCTACTGGGGCGCCTGCGGCAACGGGGGCGGCGTGTACCGCAGCGAGGACGCCGGGGCAAGCTGGGAGCGCGTCTTCAGCAACGAGTCGTGGGTCTTCAACGCCATCGTCTCGCCGACCGGTGTGGCCTACTGCTCCGGGGCGAACCTCTGGCGCAGCGCCGACCACGGCCGCACGTGGCAACCGGTCACGCGGTTCAGCGGCTCGTCGGCGGTGATCGTCGGCCTGGAGATCGACCCGCGGGATGAGTCGAGGCTCTGGTTGTCGCGCGTGACGTGGGGCACGGGCGCCGTGGGGGGCGTCTACCGGACCACAGACGGCGGCGCCACCTGGGAGGAGATCACCGGGGACCTCCCGTACGTCAAGCCGACGGTTCTGCGCTTCAACCCGGAGACGAGCGAGCTGTGGGCCGGCGGCGTCGGGCTGTACAAGGTCAGGCAATAGCGCGCCCAGGCTGTGCTGCGGGCGTCATCTCAACAGACGGGCGGGTGGGCACCATGGTCGTCGTGCTCGGGCTCCTCTTCGCCGCGAATTCCCCGATGGCCTTCGGTGAGACGGTGAGGGTGGAGGTGACGGGGGACACCTCGATTGCGGCCTATGAGCAGGAGGTAGACCTCAACCTCGGCGGGTCGTCGCACATCCGCATCAAGGGCATTCAGCACTTCATGCTGATGAAGTTCGGGCTTGACGCGGTGCAGGGGAAGCAAGTACAGAGCGCGGTCCTCCGGCTGTGCCCCGTGGGGCAGCAACCGTGGCTGCGGACGGTAGGGCTGAGCAGCATCTCGGCGGACTGGGAGGAAGGCACGGGAACGGGGGAGGCTCAGCAGGGCGCGTGCTGCTTCGCGTATGCGGCCTACCCGAACCGCCTCTGGGCCGGGCCGCAGTCGGACTTCACGGACGTGACCTTCGGCGTGGGCCACACGCTCGTGCACTACACGGACATCCGCCGCGCCGATGACGGCTGGATCGAGATCGACGTGCCGCCCGATCTCGTGCAGGCCATGGTCTGCGGCGACTCGTATGGGCTGGTCGTCTCCGACGAGAAGGGCCAGACGACGGCCAACAACGATGTCTACTCACGCGAGCAGTCCGCGAGCAAGCCGTACCTGATGGTCGAGGCGGCGCCGGGCGGAACGCAACCTCCGGCGGCGCCGACGAAGCTGAGCGTCGAGGCGGCCCCGGACCTCGCGCATCTGAACTCGGGCGGACTGCGGGTTCGGTTCACGGCGCCGGAAGGTGCATTCACCTACGAAGGGCATCTCGCCATCGGCGAGACAGGCCGGGACATCCCGCGCTACCTGATTCCCCATGCGAAGCCGGGAGAGGAGCAGGTCATCGACGTGCCGGAACTGCCGCCGGACGCGGCGTGTCACGTTAGGCTGGCGGCGATCGATGTGTTCGGCACCCGGTCACCGGCCGCCGAGGCTCAGGGCAGGACCTCGCCGGCGCTGGCATGGCCGAAGGTGGGGCCTGTCGGACGGGCTGAAAGGAAGGCTCAGCTTCTTCAGGTCTTCGCGTGCCCGAGCACAGTGAAAGTGAACCCGCAGAGCTGGGCCATCCTGGAGCAGAGCGGGCCGGACGGGTATGGAGGCGTATGGATGGGCGGGTTGGGTCGCGTCGAGTCGCGCCTGGCCCAAGACCGCGTTACGCTCGCGAGCGCCCGCGGCGGGTTTGCGGGCTTCCAGGTCATCCTGCCGGTTGGGGAGCAGCCGACAACCGCGAGTGTGCGGGTGACGCCTTTCGCGTGCGCGGGAGGCAAGACGCTCCCGGCGAAGGATGTCGAGCTGTTCCGCGTGTGGTACCTGAAGGACGGCGAGTACTACTATCCGGAGGTCGCCATTCCGACCGACGGCAACCTGCAGCTGCCCCCGGCTGACAACGTCGTGCCGAAGCAGCTCAACCAGGCGGTGTGGATCGACCTGTACGTGCCGAAGGACGCGGCGGCCGGCGAGCACGAGGCGCAGGTTGAGGTGAAGGTCGGGGACCAGGCGCACACGCTGCCGGTCACGCTGAACGTGTCCGCGTACACGTACCCGGACGAGCTGAGCTTCAACCTCGACCTGAACGCCTACGGGCCGGTCGGGGGGCATTTTGGGCTGGATGACGCAACGGCGGAATACCGCGCCATCGAGCGCGAGTACCACCGGATGGCTCACAAGCATCGCGGGACGCTGGACCTGCTGGGCTACAGCCACTCGGGGAACATCTCGGCGAACTATGCGCCACCGGTGACCGAGAACGGCGCTCAGACGCGGATCACTGACTGGAGCGCCTGGGACGAGCAGTTTGGGCCGTACCTGTCGGGCGAGGCCTTTGCCGACCTGCCGCGGGCGGGAGTGCCGCTGCACAACCTGTACCTGTGGCTGCACGAGGCGTGGCCGGCGCGACCCGAGGGGCACTACGACGCGCCGCAGGTCTCGAACCAGTACCCGCTGATGATCGCCGAGCACGCGATGCGCGCGAAGCCCGTCGAGGAGGCCTTCGACGAGGAGTACAAGGAGGCGTTCCGCGCAGCCTCCCGACAAATCGCGGAACACTTCGCCGAGAAGGGCTGGACGCGCACGGACTTCCAGTGCTACCAGAACAACAAGCACTACTACAAGGACCCGAAACAGGGCGGGCGCGGCACGAGCTGGTGGTGCCTCGACGAGCCGATGTATCGCGACGACTGGCTGGCGCTCCAGTTCTTCGCCGGACTGCTCGAGGAGGGCGTTGCGGATATACAGGGCCCGCGGATGGTCTACCGCGAGGACCTCTCCCGGCCGCAGTGGCAGCGGGACTGGCTGAAGGATCAGGTCGGCTTGATGGTCATCTCCGGCGAGTTGTTCCGCAAGAACCGCCGCTGCCTGCAGATGCAGCGCGAGAGCGGCGCGACGATCTGGAACTACGGCACCGGGAACACGATCAGGGCCTCGAACCTCCAGGGGGTCGAGTGGGTCCTGCGCGCCTACCTCGCCGGCGCGGACGCCGTCGTGCCGTGGCTCACCGTCGGCGGCGACGAGAACTTCGAGAAGCCCGAGCCGACCGCGATCCTCTACCCCGGGAAGCGCTTCGGCATCAACGGACCCGTCGCGAGTCTGCGCCTCAAGGTCTGGCGCGACGCCGCGCAGGATGTGGAGGCGCTTACCGCGCTCGGCAAGCGGAGCGGCTGGAATCGGGAGCAGCTCGCCGCCGCCCTCGCCTCAATGCGCGGCCTGAACCTGGACGCGAATACGCTGGCCGTCGAGCCGTGGCGCGCGGCGGAAGGGATGACGGCGGAGGATGTGGAGCGGGTGAGGCAGCAGGTGCTGCAGCTGCTCACTCAGTGAGCCAGGCCGGTACTCAGGGCGCGTCGACTACGTCGTACACCCTCACATAGTCCACGAGGAACGCGTCGGGGAGTTGGGCGTCGGCGATCTTGCCGGCCCAGGCGCCGATCTCGTCGCTGAGCTTGATGTACAGCGGCGCCTGGCAGACGCCGCCGGCGTTCGTGCGCCACATCTCCTGGCCATCGACGTAGAAGACGTACTCGTCGGGCTTCCACCAGAGGCTGAAGGTGTGGTAGCCCTCCATCACGCCCGGCACGCTGACGACCTTGCCCTCGGAGCGGTGCTCCTTGCCATAGCCGTCCCAGTGCAGGGCGTAGTTGATGCGGTCATCGAGCCAGGGCTTCTCGTAGATGTCGATCTCGGTCCCGTCGCGGCCGTCGTCGCCGATCTTGCCGACGCAGTCGTTGTAGAGCCAGAAGGCCGACCAGTGGCCGGGCTGCCTCTGGAGCTGAATGCGGGCGACGTAGTAACCGAAGGCATGCTCGAACTTGCCGCGCGTTCGCACGCAGCCGTCGAGATAGCGGTCGCCCTCCTTCAGCGTGCTGATGACGAGGTTGCCCTTCCCGTCGAGGCTGATTGCCTTCGGGCTCCACCAGCCATCGCGGCGGGCGTACTCGTCGGGGATGTTCCACTTGCTCGCATCGAGCGTGGTGCCGTCGAACTCATCATTGAAGACCAGCTTCCACGCCTTGCCCTGGGGGAGGTCGGGCAAGGCGTCGGGCGGAGTCAGGGCGTCGGCCGAGAACGCAGCGACGGAGAGCAGGGATGCACCAAGCGCGAGGGTGACGAGGTACATGATGGCCTCCTGAGGAGCGTCACGACGGTGGGCTCGGTTCGGGCGGGTGAGGCTCCGGGGAGGCGGAGCCCCAGCCGAAGTGCGCGTGCATCAGCCAGGCGTTGGGGCGAATCTCCACCCGTCCGCCGCCGAGGTCGAACGTAGTATGGAGCAGGTCCACGCGGGTGATGCGCCCGGGGGCGCCCACGCCGAGATCGATCGGCGTGTCGCGGCTCGGGCGGCTGGGGTGGCGGTTGAGGTAGTACCAGCCCAGGACGGAGAGCATCGTCTCCCGGCTGCGGTCAGCGAGGTTCAGTGCCGCGATGGTGACCGCGAAGACGATCGCGGCGCAAGTCACGATCGTGGCAAGCAACCGGCTGAAGGGGTAGAGCACCGCGCCGAACCAGTGCCAGCCGATGACCTCCGAGGCCGCGGCCAGCGCGAACACCCAGATGACGATGCGACCGATCATGAGGCGGCGGGTCGTGCGCTCATCGCGCGCAAAGCCGACCTCCGGAGCCGCAGCGGCGGGCGCAATCGCCCCGTCCAACAGGCGGCCGATGATCAGCCCGATGAAGAGCAGGATGCCCAGGAAGATGAGCGGCTTCGTCAGGAACCGGAGCACCTCAAGCGCCGGAGCCAGCTCCGGGTAGTACGACAGGATACCCGCCGACGGCTGCATCGGCTGGGACAGGGCGGGCGCAGCCAGCACCGAGACCAGCAGCACACACGCCGAAACGGACCTCTTCACAGGCTCGGTCTCCTCTCATGGCCCGACGCCAGAGCATTCAGCAGTAGGGCCAGGATACCCTCCTGCAGCTCCACGCCCTCGCGGCCGCCTTCATGGAGCAACCAGGTGCAGTTCCTCCACCTCCGACTTCGCGACCATCACCCGCGCAACGATGTCGTCGATGTACAGCGTGCCCTGCTGCGCATTGCTCCACGGCTCGCGGATGACGGAGGCCCAGCCGAAGGTGAGCGGGTAGTCCAGCAGTGCGTTGTCCGTGGGGAAGTAAGGGTCCACCGTCGATGAGCCATGGCGGCGCCAGCCGTTCTGACCGGTCTCCAACACGGGCGCCGAGAAGGTCCACTCCTCCTCCTCCTGGTCGAGCATGGTCCAGCGCAGCTCCGTGTTCGGCTCGGTGCACTTCGCCCAGAAGCTCACTCCGCGCAGGACGCCGGGAATCTGCACGGGGAACTCCACGCCCGCGCTGAACCACCTGGCCCCGGGGACGCCCTCGTACTCGCAGGCGGCCCCGTTCTCGCCGGAGTGCGCTGCCTCCGGGAGGACGGCCAGAGTGCCCTTGACGTCGCGGGTGAAGTGCGGACCGGCCACCGGCAACTCGCCTTCGTGCTCGAAGTCGCTGACGACCCAGTCGACCTCCGTCACGCCGCCGGAGCCCGACACCAGCGGCAGGCGCATCTCGTGAGCGGTGAAGTCGCACGAGGCCTGGATGACGGCCTCGCCCATCTCGCCGGCGGGTGTGAAGGTCGTTGTGGCCGTGCCGCCGGCGACCGCCACCTGGGTGGGATCGCACATACCCAGGGCGGCAGCGAAGGTCACGAGCGTGCCATCGGGCGCCGGAGCGCCATCCGGGCCGAAGACCTTCGCCGTGACGTGGGCGACGCCCCGGTCGCCGAGTGCCAGGCCCTCGACATCGGCCGTCAGGAGGATGCCCGCCCGGGTCACCGTCACCTCGGCAGTGTTGAGCGTAGGGAGACCTCGGTTGGTCTTGCCGCTGATGCCGAAGTCCGCGCCGAGCTGGCGGTGGCGGAACGCAGGCTTCTCGATGGTCCAGTACGCGGTCAGCCACCGCCCGCTCCCGGCGCGCCACACCGGCGGTGTCCAGGCCCAGGCGCCGTTGACCAGACGCGCGGGGTCGGCGGAGTCGAACTGCATCATCAGCGGCCCGGATCGCTCGCCGGGACGTCCGTCGAAGAAGCGAATCCCGATCGTGGCGGGCCCGGTATAGTCCTGCGGCCATGCGGGGTCGAGCACCAGCCGCAACCACTCATTCCCGCCCTCGTTCACGAAGCACTCGACACCCTCCACCTCGCCGACCTGGGGCGTGTCGTCCCATGAGGTGGTGTCGATGGGCTTCAAGCCTTCGCTGACGACCTGACCGTCCTTGACGTACACGCGGGCGAGTGGAGGTTGCGCGACGCACAGCGTGGCGAGACCGAGGCTGAGGCCAGCAACGGCGATGCGGGAGAGACGACTCACGCTCAACCACCTCCACGACGTCAGGGGATCAGGATGAACGGCAGTGCCCAGTTCACGCAGCCCGGCGGTCGCGTACCGGACTCCAGGGCATTCAGCAGCGGGCCGAGGGCGCCCTCCTGCAACTCGCAGGCCATCGCGGGATCGCCGCGCTCGACCTCGACGACCGACCACCCGGGATCGAGCACATTGCGCGCGAGCCAACCGGACGGATGGTGGTCGAGGGTCGTAGGGCGGATTGCGTAGAGGGCCTCGCGGACGCTGTCCGGATCATCGCCGAGAACGTGCCGCCACCTGCCGCGCGGATCGGCGAGGGTGTAGGCGGCGCGCCGGCCGTCCTCCGTCCACCACATCAGCGCGATGGCACCGGGCGCGCTCCACTCCGTCAGCGCGTCGCCCCAGAGCCAGCCGAAGTCCACGTCGGCCCACTCCACCTCGCCGCACGCGACAAGCCACGGAACGTCCGCCGAAGTCACGGGCAGCGCGTGCAGCGTGCCGGAGGAGGGCGGGAGCCTCTCCAGGTCGATCGTCACCTTCGCGAAGCCGTGGCAGGGCACATAGCCGTGGCGAGGGTAGTAGCTGGGGTGGCCGCACAGGAAGGCGACGCCGAAACCCTCTTCGCGCCCGAGTTCGTGGCCAAACCACAGGAGTTCGCCGCCGATGCCTTGCCGCTGGTAGCCGGGATCGACGGCCACGGGGCCGACCGCGAGGGCATCGACCGTCTCACCCAGCAACCGGATCCGTGCCGGCGTGAAGAGCGCGTGACCAACGCAACGCTGCTTGTCCCACGCAGTGATCGAGCGGCGCCGGTCGAAGCCCGGGCAGTAGGCCCGCAGGTAGCGCACGAGGTCGTGCTCGTCAACGCGCGGCACACCGCCCTCGGTGTGGTGGACCATGAAGGCCCGGAAGTTCACGAGGTCGATGGCCTCTTCGTCGCCGGGTTCTTCGCTGCGGATGACGAACGGCATCTCAGCCGTCCCTCTTCTCGGTGGGCTTGGGTGCCAGGACCTGGTAGAGCTCGGGGCGGCGCTGCCGGAGGATGGTCTCCCTCAGGTCGTTGGCCATCTCGGGCACCTGGGTGTCCTGGTACTCGGGCAGATAGCCCTTCGGTTCGTGCGGCTTCCAGTTCCGAATGAAGCGCTGCGGGCGGTCGTTGTCCAGGTCGATGACCGCGGTGACGAGTCCGTTGCTGCGGTACTCGGTGCGGGCGACGGGCACGCCCGTCGGCTCGATGATGAGGCTACGGTGCATCGTCTCCTGCGTTGAGTGCGTCGCCTGCACATGGAAGAGCTGCGCATCCATCGCGCGGGAGGTGTCGCGGAGGTTGCGGAAGAGCGCGTCGGGGCCCCAGCTCTGGGTAGGAGTGAAAATGATGTCGGCGCCCTTGACGCCGTAGGTGCGGTCGAGTTCGACCATCCACTCATCCGCGCAGATTCGCACGCCGATCCGGCCGAAGTCGGTCTCCAGTATCGGCGTGTCCTCGCCGACGATCTGCTCGTCGTGAGTCTTCGCGATCTTGTAGTAGCGCCCGACCTCGCTGCCATCGCGGCCGTAGAGGATCGCCTCGTTGCGTTCGAGGCGGTCCGCCACACCGGCGATCAGCACGTACATGTTCCACTGCTTCGCCTTCTCGGCGACCTTCTTCAGATTCTCCTTGGCGGCGGCCGTCTGCTTCTCGACCTTCTCCGGCGGGCCGCCCGAGATCCACACGAACTCGTAGGTGCAGACGATGTCGGTCCCGAGCTTGCCGGCCTCGTCGAGCTTGCTCAGAAGGTCATCGATGCCAACGTGGTTCTCGATGGCGGTGACGCGGATCTTGCGCTTGGCCCACTGGCGAGGCTCGGGCAGCGCAACGGGGTCCGTGAGGGCCTTGAACGCCGGGTTCGCGTTGGCGGCCCGGCCGAGGCCGCGCAGCTCCTCGGCGGGGATCACGGCCGTGGCTACGGAGCCCTTGCGCGTGGTCGAGGCGACGCGCTCGCCCTCGCGGTCGATGATGTACGACCGGCCGATCTCGCTGCCGCGGTAGGGCGGGAAGTTACACGTGATCCAGCCGTCGGCGGCGCGCGAGTAGCGGGCGCAGGCGATGAAGACGGTGTAGTCGGCGGCCCGGCCCTCGCTCGGCAGGTCCTGCTGGTACTCGTCTTCCACCGGCTCAGGCGCCTGGCTCCAGAAGATCATCCGCGCGCCCTTCGCGGTGTAGACATGGTCGATGTCGGCGAAGAACCGATCGCTCCCGATGCGCATGGCAATCTGCGCAAAGTCCGTGTTGAACACGGGCAGGTCATCGCCGAGGTCCATGTCCTCATCGGGCATCTTGTGGGACTTGCGGTACTTGCCGACGATCTGTCCCGTGCGATCGCAGAGGAAGGAGGTCACGTAGTGCTTGTCGGCGCTAGCCTCACCCCCCGACCCCCTCTCCTGAAGGAAGAGGGGGAGAGCAACGCTGGGCTGAGCCGTTGGCGTTGCCCCCTCTCCCTTCAGGAGAGGGGGTCGGGGGGCGAGGCGGGCAGCCTCGACCTCGCGCAGGTTGCCGATCACGTACATACCGTACTGCTTCGCCTTCTCGGCGATGGCCTTGCTGAGCGGGCCGGGGATCGGTTCCCCCTCGGTCTTCACGCACTCCATCGGCAAGCAAACGATGTCCGAGCCGACCATTCCCGCCTCGTCGAGGCGGTCCAGCACCGACTCGAGCGACCGCCCCTCGTCGCTCCAGGGGAGGGTGACGACGCTCGCGCGAATACGCTTGAAGCGGCGCTTGCGCGCCTCCTCGCGGATCGTCTGGTTCGCTCCCTCGGAGCCGACGAAGGCGGCATCGTCAATGGCGATGTCCGCCTCGACATTCGGCGAGGTGCCCACCGCGACGATGATGTCGGTGACGAATCCATCGTCAGCGTGCCGCTCACCGCGGGTGCACCAGGCCTTCAGCTCCTGGTAGGCGTTCGACACGGCGAGCTTCTGCCACTCGGCGGAGGGCTGCACGGTGGGGCCGTGGTAGATGAAGCCGAAGGTGCCGATACCGATCTTGATGCTGACCGGCACGTTCGTCTTCACCCAGAAGGAG
>VGFC01000214.1 GCA_016869045.1 Armatimonadota bacterium
TGGACGTTCGCGAACAGCCGCGCCTGAGCGAAGGCGATCGACTCTCGTCCGCGCGCGCTGAGCTTCTGGTCCCAGGCGGTGAACGCGAGGTTGCAGCCGACGATCGCCAGCGCGACGGCGAGCAGGCCGGCCACGTCGATGGGGACGAAGAGCGCGTACCGGCCGGCAAGCGTGCCCACCACGACCCCGATGGCGGCCAGCCACCGCATGCGGATGAACCAGTGAATCCGCTCGGTCAGCTCCGCCTCGGCGAAGCGTAACGCGTCGGCGCCGGTTCGTTCCGTCGGCGGCATGGCGACCTCGCAAACGGCGGGGCGGCGGCCAATCGTGCAGGGCCACGATGGGCTCACCGCCCCACAGGAATCCCGCGTCGCGGGCGGGTTACGCGCCCAGGACGTCGTTGACCTTGTTCAGCAGCTCCTGAGGCGCCGCCGGCTTGTCGATGAAGCCCTGCACAGGCAGGTACTCGCCGGCGGAGTAGGTCCCGTCTGACTGCTCGGGGTAGAACCGCAGGTCCACCTTCGAGTGAATCGCGGAGAGCACGACGATCGGGGTCGCGCTGACCTCTTCAGCCAGCTGGTTGCGCAGCTTCCAGACGAACTGGAACCCCTCGGTGCCCTCGGGCATCATGATGTCCAGGAGGATCAGGTCGGGCTTCACGGCGACGACGCGTTCCTCCGCCTCCTGGGCGCTACTGGCGGTGGTCACCTCATGGTCGCTGCCCTCGAGGACCAGCCGCATGGCTTCGACGATATCGGGATCGTCGTCAACGACGAGGATCTTGGCCACTGAAGTCGCTCCTTTGACCGCCCGTGGGACTGGTCGCGTATTCGCGGTCGAGTAGGGTGATTCCTTCGACCAACCTGACATACTCGGGCATCCGCCTGGCGAGGGACTCCGACAGGCCGTCGCGCAGGCGCGCATCCTCGGGCTGAATGCCAACCACGGTGACGTGCGGGTCGATGCCCACCGATCGTCCGAGCGCCAGCACTTCGGCGACGCCGAAACCGTGGGTGGAGGAGAAGCCGACGCCCGGGGCTTCCGCCAGCCGGTCAGCCTCGAGGACCTTCGCCTCCCCCGGCGCCTCGCCCATGTTTGCGGCATCGATGAGGATCACCCGATCGGCTGTCTCCAGGTGGAAAAGCAGATCGAGGCCCTCGGTTCCCCCGTCCAGCACCGTGACATGCTCCGGTAGCGGGCGCTCGGCAAGCGCCTGGGCAATGCGCACACCCACGCCGTCATCTCCGCGCAGCGTGTTGCCCACCCCGATCACGAGCAGCCGCCTGTTGTCGGATGAGGCCTGCATACCTCTCGCCTCTGCCTCACCCCCAGCCCCTCTCCGTGCCGGAGAGGGGTGAGGGCTAGTCCACGAACTCGACGTTCAGCAGATGCACCGAGCAGGAGATGCACGGGTCGTACGCGCGGACGAGCATCTCCAGCGTCAGCCCGATCTCCTCCCGCGGTTTGTCCAGAATCGTCGGCACCAGCGTGCGCATGTCGGCTTCGATGCTGCCGTAGTTCTGGCCCGTGGGGATGCACAGGTTCGCGTCGGCGATCAGCCCGTCCTCGCCCACGGTGTAGTCGTGGAACAGGATTCCCCGCGGCACTTCAACCGCCGCGGCGCCGCGTCCGGGCTTCCAGTCCACGCTGTTCATCGACGCGCCGACGACGTCGTCGTAGTCCAGCCCTCGCGTCAGCAGCTCGTCGATCACGTCGATGGCATCGAGCGTGCACTCGACGATCTCCACGACCTGCGCCTGGTTGTTGTAGAACGAGTTGTTGCAGCCGGGCTTCAGGCCGAGCGCGGACGCCGCCGCCTTCGACTCGGGCCGCAGCCACTCGTGGTTGATGTTATAGCGCGCCAGCGCGCCCGCCATGTACGGGCCGCTGTCCGTGCTGACGTGCTTGCTGGTGGAGTGTAGCTCCACTCTCTCGTGGATGAGGTCGGTCCAGTTCATCTCGTCCACGACCGTGCCGTAGCTGGAGGCGACCTTGCCCTTCAGGAAGGGGTAGGTGCCCGGGTCCGTGACCGCCACGAACTCCATCTCCCGCTCGAGCGCCGGGTTGTTGAAGATCTTGGAGGCCAGGTCGGCGCAGACCTCGATGTCCTTCACCGACTCGACGAGGCGCTCGCGGCACTGGGCCAGGTCGGCGGCTTGCGGGATGCGCGTGAAGCCGCCGGCGCGCAGGCTGATCGGCATGATGTGCCGGCCGCCCACGATGTGGCAGATGTCGTTGGACATCCGCTTCAGCCGCAGGGCCATCTTGACGACGTCCGGATGGGTCGTGGCAAGGGGGATGACACTGCCCACGCCCAGGAAGTCCGGCGCCGCCAGGAACAGCACGTGCAGGTAGTGGCTCTGCAGGTACTCCCCGTGCAGCATGAGCCGCCGCAAGAGGGTCGTCTGCTCAGAGACGGTCAGGCCGAGCGCATTTTCCATCGCGCGGATGGAGGCGCACGTGTGGCCGGCGGAGCAGATGCCGCAGATACGGCACGTCATGTGCACGGCATCGGTGAAGGGCCGGCCGCGAAGCATCGCCTCGAAGAAGCGCGGGGATTCGGTGACCCGCAGTTCGCACTTCTCCAGGTTGCCGTTCGTCACGTTTACGACGATGTCGCCGTGGCCCTCGATGCGCGTGACGTTCTCGATGTTGATCGCCAGATCTTGCTGTGCCATGTACGCACCTCAACGGTGGATTCGGTTCACCACGCCGCTTACTGCACGTGCTCCGGCTTGAAGGAGTTGTACCGGGTGTAGCGGTGCATGATCTCCTCGACGGTTCGGCCGGCCTTGGTGAGCACTTCCTGGTGGGACTGCGTGTTCGGGTGGTCCACATACCCGCGGCACGCCTCACAGGGGTCGCCGAAGGTCGGGCAGACGGCGTTGCAGCCGGCCCGAGCGACGACGCCCATGCAGTCCAGGCCCAGATCGAACAGGCACGGGTTGCCCTGCAGCTTGCACTCCACGCAGACGGGGTAGTTGGGCAGACGGAAGGTCTTGCCCTGAGCCACGTCCAGCACGAGGCGCAGGAACTCCGCGCGGTCCATCGGACAGCCCGGCAGCGCCGCGTCAACCTGCACCTCGGCGCAAAGCGGCCGCGCCGGGATCGAGTCGAAGTGGTCGGCCTGGTCGCCGAAGACGTAGCGCTTCGTCTCGTCCAGGTTCAGGTTGTTCTTCATCGCCGGCACGCCGCCGGTGTGGGCGCAAGCGCCGATGGCGACCACGAGACCTGAGTGCTCGCGAATGTGCTTCATGTGCTCCACATCGCGGCGGGTGGAGAGCGCGCCGTCCACGAAGGCGATGTCCACGTCGTCTTCCTTCTCGGTCATGCCCTCGCGGAAGTTCACGATGTCCACGATCGCCAGCACGTCCAGCAGCTCGTTCTCGCATTCCAGAATGGCGAGGCTGCAGCCCTCGCAGGAGGTGAAGCTGAAGATGCCGATGCGCGGCTTTGCCATCAGATGGCCTCCTTCAGGTGCCGGGCCTCGGCATAGGTGAAGACCGGGCCGTCCAGGCACACGTACTTCTGGTTGATCTGGCAGTGGCCGCACTTGCCGACGCCGCACTTCATGTGCCGCTCCAGAGACATGACGATGTGCTCCTCATCGATGCCGGCGTTGAGGCACTCGATGAGGACGAAGCGGTACATGATCGGCGGGCCGACGATGATGGCCACCGTGTCCTTCGGGCTCGCGATCTGGATCTCGGGGAACAGCGTCGTGATGACGCCGACGTGCCCGCTCCAGTCCGGGTGCGGACGATCGACGGTCTCCCGGAAGGTCACGTCGGGGCGGCTGCCCCACTCCTCGAGTTCGCTCAGGAACAGGCGCTCCTGGGGCGACTTACACCCGAAGAAGATCGTGAACTCGCCGAAATCGCTCCGGTTGTTGAGGCAGTAGCGGATCAACGAGCGCGCCGGAACGAGGCCGATGCCGCCGCACACGAACAGCAGGTCCTTGCCCTTCAGGGAGTCTACGTTGAAGCCGTTCCCGAAGGGGCCGCGGATGCCGATCTTCGCGCCGACGGACAGCCGATGGATGGCCGCCGTCACGTTCCCCACGTTGCGGACGACCAGCTCGAAGGTGGGGTCGGCTGTGGGTGCGGAGGAGACGGAGATGGGCGCCTCGCCGATTCCGAGGACGGAGACCTGCACGAACTGGCCGGGCTTGTGGCCGAGGCTCTCGCCCGAATCGACCGCGATCTTCACGTAGCGCTCGGTGGCCGTCATCGGCTCGGTCTCGAGGACGGTAGCGAATTGCGGCAGATAGAGCGTGGTGGGTTCAGCGACCATGGGGCACCCCCTCCGCCTGCTCGGCCAGCAGGTCGTTGATGGCATCGAATTGGTTGATGCCTGCAACACAAGTGCGGACGCAACGGCCGCAGCCCGTGCAGTGCGGATGGCCGTACTTCGTGTACTGGTAATGGAACTTGCGGCTAACGCGGTGTAGCAGGCGCTGTCGGGCCTCCTCACGGAAGCTCTCGCCGCCGGCAACCGTCGCGAACGGGTCGAGCATGCAGCCATCCCACGTGCGGACGCGCGCGCCGGCCGTCAGGTTGGGCTCGACGACGTCGGTCACGTTGAAGCAGTAGCACGTGGGGCAGACGAGGTTGCAGGAGCCGCAGCGGAAGCAGGGCTCGGCGTGCGTCTTCCAGACGCCGCTGTCGGCCGCCTTGGTCATGGTGAGCGGCAGCAGCCGGACGTTCACGTCGAGAATGTCCTCGGCCTCGGCCATGGTCTTCTGGCGAACCGCCTCGACGGCCGCAATGTCGTCCGCGGTCGCCGGGCGGGTCTCCACGAGGTCCACGATCGCCTGGCCCTTGTCCGTTGCCACATCGCACACGTACGCGTCGCCGATGTCGGTCAGGAAGAGATCATAGCCCGCGGCCGGGACGTCGTTGCCCAGGAACTTGGCGTAGCGGTACTCCTCCGGGCTGATCTCCGTACCGACGATCGTGATCTGGTCGCGGCGGATGAGGTAGTTCGGATCGGGGTTGCGATCCGCCATCGCCTCGTCCAGGCACGCGATTCCCGCGATGTCCGGCGGGTGGACGCCGAAGAAGACGGTCGGCTCCGCCTCGATGACCGGCGTCACTTCCGGCTGCGGCCCGAGCTTGAAGGTGAACAGCTTCTCGTCGCGGGGCAGCAGCCAGTGCTTCGGCGGCAGGATGGTGTACGGACAGTCGAGTTCCAGTTCGTCGGGGGTCTTGATCTCACCGAAGCCGAACTGCGAGCTGTCCGGGCCGCGGGGAACCCGTTTGGGTCCCACGACCTTCTGTGTCTCCAGCAGCTTGTCGATGAGAGTCGGGAGCGCCCCCTTTGGCATCACGCAAAGCGCCATTCTGTGCGCCCTCCTGACGGCTGGTTTGGCCTCACCCCCTGCCCCTCTCCGTGCCGGAGAGGGGAGAAAGGCGAGGGTTCAACAGATACGCGGCAACAACTCCCCACTTGGCAAGTCCACGATGCGCGTTGGCCCGAGCGCCGTGCGGGCCGTCACGCGGCGCTCGCCGAGGCCCTTGACCTCGCCGATGGCCGCCGCTTCCCGACCCAGAGCATGGGCCTGCATGGCGTCGAGCACGTCGTTCGCCCGCTCCGGTGCGACGAGCGCCAGGAGCTTCCCCTCGTTGGCCATCGTCAGCGGGTCATAGCCCAACAGGTCACAGGCCGCCTTGGCGGCCGGGCGGAGGGGAACCGTCTCCTCGACAATCTCGAGGTGTGCGCCGGACTGTCGCGCGATCTCGTTCAGGGCCGCCGCCAGCCCGCCGCGCGTCAGGTCGCGGATCGTGTGCACCGATCCGCCACCCGCCGCAAGCATCGCGGCAACCAGCCCGTTGAGTGGCGCGCAGTCGCTGCGGAAGTCTCCCTGCAAGGGAAGCTCCTCGCGCGCCGCGAGGATGGCGAGCGCGTGGTCCGCCAGCGGGCCGTTGACGAGCACCACGTCGCCCTCGCGCGCCCGCTCGCCGCCCAGCTCCACACCCGGCGGGACAAGCCCCACGCCGGACGTGTTGATGAACAGGCGGTCGGCGGCGCCGCGCTCGACGACCTTGGTGTCCCCGGTCACGATCTTCGCGCCCGCTTCCTCGCACGCGCCCCGGATCGAGGCAGTGATCTGCGCCAGGGTCTCGCGCTCCAGGCCCTCCTCGACAACCAGGCCGAGGGAGAGCCCGAGCGGTTGAGCGCCCATCGCGGCCAGATCGTTGACGGTGCCACAGACCGCCAGCCGACCGACGTCGCCCCCGGGAAAGAGCAGCGGTGACACGACGAAGGAGTCCGTCGTGAAGGCGAGCCGCTCGCCGCCGCTCAGCTCCAGGTAGGCCGCGTCGTTCAGCTGGCCGAGGCCGTTGGCCGGCCCCAGCACGGCGAGACAGTCGTCGATCAGCTCCTGCATCAGCCGACCGCCGCCGCCGTGGCCGAGGACGACCAGTTCGGAGTCTCGGGTCTCAGGTCTCACGTCTGGGCTCCGATGAGTACACAGCGCATCGCAGTCATGCGTCGTGGCCAAGTCGATCAGGCGGCTCGATAACGATACTCGGCCGCGCATGCGCCCTCAGACGACACCATGCACGGCCCGAGCGGCCGGGCGGGGGTACAGGCCTTCCCGAAGGCTGCGCACTCTGCGGGCAACCGGGCGCCGCGCAGAACCTCGCCGCAGTGACACGCCGGGTGATCCCTCACCTCCGGCGTCACGAGACCGAAGCGGTCCATCACGTCGAACGCGCTCCACTCGTCCCGCAAGGCAAGGCCGCTCCCGGGGATGACCCCGATCCCTCGCCACGAAGCCTCGTCAACGTCGAACACCGAGTACATGGCCTCTACGGCGCGACGGTTCCCCTCTGGTGTGACCGCCCGACGATAGGCGTTCTCCACCCGCGCGTCGCCGTCCGCAACCTGCTGCAGAAGCATCCGAATGGTCAAGAGAATGTCCGCGGGCTCGAAGCCTGCCACGACGCAAGGGACGCCGTGTTCGTCGGCAAGGCCGCGATAGGCGTTCGAGCCGATGACAACGCTGACGTGACCCGGACAGATAAGGCCGTGGAGACGCACCTCCTCCGCGGCCAACAACGCGCTCAACGCCGGCGGAACCAGCTTGTGCGCGGAAAGCAGAAGGACATTGCGCAGGCCCAGGCGAGCCGCTTCCTGCACCATGCAGGCGATCGTCGGCGCCGTGGTCTCAAACCCCACGCCGGCCATGACGACGTCGCACTGCGGCTCCTGCTGCGCAACGGTCAGCACCTCCATCGGGGAGTAGACGACCTTCACGCGCCCGCCCCGCGCCCGGACGTCCGCGAGGCTTCCCTCTGAGCCCGGGACGCGGACCATGTCGCCGAAGGTGGCCAAGATCGTGTTCGGCCGCTGGGCAACCTGCAGGCACAGGTCGATCTGCCCCGCGTCGGTCACGCAGACGGGGCAGCCGGGGCCAGATACCAGCCGTACGTCGTCGCCGAGCAGGGCGCGAATCCCCGCCCGCGCGATGGCGTGGGAGTGGGTGCCGCACACCTCCATCAGGTGCACGCGCCCACCGACGCGCTGCGCCGCCCTCGCGGCCAGCGCGCGGCAGTCGGCCACCAGTCGCTCCATCGCCTCACGCGAGGCCTGAGGCAGCGGGCTCATGGCGCTCCCTCGGGCAAGGCGTCCTTCAGGCTGTCCATCTCGGCCAGCAAGGCAAGCGTCTCCTTGGCGTACTCCTCGTCCACCTTCTCCAGCGCGAAACCCGCGTGCACGAGCACCCACTCGCCCTCCACGGCGTCCGGGCACAGGTCCAGCCGCACGCGGACGGTCGCTCCGCCCACATCCACGACGGCGACGCTCTCCTCGATCCGCTCCACCCTACCAGGCACCGCGAGACACATGGCTGCCCACCTCAGAGCGTAGCCGGGCGCCATGAATGGCGCCCCTACACGATTGGGCGCGATGAATCGCGCCCCTACATCTGGGCCGCTGCAACCACGGCCTGGCCGAGGGACAGCCCGCCGTCGTTGCACGGAATCTGGTCGTGGATCAGCGGCTCGAAGCCGGCCTCTGTCAGGGCGCGGCAGAGGCCGGTCAGCACGCGCGCGTTCTGGAACGTGCCGCCGCTGAGGGCCACGCGATTCAGCCCGGCCTCGCGAGCGACCCGCATCGCCGTGGAAGCCAGCATCGCCACGAACGTGTTGTGGAACGCCCCGCTGATCTCGGCGACCCTGCGGCCCCGGCGCAAGTCATCGACGATCGCGCGGATCAGCGCGGCCGGCTCCATTGCGGTGAGGCCGTCGGACTCGGACAGGTCGAAGGGATACAGCCGGTCCGTGTCCTCAGCGAGGGCTTCCAGCCGCATCGCGGCCTGCCCTTCGTAGGTGCAGACCTGCTGGACGCCGGTGACGGCCGCGACGGCATCGAAGAGGCGCCCGGCGCTCGAGGCCTGGGGGGCGTTGAGCCCGCGCTCGACCAGCGCTCGCAGCAGCGCCCAGGCGTTGCGATCCAGGTCGCGGCAGAACGGCAGATCGAGCGCGTCCGCGAAGTCCGCGCCAAGGGCCCGGTCGAGGTACGTCGCGCCCATCCGCCAGGGCTCGCGAATCGCACGGTCGCCGCCGGGCAGCGGGACGTAGGCCAGGTGGGCCTTCCGCTCGTAGCCGGCCGCGTCGGCAACCATGATCTCACAACCCCAGACCGTCCCGTCATCACCCAGCCCCGTCCCGTCGCACGCGACGCCGACGACCGGCTCGGTCGCACCGCGCTCGGCCATCACGCTCACGACGTGGGCATGGTGGTGCTGGACCGCGACAAGAGGCAGGTCCCGCCGATCGGCCAACTCCTCCGCGTGACGGCTGGACAGGTAGTCCGGGTGCAGGTCACACGCGATGGCCTCCGGCTCGACGCGCAGGATGGAGGCCAGGTGTTCGACCGAGCGCTCCAGGAACCGGAGCGTCTCGGCGTCGTCGAGATCGCCCAGGTGCTGGCTGCAGAAGGCGTAGTCATCCTTCGTGAGGCAGATCGTGTTCTTCAGGTGCGCGCCCAGTGCCAGCACCGGGAGTTGCGCGTGCGGCAGGCGCACCGGGAACGGCGCATAGCCGCGCGCGCGCCGCATCATTATCGTGCCGGCGCTGGTGGGCCGCACGACGGAGTCATCGCAGCCGACCAGGATCTCCCGGTCATGGAACAGGAACCCGTCGGCGATGTGGCCCAGACGCCGGAACGCCTCGCCGTTGTCGGTCGCGAGCGGCTCGTCCGACAGGTTCCCGCTGGTCATCACCAGCGCGGTGAAGCCCCCCTGCTCCAGCAGCAGGCGGTGCAGCGGCGTGTACGGCAGCATGACCCCGAAGCACGCGCTGTCCGGCGCCACCGAAGGCGCAATTGGGTTGTCCGCGAGTTTCGGCAGGAGGCAGATCGGCTTCTGGGCGCCCTGCAGGAGGCCGAGGGTGTAGTCCGGCACCTCGCAGAATCGGCGGATTGCCTCGAGGTTGGGCGCCATCAACGCGAACGGCTTCTCCTCGCGACCCTTGCGCTCGCGGAGGAGGCGCACGGACGCGTCGTTGAGCGCATCGCAGGCGAGGTGGAACCCGCCCAGACCCTTGGCCGCGACGATCTTGCCCTCCCGCAGGGCCTCCACGGCCGCCGCGAGCGCCGCCTCGCCGGCGGCCGCGGGTTCGCGGTAGGCGAGCATTGGGCCGCACTGGGGGCAGGCGACGGGCTGGGCGTGGAAGCGGCGGTTGTCGATGTCCCCGTACTCCGCGCGGCACCGGTCGCACATCGGAAAGACAGCCATGCTGGTGTTCGGCCGGTCGTAGGGCATCGCGCGGATGATCGTGTAGCGCGGGCCGCAGTTCGTGCAGTTGATGAACGGGTGACGGTGCCGTCGGTCGGCAGGATCGCCGAGTTCGCGGTCGCAGTCGGCGCAGATCGCGACATCGGGGGAGACGAGGATCGGGCCCGACTCCCCGTCGCGGCTCGGGAGGATGCGGAACTCCGGGTCGCCTGAGACGGGGAGCGTCTCAGTGGCGATGCTCTCGATGAGGGCGATGGGCGGCCTCTCGGCCTGCAGGTCGGCGACGAAGGCCTCCAGCGCCGCTTCGGGGCCCTCGATCTCGATGTCCACGCCGCCGGCGTAGTTGAGCACGGAGCCGGCCAGGGAGTGGCGGCGAGCCAGTCGGTGGATGAAGGGGCGGAAACCGACGCCCTGCACGATCCCCAGGACGCGAACCAGCCACCGTTGTACCGGGATGGCTCCCTCGCGTTGTGCCACGACCAGACTCATTCCGCACCTGACGGACGATGGTTCCGGACCGGGGACGACACGGTGAGGTGCGTCATGTGGGCGGAACCGACTCAGCGGAGCGCTTGCGCCTGCAAGACCGGCGGGTACTACTCGACGGAGACGAGCTTCACGCCCTCGTCCGCCTGAACGCTCATGTTCCCACTCGCACACTTCGGGCAGCTCTCGGTGTCCTGGGTCAGCTCGAACACCGCCTCGCAGGCCTCGCACTTGGCCATGATGCCACGCACTTCCGTCTCCAGCTTCACGCCCTCGAACTCCGTCCCCTCCGCCGCCTCGTAGAAATGCTCCGCCAAGTGCTCGGGCGTGATCCCGGAGAACTCCCCGACCTGCAGCCGCACGAGCCGGATCGCCTCGCTGCGCGCGGCCTGCACCTTCCTCAGCGTCTCGATGATGGCCTCGGCCAGACCCGTCTCGTGCATCGGTGACCCGTCATGCTCCTGTTCGACCGAGAACTAAGGACACTTCGTGAAACCAGTCACAAAGTCCCGCTATGAGCGCCGCTGCCGGTCGACACGCGCCGACCGGCCTGTGGGCCGGACGTTCGTATAACCGGTTCTCCCCCGGCTGTCAATAGCCTCCGCCACATGGCGGATACGCGGGTGCTGGAGGCTTGAAATGGCCGATTCCAGGGGCTCTGTCCGAGGTGACAGTCGGAAGCTGGCATGGGGAATGGCCCCGTATCTATATAGCGTATAGATACCGGAATACCCTATACGACCCGGAGACCGCCAAGAGCCAGTCATCCATGCCGATCCTCCATCTGGCGGATCAGGCACTGGGTCCGGAACTTGCAGTGGGTCGGGCGAGAGCAGACGGCACACTCCTCGCAGAAGCGCCGCCCGGACTTCTCGCACAGGAGGCGCGCAGGCCGGTCCGGGTGGTTCGGACAAGCCGGTAGAGCGCCTTGGACGCAGTGAGTCGTGGGAGTCTGCATGTTCGTGAAGTACCAACCTCCCGTCCGGCGGCCGCGCCTCCGCGCGTCCTTGCCATGCCAGTGCATTCCTGCTATACTTCGGCGCGTTTGCAGGGCTTATGGGCGCTCGTGGCCCTCTGTCCGCCTTCCGAAGTGGGGTCAGCAGGTCGTATGGATGCAAAGCAGCTCGTCGTGGCCCTGGAGGGCGGCGGGTCAAAGACCATCGCGCTGGCAGTGGACGCCTCCGGACGGGTGGTTGCGTCGGGGCGGGGCGGGTCGTCTCTGGCGCTCTACGTCGGTGATGAGCGGGCGAGCGAGGCCGTGGCGGAGGCGCTGACAGGCGTCGCGGGCGCCATCGACCCGGAGGCGGTCATCCTGGTCGGCGGGGCGATGGTCGGGAAGGGCTTCGCGGCGGACCCGTGGGAGCACGCCGCACGGCTGTTCCCCGGCGCGCGCGCCGAGTCCCTCCACGAGGGCAACGCCGCGCTAGTCGGGGCCACTCTGGAGACCGTGGGCGCCGTCATCCTGTCGGGAACGGGCGCGTTTGGGCGCGCTGTCGGTCGGGGCGGTCACGAGGGGCATGTGGGCGGCAACGGGCCGCTGGTGGGGGATGAGGGTAGCGGACACTGGATCGCGGTGGAGGCGATCCGCCGGGCGCTCTGGTCGCGGGACGGGCGCGGCGCGCCGACCGTGCTGGCCGAGGCGATCTGCCGCCACTACGACCTGCAGCACCTGGGCTGGATCATCGGCCGTCTGTACGGGCCGCGCGCCATGGGGCGGAGGGAGATCGCCGGGCTGGCGCCAGTGGTCGTGGAGGCTCACCGGCAGGGGGATGAGGTAGCCGGGCGCGTCCTGGACCAGGCAGCCGGCCTTCTGGCCGACCAGGCGACCGCCGCGATCCGTCGCGTCCTCGCGCAGGACGACGGCTGGGATGGCGCCATCGCCTTCGGCTGCACGGGTGGAGTGCTGCTGGGGTCGCCGGAGCTGCGCGCCCTCGTTGTGGACAAGGTGGCGGCCCAGGTCCCGGGTATCGAGCCGCGCGAGCCGCGCCTGCCGCCGGTTGGGGGTGTGGTCGTGCAGGCCCTGAGGTTGGCGGGCGCAACTGTGGACGAGGCGGTGGTCCGGACGCTCGCAGACAGCCTGCCGCCGGGGGTGGGCGCCGTGGGCGCCGCGCCGGCGGCCGGGTAAGGCGGTCCCCATGCTTGCCATCGACTACCTGAACGTCGTTCGTCAGGTGCTGGATCGGATCCAGCACACGCAACTGGAGCAGATCGACCGGGCTGCCGAGATGATCGTCGAGTCCGCGCTCGCCGGCGGCGCGTGGCACCTGCACGACACGGGGCACATGGTCTCGCAGGAGCTGGTGCATCGCGCGGGCGGCCTGCTCATGATCACGCCCCTGACGTACT
>VGFC01000215.1 GCA_016869045.1 Armatimonadota bacterium
TTCGTCGGGAGAGGCGGGGCTGATTGCCCAGCACGCGCCCGCGCAGAACGCAAGCATGGGGCACCCCGTCTGCTCGGACATCGCCACCAAGGCGTCCGCGCCCTCGCGCCACAGGACCGTGTCGCGGCAGTTGGCCCCGATGTCCAGCTCGATGCCATCGAAGCCGACCTCGGCGGCAGCCGCCATTGCTTCCGGCCAAGGCATTCCGAGGCAGCCGTCTCGTATCCCGATGCGCATTGCAGGAGCACTCCCTTCGGCGGGTCGGTAGGCCGGACGCGTGTTTCCAGTCCATCCGACGGATCACCTTCGGGTTCGCGGGAAGAGGGTCTGGGCTCTCTGAGAGGAATGAGTCCCTGAAGTCGGAGGACAGGCATTCCTGTTGATTGCCAGCATGCGTAACGCTCGTTACGATGGGTGGGAATGTGACAGAGGAACAGCCTCCGCTGCCCCAAACCACCCACTACATCCTAAATGAGCGCCTTTGGTGCCGTTGATGATGTCAACGGGCATCTCACGCACCCATCGCGTCTAGGGATGCTCCACGTCTGGAGCGGGCCTCAATGATGAGCAAGCGTTACGCTGGTTTGGCAAACCACATTCCTGCCTGTCCACGGGACCCTCGATGCTCATCTCCGCTCACGAACACATCACTTGGCCCGCGTCGGGGCGGGCAGATGACCCGGATTGGGCGCACGACTGCGCGCTGATCGAGGCGGCGGACATTCTGGGCATCGCGACGATGGCGTGCTCGTGCCTGGCGCCGCGCCCGTCGAACCCGGACACGTTCCGGGTCGCGAACGACCGCATGGCGGCGGCGATCGTGAGGTTCCCGGGGAGGGTCTGGGGCTATGCGTATGTGAACCCGGGCTACGCGCGCGAGGCCATCGCCGAGATTGACCGCTGTCTCGCGATGGAGGACATGATCGGCGTCAAGCTCTACAACGAGTACAAGGCCACCGACCCGGCGGTCCGCCCGGTGGTGGAGCACTGTCTCGCGCTTGGAGCGCCGATCCTCTGGCACCAGGGGCACTGCACGGATCCGCTACCCGATCAGCCGAACATCTCGGATGCGGCAGACCTCGCGTGGCTCGCGAACAGATACCCCGAGCTGAAGCTCATCCTCGCGCACATCGGCGGCGGGGGAGACTGGGAGTGGACCATCAAGCAGGCCGCCGAGGCGCCGACGCTCTACGCGGATCTTTCGGGCTCTGTCGTAGACGAGGGATTGGTGGAGATGGCGGTCGAGTACCTCGGGGCCGACCGGTTGCTGTTCGGGTGCGATGGGAGCATGTGCGCGGGAGTGGGGAAGCTGCGCGGGGCGCAGATCAGCGACGAGGACCGCCGCAAGATCGAGAGCGAGACCTTCCTGCGGCTGCTCGGCCGGAGCGCGCCATGCTGATCGACACCAACGCCTACCTCGGCCACTGGGCCACGCGGCAGCTACGGCACAACACGCCCGACGGTCTGCTCCGCCTGATGGACCGCGCGGGCATCGACATGGCGTGCGTCTCCTCGGCGGCGGCGATCCTGTACAAGAACTGCCAGCGAGGCAACGAGGAGCTGGCGGAGGCCGTCGCGGCGCACCGAGACCGCTTCATCCCCTTCGCGGTCCTGAACCCCGCGTACGCCGCATGGCAGCGGGACCTGGCGTGGTGCCGGGAGGTGCTCGGCGCGCGAGGGCTGCGCCTGTACCCCGCGTACCACGGTTACCGGCTAGGCGACGCGCGGTGCCGGGAGTTGGTGACCGCGGCGGATGGCCTCGTGATCTCGATCCCCGTCCGGCAGGTGGACTACCGGCAGCGGCACTGGCTGGTGGATGCCCCCGATGTGCCGCTGGCTGACATCGCGGCGCTGGTGGCGGCCCATCTGGAGGCGCGTTTCGTCATCCTCGAAGGCGCCGGGTACCTCGGTTCGGACCTCGTGAAGCGCGCGACGGAGTTGCCGGCGAACTACTGGCTGGAGATCTCGCGGCCGGACGCCGTCTACTCCGACGAGATCGGCGGGCTGCTGAAGGCCCTGGGGGCCGGGCGGCTCGTCTTTGGCAGCGGCATCCCCTTCAAGTACCCCGAACCCGCGACGCTGCGGCTGGAGGTCATGCGCGCCTCCGAGGCGGACAAGGACCTCATCCGCAGCGGGAACCTCAGCGCCCTGCTGGGCCTTTGATGGGCTCCAGCCCGAGGAACACCCCATGTCCGGTGCTCTCACCGCAACGTCCCTGCTGCTCCTGCTGACGACGGCTGCGCTGGCCGCCCATCCGGTGCTGCCGGTGCGGATCGACAAGAGCCAGGCTGCCTCCTACGCCAACGCCGTCGCGGGTGTGATGGCGATGAGCGAGGCGGACCTCCTGGCGATCATCCCCGAGCAGTCGGGCATCTACTTCACCGACTGCCCGAACTGCGAGGCCGGGCTTCAGGAGGGGCAGTTCGCGCCGCGCAACAACGCCGCTTACGCGCCCTGGGAGCCCTCACATCCTCTCGTGATGCGCTGCGCTTTCTGCGGGCACGAGTACCCCAGCGAGCAGTACCCGATGACCGGGAAGCTCTCGGTGCGTGGGCCGAACGGGAGACTGGAGGAGTACCCCTACTGGGAGGATGCGAGGGGTTACCGGCACTTCTTCGAGGCGCGGATCGACGACCTGCGGATTCGGTCCATGGAGAACGCGGGCTGGCGGCTGGGACGCGCCTACGCGGCGACGGGGGAGGCGCAGTACGCGCGGCGCTGCGCGCTGGTCCTGCAGCGCTTCGCGCAGGTGTATCCGGGCTACTGCTACCACTTCGACTACCCCTTCCAGCAGAAGGTCATCCACGATGGGGACGTGGACCCGAAGGACTTCCGGCCCGGCTTCCGCACGGCGCGCTGGACGTGGTGGGCGTACATGGACCTGCCCGAGCGCCTGGTGGAGGCCTATGACCTGATCTACGAGAGCGGGGAGCTGGAGAAGCTGTCGGCTGAGAAGGGGCATGACGTCAAGGCCGAGATCGAGGGCTTCTTCACGACGGCGGCCGAGGGGGTGCTGGCGAACCGGGACGACATGACCAACATGAGCCCGGGCATGTGGGCCTCGGTGATCTCGGCGGGGCGGGTGCTGGGCCGCCCGGAGTGGGTGCACGAGATGGTCGGTCGCCTGGGGCGCTTCGTGGATACGGGGTTCCACTACGACGGCACGTGGAGCGAGGGCGCGCCCTCCTACCACGCGCAGGTCGTCGGCAGCCTCAGCGTCGTCGCGAACGCGCTGCAGGGCTACAGCGACCCGGCCGGGTACGAGCCGCCGGCTCCCGACCGGCGCTACGATAACCTGGACGCGACGACGGGGCTGCCGGGGATCAAGCGCGCGCGGGAGAGCCTCGACCTGATGCGACTGCCCAATGGCCGCCGCGTGCCGGTGCACGACACGTGGTCCACGGACAACCCAGGCGCGCTGACGGCTTCCCAACCGTACGTTCTCCCGGGCTTGGGGCATGGCTGTCTCGCGGGAGGCGAGGGGGATGGGCAGTGGCAGGCGCACCTGACGTGGTCCGCGGGTCAGGGGCACCAACACGATGACGGCCTGAGCCTGCTGATCTTCTGCCAGGGGCAGGAGATGCTGTCAGACCTGGGCTACAGCCACAGCCGCGACCGCGCCTGGACGCTGCCCACCGCGGCGCATAACACGGTGGTCATCGACAGCCTGACCCAGGTCTCGGACCGGACGACGTACGGAGCGCTGCGGTACTTCCACGCGTCCGAGGCGAACTGCCAGGTCGTGTCAGTGGACAACCGGACGGTCTACCCGAATCGCGCGCAGACCTATCGCCGCACGTTGGTCGCGGTTGCCGGGCAGTACCTCGTGGATCTGTTCGAGGTCGCCGGTGGGCAGCAGCACGACTACTTCCTGCACGGATGCGCCGACCTGCCGGGTAGCGTCCGCGCGGAGGCGGGCGGTCAGGCACTGCCGACGGAGGCGCTGGAGACGCTCGTGCCGTCAGGTGTCGAGTACGCCGAGGCGATGAACGAGGGCGAGTGTGGCCTGGCGTCGCGCCCGGGGTACGCGTACGGCTACCTGCGGGACCTGCAGCGCGTGAAGGGACCGCTACCGGCGTCATGCGCGCTCGAGTACACGCTCGAAGGCAGCCCGGCGACGCTGCGGGCCCATGTGTTGACGCAACCGGGTGACGAGCTGGTTGTCGGCCGCAATCCTGCGGTGCGCGGCGCCAAGGAGAATGACAACAACCTGCGCGACTGCTGGCGGCCGTTTGCGGCGCTCCGCCGCAACGGCGGCGAATCGCTCTTCGCGGCGGTGCTCGACCCCCTCGCCGGAACGCCGGCGGTCACGAGTGTGCGGCGGTTAGAGTGGCCCGGCGTCGCACTCGCGGTGGAGATCGCCGTCGCCGACCGCACGGACCTGCTGCTTCTGCGGCCGCAGCAGCTGGCGGTCGAATGGCAGGGCAAGCCGTTGAGTGCCACTGCGGAGTTGGTGGTGCTGACCGCAAGCGACGCGACGGTGGTGGATGGGAAGGTGACGTGGGGAGGGCTGGCGCTGGAGGCCGCGCCCTCAGGGGATCATCCGCTCGTCGCCCTCGATTCCACCGAAGGAACGCTGACCGTCCAGGGGGAGCTGCTGCCGCCGGCGGGGACCATCGTCCTCCTCGACCATGCGGGACAGCGCGTGTCGCCCTTCACGGTGACCGCCGCCGAGCGCGTCGGCGACAACTCGCGGCTGACGGTGGCAGAGAGGGTGGCGCTGTCGTGGGATGCGGCGACGCAGACCTCGACCTTCATCTGTCAGCCGCGCACCAGTTACCAGGGCCCGCACGTCGTGCGCTTCGCGCCTGTCGCCCACGCCACGCCCTGACGCGCGCAGTGTGGGGGCGTGGTTCACGTTGTGTTGGGGAACGGTACTGGCGGCTCTGGTGAGCCGCCCCACAAGCCATGGAGGACTCGTGGCGCGGCTCACCAGAGCCGCGATACGCCTTAGTTCAACACGATCTTCATCACGCCCTCTACCCGGCAAACGCCCTCAAGTTCCCTCCGAGAAGCTGCTCCACATCCCGCCGGATGTCGCCGTCGGTCAGCGGCCAGCCGGTCGCCATGAGGTCCGCGTACTTCTCCTTCAGGACCGTGGCGATTGCAGCCCGCGAGTGCTCCCACTTGTAGACGAGCTGGTCGAGGATGCGCGCGTCGGAGTGCTGGGGCACGAAGCTGAAGCCCAGCAGCTCCACCCGCATCCGCGTCATCTCCAGGATCAGGCTCGGGTTGTTCAGGAACCACCAGCAGCCGAACGGCAGCAGGTTGGGGAACTTCCGCGCAGTGACGCACAGCTCGTGCTGATTCTCGCGCGCGAGGACAGTGACCAGGAAGCGCACCTCGGGGTTCTCGGCGCACAGCCGATCGAGCACGTTCATGTCCCACTTGCCGACGCTATCGCCTGCCAGGCGCAGGTCGGGGTTCACCAGCCGCTTCACGCCCACCATCAGCGCGAACGGCAGCCCGCGCTCGCGGCAGAAGGGCAGTACGCAGTTGGCGATGATCCGCGACCGCGCGTCTCCCGCCGGGTACGCGAAGTCACTCGGCAGCGACACCGCCAAGTAGAGCGGGTCCATCCGGTCCGCCCAGTCATCCAGGAAGCGGCGGACCTCGTCGTAGGTCGCCTGCGTGAACACGGGGCTGACGCCGTACCCCATCGCCTTGAGCTTCGGCACCGCAGTGTCCCATGCGTTCAGCAGCGGGTCGATCCGCATTGCCGCCCGGAAGCGCGGGTCCATCTCCGGCCCGCTCAGCCACACCGCGCGCTCCGCGTCGTCGAACGGGTCGTTCGTCATCACAGCGGACGACACGTTGCTCAGCCGCAGGACCGTATCGACATGCTGCTCGACGGTCACGTCCCGGAAGTACTCCCGCGCCTCCGCCAGCCCGTTCGGGCCGGGCGCGATCCCGAGCTGCTTCAGCGTCGTGAGTACGCCGCGCCTTGCCTCGGAGATCGGCTCGTTCTCGACGAAGAGCACGCGCCAGATGTGGTCCGCGCGCTGGGGCGTGGTCATCGCCCAGAACTCGCCGGGCGACACGCTGCGGTCGGTGCGCAGCACCTCGGCGATCAGGTAATGGTACGTGACCAGCTCATCCACGCCCCACAGCAGCAGCGATCCGAACGCGGGCGCGTACAGGTGGGTGTGCATGTCGATGATCGGCGTCTCCGCTACCGCGCGGTCCACCGAATCGCTCAGAGCCTTCGCGGTCCGTATCGGCCGCGCTTCCGCATTCGTCATGGCGTGTCCCCCATCCGTACCGTCGTCCTCTCACCTTCCGCCGCCTACCCCCGAATCCCTCCGCCAAACGAAACGGGCAGGCAGCGCTCCCCGCGCCACCTGCCCGTGCTAAGCCGTAACCTGAGACTCGAAACCCGAGACCCGGAACCGCCGTCTACCAGTCCCCGCCCGCCTCTTCCATCGCCACTTCGTGCGCCTCATCCTCGATCACGACCGTAGGAGCGACGTCCCCGTAGGCGCTGTGGATTTCGCGCCCGGTCATCTCGCGCACGTTCTTCCCGCGCCGCTTCGCGACGTCCTCGGGGTTCTGCAGCAGCTTCAGCGCGGCGAAGCACGCCTTCGCGCGGTTGAGGACGTTCTGGCTGCCGAGGGACTTGCTGAGGATGTCGCGGATGCCGGCCAGCTCGACGATGTGCCGCACCGCGCCGCCCGCGATGATGCCCGTCCCGCGCGACGCGGGCTTGAGCAGAATCTCCGCGCCTCCGACCTTCGCCTGCACGGGGTGCGGGATAGTCAACCCGTCCAGCGGCACGGTGATCATGGTCTTCTTCGCGCGGTCGATTCCCTTGCGGATGGCGTCCGGCGCCTGTCGCGCCTTGCCCATCCCGATGCCGATCTTCCCGCGGCCGTCGCCCACGGCCACCATGACCCGCGAACTCGGGATGCGTCCGCCCTTCACGGTCTTGCGCACACGGTCTACGCGGAGGACTCGATCCTCCAGCTCCATCCCGGCGAGTTCCTCGCGCGACTCCTTCAGTTCAGCCATCTGCTCTGGTCCCCTTCAGCTCCGCATCTCCTGCCGGCCCCGCAGGCCCCGGCAGTTCGATTCTCCCGCACTCCCGCCGACCGAGCGCGCCCTCAAGCTGTGATGGCCTCGCCAGTCCGGCTGGATGGGTCTCTAGCGCCCGGAAAACGGCAACCGGGCAGGCGCGCTCACCCACCGGCGAACGCCCGCCCAGCGGGCACTGACAGTACCAAACCTGCCCCGGATTGTCAAACGCTTTTTGGGCGGCAACGGCGGGAGAGGCGGAGTTCGGGAGCTGTGGAGTTGCGGAGAACGGCAACGGCCGGGCCACCGCGGCGGACGAGGGCGTCCGCGCTCCCACGGCAGCGACCCGGATTGCTGCCGACAGCGCAGGTGGCCGGGGCGCAGGCGGGAATGGGCGGGGCGGAACCATCGCAGCACGCGTGGAGTCCGGGAGGTGTCGCCAACCGTGGCACACGAGAAGCGTCTGATCCGGGAGATGGTGCGGGAGGCGGCGGAGGCGTTGCCGAGTCCGTTCAGTAATGCGGATATCGGGGCGTGGGTGCTCGGGCGCCATCCGGGGACCAACAAGGGCAGTCTCGATGCGCACATCGCGATTTGCACGGTGAACCAGCCGGCGCGGGTGCGGTATCCGGAGAACCAGCGCCCGCGACTCGCCGATGACGAGCGGTATGACTTCCTGTTCCGGGTCGGGAAGGGGATGCGCGTGCTGTACGACCCGGAGGTCCACGGCACGTGGCGGATCGCGAGGGACCCGGACGGCGACGTGCTGGTCTGCTCGGACAGCGACGAGCTGCTCCCACCGGAGTTCACTCCCCCGGCGGGCTTCGTGCCCATTCGGCAGGAGCAGATCGAGGCGGCGGCGCGACTGGCAGCCGGCTTGACGATCCTCGCGGGCGCGGAAGGGGCGTTTGCGCTTCTGCGGCGGCGGTGCCCGGACTTCAGCGTGGAGGCGTGTCTGCTGAAGTGCGCCGCGATCGATGACCTGTACTCCACGCGTGTCTACGCGATCGCGCGCATGGCTCAGCACCTTGCGGAGGTCATGCGGGACCCGCCGCAGGAGCCCGCCGCGCTGGTCACGGCCATCGCCTCGCTGCCGCCCTCCAGGCACTTCAGCTTCGCCTCGAAGATCGCGCACTTCTTCGTGGATGCGGAGCGCTTCCCGATTCTCGACTCCTACTGCGAGCAGATGGTGAAGCTCCACCTGGGCCGGGGCGGATGGAAGCCCGAGAGCAACCGGTACGAGGCCTTCGTCGTGAACCTGGATCGGCTGCGCGTGCTGTCGGGCATCCGGGCCTCGTATCGCGAACTCGACCGTTACCTGTGGCTGGCGGGGCAGTACCGCGCTTGGAGGGCGAAGGGCGATGACGCGCGGATCAACACCGAACTGCGCGCGCTGTTCGAGCGCCCGCCCTCGCAGGCGGGACAGCGTGACCTCGATATCCTCGTGCCGCCGGACGGTTGAGGGAACAACGACGGATGGTCCTCCGGGCCCATTGGCAAACGAGAAGAGCAACGGGCGAGTCTTCAGTAGTTGGCGAGGCAGAAGAGGAGGGCGTAGATGGCGGCATAGCCGAGGACGGTCAGCCATACCGCGCGGTAGACCAGGCCGTAGCGCCGACTCTTGAGGTGGTTGAACAACCAGACGGGTACGATGGTCAGGAAGGCCTTTACGCTGACGAACCCCAGGACGCCACCGGCATGCCAGACCCAGCGCATCAGCGGGTTGTACTCCTCCATCAGGCCGCCCAGCAGCATGTAGACCGAGCTGATTGTGTCGGCCACCGAGATCGCGATGAAGAGCACGATCGGCACCCACAGGGCCTGCAGTTGGGAGGGGGTCGGCTGGGTCAGCGACCGGCTTCCGGAGGTCAGTTCGTCACCCATGGTCGTTGCGGCGCTGTCGCTACGGCTCATCGCCGCACGCACCTCGTTCCGGGGATGGGTCGAACGCGGGCATTATACACCGCTGCACACCCGATCCCTCCTACGAACCTGAAACCGCGCCCGAAAATGGTTGCAACGGATGCAGGCCCTGCGCGCGGCCGGGAAGGTCCTTGCGTGAGAGCGAGTGCCGGGGTACAATGCCTGTGTGGAGTAGTGCGCACGAAGGACGAATCCTGCGAGGGGGTGAGCAGGATGACCGAAGCGCTTCGAGAGGCAATCCTGACGGAGCTGGAGCGCTTGCCTGAGCAGAACCTCCGGGCTCTGCTGAACGTCCTGCGCGGCATGCGCGAGGGCGACCCCCCGATCCGGCGGTGGAGCGCGGCCTTCGGGTCCATCTCCGACGAGGACGCCGAGGCCATGCTCAAGGCGGTTGAGGAGGGGTGTGAGAGGGTTGACCTGGAGCTGTCGTTGGCCGGCACTGGACACTGACCCCTTCTCCTCGGTGCGCATTGCTGTGTCCGCTCACCTGTTGTCGCGTGATCGGCGTTCAGCGTGGAGGAGCGAGAATGCACGTGCTGTGTACGTACTGCTCACGCTCGAAGAGTCACGTCGCTGGGGAGATCCCGGCGGCCTCGCGCTACCTCGGGGAGCACATCGTCTCCGTGGCGGCGGCAGCTCTGGACCTGGGCATCCCCTACTTCATCCTGTCCGGCGAGTACGGGCTTGTAGCGCCTGAGACGCCAGTCCGCGACTACGACCACCTCCTTCTGGCAGAAGAGGTTGGGCCAATGGTCCCCCGTGTCGCCGAGCAGATCGGACATCTCGGGATCGCGCGGGTCGCCTATGTGACCAAGCCGCTGGCGGACCACCCTCAGTTGGGGCCGTACTGCGACCTCATGCTGACCGCGTGCAACCGGGCCTCGGTGCCGTGCCTGGTGATCGAAACGACCTTCCCGGCACCTGGAGCAACTGGCGTTCGAGGACACCGACGGGCCCCGGCGGGACGCAGCCCAAGTGTCGGCGATGAGCCATTCGGCGCAGGCCCTCCCATTCCTGGAACCAATGAGAAGGGTCTCGCGTGGACCGGGGGAGAGGCCCCGTGGCGTGAGATCATGCACATGGCAGAGGCCGCCAGACGCGAGATGCTGACGAACCGTCGGAAGGGGGAGAGCCTCTTTGGCGACTTGCTGAAGCACTACCCGCACGACGGAATGGTCTACTTCAAGCGCGGCGAAGCGTATGAGGGGCTGCGCGATTACCCCGCCGCCGCGGCTGACTATGAACAGGCGTACACGTTCTTCCCAATGGCCGAGTACAAACAGCGGGCCCTGGCGGCTCTGGAGAGAGTGGCGAGAGAACGTCAAGGCGATGATCAGTAGGGTGTGGTCAGCCCGGATCAGAGCGGCAGCTGCAGTTCGAGCGGCTCCTCCGGCGTGGCGACGCGGACCTCGCGTAGCATGAGGCTCAGACCCGGAGCGCTCGGGTCTGCGTCGGGCCGGAAGTCATCCACCACCACTGCGGCGACCGGCAGTTCCCCCTCGACCGGCGCGACGGTCAGCGTGAGACCATCGGCTTCGCGGCGGAAGTGGACGGACCCCCAGGCGGACTCGGTCGAGAAGAAGCAACGGAAGCTCTCGGCCCTGAGGCGAGGCGCGAGGTAGAGGCACTGCTCGACGGCGGAGTAGCGGAAGCCGGAGAGCGCGAGCAGGTAGGCGTAGTTCGCCATCGAGCGCGCGTAGTGGCTGCCGCACTCGAACTCGTTGTACGGGTTGCGTCTCAGGCCGTCGTGGCGGTCGCGGATGGCCCGGCAGACGGTCAGACCCTCGCGCAGGAAGCCCTCGTAGATCAGATGGGCGCCGACCTGGTATTCGAAGCCGATCATGCACTCGTAGGCGTACGTCAGGGGGCGCTGAGGCCTCCCACCGCGCGGCCAAGTGCAGATCAGCAGGCCCCGATCATCGCCGAGAGCGTAGACGCGGTGAGGGTTGTGGTGGCTCCGGAAGTCGCTGCGGAAGTTGTGGCGGAAGACGGCGGCGATGGCGCTCTTCACATGCTCGGGATCGAGGATGTCGCCCAGGCCCAGCATCCGCGCGTACCACTGGCCGATGACCTGGTCGATGATGCAGCCCTCGCCGAACTGGTACGGCGCGTCGTCGGTGATGCGCTGGAAGTAGTACTCCCCGTTGAAGAGCGTCTCGTCAGTTAGCCGGCGGCCGCTCTCGTAGACCCGCAGGTACTCCTCGGCTGAAGCCTCGTCGCCCAAGTAGCTTGCCATGCGCTCGCCCGCCAGCAGGGCGGCGAGGTAGAGGCTGCCGCACACCGTCTCCGGGCCGTGGTACTCGATGTCGAGCGTGTTGTGGTGCACGCCCTCCAGCAACCCGTCGCGGTCCTTGTCCCAGTCGGTCCAGGCGTACTCCAAGGCCTTCTTCGCGGAGGGCCAGAGGCGCTCGAGCCAGGCGTCGTCGCCGCTGATCTGCCACTCGCGGTAGGAGCGCAGGACGTTGCCCATCTGGCCGTCGGCGGCGGCGTGGAAGCCGTGTCCCGCCTTCGTTCCGGGCGGCAGCTCCATGCGGAACTGCATGTGGCCGTCGGACTCGCGGAGGTTGACCGCGAAGTCGATCTCTCGTATCCCGCGCTCAAGCTGCGGGAAGAGGTGCGCGACGGCCTGCGCGTAGTTCCAGACGTGCGTGCACGTGCCTGGGCAGCAGCCCGCGTTCGCGTGGCAGCCCTCCCAGCCGTACAGCGTGCCGTCCGGGAGCCGCGCGACCGTGGGGGTGCGAAGGATCGCCAGCTGGCTGCTCACCGCGTCCAGCACGTGCTCAGGCAGCGTAGAGGCGAACAGCTCGTCGCGGAAGCGCTCGGAGGCGGCACGCAACTCCGCGTAGCGCTCGATGACCTCTCGCGCGACGGCCTCAGCATCGGGCCAGAGGGAGGCGTAGTAGTTGGGCCACGTCACGGGTGCGCAGTCACAGGCGCCGGTGTCCCAGTACTTCTCGAAGTTGGGGAAGTGCCAGGCGAGCACGAAGGTTAGCGTGCGCTCCTCGCCGGGCTTCAGATCGACGATCAGCCCGAGCGAGCCGATGGCGCCCTGCCCATCGGGCGAAGGCTCCATGCTCGCGTGGTCGGGGAAGCGGCCGGTCTCGCCGAAGCCGAACAGCAGGTCCTCGGAAAGCGCGAACCAGTGGCCGGGCCCGCGCGAGAGTTCCCACGTGATGTCCTGGTGCGGGCTGAGCAGCGCCAGCGTGCCGAAACGCGGCGAGCAGGGATCGTGCTTCTCCGTGGTCATCAGCAGGCCGGAACAACCATCCTCACGCACGAGGCGGTTCACGCACCGACCGAGTTCCGGATGGCCACAGACATTCCCCAGGCTGAAGGCCAGAACTGCATGGACGGGCCGCTCGCGTGTGCTCGTGAGCGTCACGTCGAGGATCGCGACGGGCATCGACGAATCGCGGTCATTGAGCGGGATGAAGGGGCTCCAGCCCGTGATCCGTGCGGTGACGGGGACCGCGTCGTCGCGGAGGGCAACCTGCGCGAAGGGGAAGGGGCCGGTGAACTCGCACTCGGCGAAGCGCAGCAGGCCCGCGCCGTGCTCGCGCGCCGGTCCGAAGCCTATGCCGGAGTACGTGAGCGGGCCGTGGAGGCTGCCTTG
>VGFC01000216.1 GCA_016869045.1 Armatimonadota bacterium
CTGTCGATGACCACCCACGTGTGCTGCGGACCAGCTCACGTTGGACCGATTGTCATGCTCATTCCCTAACCAGCCGAAAAACCGCTTGACGGCGATTAGGGAATCTACAACGACCCCGCCACGCTACTATGTGCATGGCCATCAAGCCCGACACTCACCCAAGGAGTCGCCCCATGAAGTGCGCCCTCCTCGCCTTCTTCCTCCTGCCTCTCCTCTGTGGCCTCGCCGTCGCCCGAGACGAGGGATACATCCTCGCTCGCTCCCTGGTGACGGTGGGCGACACCTCGCGCCTGCAGCACGTCCTGGCGAAGGCCCGCCGCAACGAGGAGGTGGTCGTGGCGGTCATCGGGGGCTCGATCACCGCCGGCGCCTCGGCCAGCAAGGAGGAGAACCGCTACGGGAATCTCGTCGCCCAGTGGTGGCGCCAGACCTTCCCGCAGGCGACGATCCGCTTCGTCAACGCCGGCATCGGCGCGACCGGCTCGAACCTCGGCGCGCACCGCGCTCCCAGCCAACTCCTCGTCCACAAGCCTGACCTCGTCATCGCCGAGTACGCGGTGAATGACCCTAACAACCAGGACGCGGCCGACACCCTTGAGGGCCTCACGCGCCAAATCCTCAAGCTCCCCAACCAACCCGCGATGATGCTGCTCTTCACGATGAACAACGCGGGCGCTAACGCGCAGGAGTGGCACTCGAGGATCGGCGAGCACTACGGCCTCCCGATGGTCAGCTTCCGCGACGCGCTCTGGCCCGAGATCGAGGCGAAGCGCCTGAAGTGGGAGGACGTCGAGGCCGACATGGTCCACCCCAACGATCGCGGCCACGCCTATTGCGCGACCTTCATCACGAAGGTACTCGCGAAGGTCCTCGCCGACCTTCCCCCGGATGTCGCCCTCTCCCCCATCCTTCCGATCCCCGCGCCGTTGATCAGCGACGTGTTCGAGTTCACCTCCTTCGCCAACGCCCTCGTCCCCGTCGCGAACACGGGCTGGGCGAACGGCGACATGTGGCCCTTCGGAAAGACCTGGGAAGCCACCGAGCCCGGCAGCACCCTCGAGTTCCAGGTGGAGGGCACTGCGGTCAGCGTCGCCTGCTGGAAGATCAAGGGCGACATGGGCATGGCCCGTTTGCAGGTAGACGACGCCGGCCCGGTAACGGTGGATGGCTGGTTCAGTGCCGACTGGGGCGGCCACTCGTGCTACGAAACTGTGGCCCGCAACCTGCCGCCCGGCAAGCACACGCTGCGCATCGAGGTCCTCCCGGACAGGGCCAAGGAGAGCAACGGCCACAAGTTCATCCTCCAGCTGGTCATGTCCGCCGGCCTCAAGGGCAGCCACTGAGGAGCCCCATGCGCCTCGGACGTTGTCAGGGACTGTCCAAGTCTCGGCCCCGTGCAGCGGGGCCGAGACGCATGGACTGTCCCCTGTTGGCGGTCACCTTGCCGACGCCTGTCGCACTGCTTGCGGTCTTTGCCCTCATGTGCTCCGTCTCTGCCTCTGCCCAGCAACCTCGCCTCGCCGTCGAGGCCGTTCCGGGCGAGCCGATGCGCATTGTGCTGGTGACCAACGGTGCGCCCCGGCCCGTCATCGGTGAGGTCCGCTATGAGGCTGTCTTCGCGGATGGAAGCCCTGCCTTCACTGCCGCCGAGGTCCGCGACGCCGGCTACGTGGACGCCGGCAGCGTCCTGCAGTTCGCGGTCACCGGTCCCGCCGCCGAGCAGGCCAGCGTCTCGGTCCTGCTCACCGAGACGCCGCGCGGCGTGCGGATGAAGTGGACGGTCGGATACACCGGCGAGCCGAAGGGGTTCTTCCCCTGGACTACCGGCTTCCGGTGGCAGTACGCCTCGACCATCACCGCTGCCTCCACCGTGCCCACGATCCGCTGGGTTGCGCCCACCGGCGCCCACGACTGGGAGATCCCCGGCGACGCGCCCTACCCCGACTTCGAGTGCCAAGTCCGCACCGTGCAGCTCGCCGATCTGCCCCGTATCGCCTTCGTCACCGACTGGTATGACCCCGACTGGATCTACAGCGGCGACGCGCAGCGCGCAGCCTTCCTCAAGGCCGGCCTCCCGAAGGAGTCGCCCTCCGAGACCACCTTCACCTTCGCAATCCTCCAGGCCGAACAGGCGACCGCCGAGGACCTCGCCGCGATCTTCCAGGGCTATCCCCTCTCGGTCGCGCTGGGCGACCGGGACGACCCCTCGGTCTACACGCCCGGCAATCCGACCGAGATGCTCCTTCGCGTGGCCAACGTGACCTCGCAGCCCGTTGCCGCGCGCTTCTCGTGGGACGTGCACGACTACTATGGCAGCGAGACCGCAGCGAGGGCCCCGACCGACCTCAACCTCGGGCCCGGCGAAGACCTCGACCGCCCTTTCACGCTGCGGTACGACCGCAGCGGCCTCCTCTTCGTGCGCGTCCGCGTCGAGGCCGGCGAGTGGCAACGCGAGCACTGGAAGACGATGGCCTTCCTCGACGAGCGCCATCAGCCCGACGTCGATCCCGAGAGCCCCTTCGGCCTAGCGGCTCTCATCGCGAACCCGAGCCTCTACCCCGACCAGTTCCCGCTCGAACGCGTCGCCTCCCTCGCCGAGCGAATCGGTGTGCGTTGGCTCAGGACCTGCCCCTTCCCCGTGAAGCCCGATGTCACGCCCGAGGAAGAGCAGGCCGCGCGCGCCAAGGTCGGCATCCTGCGCCGCCACGGCATTCTTCCGCACGTGCAGTTGGGCCACGAGATCACCGCGCAACCCAACTGGCAGGACACGCTGCGCGCGACGCTAGCGCGCTTCGGCGACGTGAGCGATCGCTTCGAGTTCGGCAACGAGCTCAACCCCCACGTGGACCCCGCGCCCCAACGCGACGCCGCGCGCACGTACTCCGAGCAGTCGCTGCAGCCCTTCCGCGAGATGCTCCTGGCCGCGAACCCGAACGCGAAGGTCATGCCTCACGGCCTCGGCGGGATCGAGGCCTCCTACCTCGATGGCTGGGGGGAGTGCGGCGCGTGGGGCCTGATCGACGTGCTCTCGGTGCACCCGGGTTCGTTCCCACGCGCTCCCGAGTGGGACCACGAGGGCGAGTTCTGGTCCCTCATCCCGCAGCTCCGCACGCTGAAGCAGGCCCTGGCGAGGTACGGTGACAAGCCCTTCTGGGTCACCGAGATCTACGCACCCACGCCGCCGGGCAGGTACGGGCTGGACCTGCGCACCAGCGCCGAGTACCTCATCCGCACCTACATGGTCTGCCTCGAATGGGGCGCGCAGGTCGTCGAGTGGTACCAGCTCCAGGATGGCGTGTGGTTCGCGCCCATCCCGAAGCCCGGGGATGTCGAGCACAACTTCGGGCTGCTCTACAGCGACCTCTCACCCAAGCCCGCGTATCTCGCGTACGCCTCGATGACTTCCCAGCTCGCGGGCCTTGACTTCCTCGGCCGCCGCGACCTGGGCGACCCGGAGCTGTACGCCTACGCCTTCGGCAAGGATGGCGTGGCGCAGGTCCACGTGATGTGGTCCTACCGGGAGAAGCACGAACTCGACGGTAGCTGGGCGGAGATCGCGAACCGCGGCCGCCGCCCCGCGATGCCGTGGGAGAACCGCTGGTCCCGCTTCGAGCGCCTTCGCCTTCCCGCCAAGGGCACGGTCTCCGTCGTTGACCTCATGGGCAACGCGCTGGAGTTGAACGTGGACGAGGGGCAGGCCAACCTCACACTCTCCGGCTCCCCCATCTTCGTCACCGGCCTCGCCGACCTCCCGCCTCTGCCTCCACCGTCGTAGCACAGACAGTGGCACGCGCGGCCCGCGCGTGAGATGCTGTGGCACCGTTGGCGCAGGCCGTGAGCCGCTCAACCCGAAACGCCGCTTCCCTCTCACCGCATCATCATCAGCCCGAGGTCGGTCGGCTTCCCCTCGCGGTCCACCTCGAAGAGCCCGCCCTCAAAGTCCAGATAGGCGCCGGGGATCTCCGGCTGCAGGGCGTACGTGCCGCCGGGGACGAGCCCGCCTATCTCCCACTCCCCGTCCGCGGTCGTATTGGCAGGCTCCGGGCGCGACACCCACTCGCTGTTCAACATCATGTACGTCGTGATCCCCTGCTGGAGGCCCCTCACCATCGAGAACAGCTGCACACGGACGTTCCCGAGTACCTGCCCATCGGGGCCGCTGAGGAAGCCCGACGCGCTCGTCAAGGGCCTCAGCACCAGGCGCGCCTTCTCGCCGGCGTCGGGATCGACGGGAGCCATGACGTACAGCCCCTTGGCCGTGTCGGCGGCAATCAGCCAGACATCGTAGCCTGCCACCGGGAGCTTCGTCAGCTCAAAGCGGCCCTGCTCGTCTGCCGTTGCCGAGTTCACCGGCCAACTGGGAAGGTAGCAAGCCACCCTAGCCCCGGGCAGCGGCTTTCCGTCGCCGTCCACCAGGACGCCCTCAATCGAGCGCCCCTGGGGGTCGAGCGTCAGCGGCGGGAGTTCGTACGTCTGCCCGGGCTGGAGTGTGATCTCGTGGTCCCTCCACACGTCCTGCGGCACGAGGTGGTGTACCTCCGAGACCACTTGGAGGCCGAGCTCCAGACCGGCCGGCAACGGGCCCGCCAGCAGTTCCCCTTTCTCGTCCGTTCCCGGTCCCTGCAGCAGCAACGGCCACTGCCTGCCGGCCCGAATGTAGGTCGCGATGCCCGGCAGCGGCGTCCCTGCTGGGGTCACGACCGAGCTGTGGATGAACCCGACAGGCTGAAGCCGCACATCGATGGGCTTCCCCTCGTCCTCCTTGGCGACCGTCGCCGCCCCCATCAGGTCGGTTCCCTGGCGGGCAAACACGGTCCAGAACTGCTGCCAGTCCTGCGCTTCCTCCGCGAGGTCGAACTCCCCCGTGTCGGCGCACTTGCCAGTGAAGATCTTCTCCGGGGTCACGAGCGGCCTGCTGTTCGAGGTCACACCGACCTCCGCCCCCGGAACGGGCTGTCCGTCAGGACCCAGCACGCGCCCCTTCAGGTGAGCCGTCCGGGTGCCCGGCGGCGCTGCCGGCACCTCCGGCCCCATCCCGGCCCCCGGCTCCTGGGCGATCCGAACCGGTGGGACGCTCTTCTTCAGCGGGACCTCAGGCCGGGACGGAACCGGCGCCTCTTCCCTGCGCGTCCGCGGATGGGGAGCCGGCGCGGGCCCTGACTGCGACCGACGGAGGGCCGAGGCCCTCGCCCTGTCCGGAGACCCGCGCCCTGCCGTCAGAGAGGCCGATGCAGCGGCCTCGTCGCGGGAGGAGCGGCCTTCCGGCACCTTGTTCCTGGCCGACGGGAGACCTGGTAACTCCGGCGTCATCGACGAGCGGTGCGGCTGCGCTATTGCGGTTGCCGCGCCGTCGGGCGAGCGACTCAGGGTCAGCCGTCCTTGTGTGGTCTGCTGCACCGCCGCCCCGACCGCCACGCAGACCGCAAGCACGCACACCGTCTTCGTGCCCGCCGACATGGCAGCCGCGTGCCCGATCATGGCCGTCCCAATGGCGGTCGGTGGAGAGGGCGGAACGCCCGCGAGCGCGATCCGACCCAGGCCCGCCACCAACGTCGCCGGGGCGGCCTCCGCGGAGCCGCTCCCCACCAGCGCTGCGAGACCGGCCACCGAGAGCGCCGCACCCGCCGGCCCCAGGTGTCGCCTCAGGCGCTCCACCGCCTTCTTGATTCTGAGCGACACCGCCTGTTGCGACACCCCGAGCTCCTCGGCTATCGCCGTCTGCGGTGTTCCCTGCAGGAAATGCAGCACCAACGGTACGCGCAGGTCCTCCGGAAGCTTGTCGATGGCCTGATCGACTTCGTCCTTGATCTCCTCCCAAGTCGGCCCGGCTTCCCGATCTGGTGTCACGCTCCCGGCCTCCCGTTCCGCCCGCCGGCGGACTAGATCTCTGCGCCGCAGGGCCAGCGAAGTGCGAACCGCCACGCGGTGCAGCCAGCCGGCGACCGATTCGTTCACGCTCCCCGCGCTCCGCGCCAACTGCAGGAAGCACTCCTGTGCCGCATCCTCCGCGTCCGGGCGACTGCCCAGCAAGCGGCAGCAGGTCCGGTACACCATGTCGCGGTGCCGCGCGACGACCTCCGCGAAGGCCTCCGCCTCCCGCGCCTTCGCGTACCGCGCCAGCAAGTCAAGGTCGCTGCTAGCCATCGAACCATCCCCTTTCCGCGTAGGACAGGCATTCCTGTGGTTTGCCAAACCAGCGTAACGCTTGCTCATCATTGAGGCCCGCTCCAGACGTGGAGCATCCCTAGACGCGATGGGTGCGTGAGATGCCCGTTGACATCATCAACGGCACCAAAGGCGCTCATTTAGGATGTAGTGGGTGGTTTGGGGCAGCGGAGGCTGTTCCTCTGTCACATTCCCACCCATCGTAACGAGCGTTACGCATGCTGGCAATCAACATTCCTGCCTGTCCCCCTACTCACCCTCTGACGCCGCCGTCACGTCCGTCTCAATCCGCCACACGTCGATCTCGGCCTGCTGCACGTTGGGCATGGGTTGCAGGCTCAAGGTATGCAGCGTGCACGGAAGGTCCATGACCCCGTCCCAGCTCCCGGGCCCCTGTACGTAAGTCGGCCCGGACAACGCCCCGCAGTCCAGCCCGCGCTCGGCGTACTCCGGCAGGGCTCGACCGTCCGTTATGCCCTCCAACCAGTAGGTGAAGAGTTCGCCATGGGCGTCCCTGACCCGCGCCCACACCGAGTCCACGCTCCCGTCGGGGCAGCCCATGCACACGGTCAGGCGTCGCGGCACGCCCGGCAGTGGCACATCCAGGACCAGCTCCGCCCAGCCGTTCTGCCCCGCTTCCCGGTCAAACGACCACTGTCCGCTGAGCGCCACCTCGCCCTGATCGTCCGTGAACGTGCTGATGCTGCTCCCCGTCATGCTTCCGCCCTGGAACCGCGCCCTCGCTACCATCTGCTCCCCCGTGACCAGCTCTGTGCGGTCCTCCAGGTTGCCCTTCCCCGCCAGGATGTAGATCGGCTTGCCGACCCACGCCTGCCCCTGTCCTCCCAGCCCGCACAGAGACACGGTGCCCCGCTTCTTCCCCGCCACAACGTCGAACTGCACCTTGCCCCCCTTCAGCACCACCGACTGCGGGCACTCCGCCAGCATTCCGGCCGGACGCGTCGTCAGCCTCACCTCCGTGCCGTCCGGCAGCGGGCTGCCTGCCTTGTCGTAGGCCTCCACCGTAACCGGCAGTCGCTCCCCACACAGGACCGCGTTCTGCTCCAGTCGGATGACCACCGCCTCATGGGTCACCCGCACCCGCGACAGACTCAGCAACCGCCCGTCATTGATCCAGCCCTGATCGAAGAACTGGAACCGGATGACGTCGCGGGCGGGATCGCAGAACGCGGGGTCCGTCACCTGCCAACGCACCCAGCGCCACGTCGGGGTACCCCGCCGTTGGACGCCGGGGAGGGCGTGGTAGAAGCCCATGCCCATCGCGTCCGACGAAATCGCGGACTCCACCATCAACATGAACGGGTGGGGATCGCCGTCGTAGACCTCGACCTCGAACGTCAGCGTGTCCCGGTCGGGCCGGATCATCCCGGGCGGCGCCTCGAATCGCAGGGCCATCCCCTCGGTGCCGCCGGCGACGGTCTGGGCACAACCGACCCCATCGATCTCGGTCACCTTGTGGGAGCACTGGAACGCCTCCACATACTCCAGCCCGTACGACTCCACCCCCTTCCGGAAGTCGATCCACACGCCCTCGGGGTTTGGCAGCGGCGGCTGCCCCGGCTGCAGCAGCGGCAACCCTAAGCTCAGAAGTGCCATCGCCGTACTCGGCATCAGACGCCCTCCTTCCGTCACACCCCTCGTCCTACGCGCCCCGCCTCACCCACAGGAGATCGACGCGCCGACCATCCCACGGTTACACCCTCACTGCCTCCCATGATGCATAGTGTGCTCCCGCGCCCAACCTACAAGCGACCTCGATCAGCTTGGCGTGCTGGAGACCCGCGGCGCGCTGGGGAGCTTCGTGTCGAACGGGCAGGTCATGCTGTCGCGCAAGCGGCGCGAGGCGGAGTACCGGGTCAAGCTGCGCGACGCGCTGGCCGTGGCGTCGAGTCTGGACATCGACCCCGACCTCGCGCGCGAGCTGTTCGAGGAGTTGGCCGACCAGTTCTTCGAGACGGGAGGGGCGCCGGATGAGTGAGCCTGCGTTGGCGGTCCGCGATTTGGTGAAGTCGTATTCGCGCGCGAAGGCCCTTCGGGGCCTGAGCTTCGAGGTGCCGCGCGGCGCGTTTTTCGGGGTCCTCGGGCGCAACGGCGCCGGCAAGACGACCACGCTCGACATCGTCACCGGCCTCCTGCGCCGTGACTCCGGACACGTGACGATCCTCGGCGAGGAGCTGCGCCTGGAGCCCCTCCCCGAGACAAAGGCGCGCTTCGCCTACGTCGCCGGGCACCTTCAGCTCTACGGCTGGATGACCTGCCGCGAGCACATCGAGTTCGTCTCGCGCTTCTACCCCACGCGGGACGCGGCTCCCGCCCACGGGTGGTACACCCCTTCAGGGAGGACTGCGCCAGATGCATGTGGAAGACCAGGCGAAGGGCTTCCGAGCACCCACAAGGGGAGGCGATCGGCGTATGAGCGAGCAGACCCGAGAGGAACGCGACCCTGGTGCGTTACGCGTCGCCTTCCTGGCGATGCGCGACAGTGCCGACGGTCAGGGGTACTACGGCGGTGTCCTGGTGGCGGACGCTCTGGGCAAGCCACTTGAGTTCAGGTGCACGACGGAGGCCGTTCGGCCAACCAAGGTGCAACGAACACTGTACGGCGAATCGCTGTTACCGTGCATCGCCACAGAGCTGATTGGTGCGCCGCTGCTGCAGGCGGTCCAGGTGCGGCCGGAGGTCGTGTTGGTGCCCGACCAGATGCTTCTCGAGCTTCGCCCGGCCACGACCTATCCTGTGCTGCTTGTAGAGAGGTACGGCGAGGCCTTCGAGGTGACGGACGCCGTCGAGGAGGAAGCGGCCGCGTCTGAGGCGCTGCTTCGGAGTCCGCAGAGCAGGTTCCAGCCGGTCGTGCTACGTGCTCACCCTCGGTACGCGGCGGACGCGTCGGAATGGCGTGGCCGCTTGGCGGAGGCGTTTGGCCGGATGGATCTCATGGAGCCGTTCGAGAGGGTCAAGACAGCCCTGGAGCAGCTGGAAGGGGAACGCGAGGTCTAGGACCCTGCGAGCAGGTGAGGGAAGGTGCAGAGAGCCCTGTCCAGCGGGAGCCCCGCCCCCTCCCCGAGTCTCCGAACTCGGCTCGCACTGCGCCTCTCACCCCTGGCCCATCCGGCGACCAGGCCCGTCTCTGTGGAGTTGCCCGGGCCGCGGCTCGCGAGGGTCAGAACCCATGCGCTGCGCTCGTGCGACGTTGGCTGCCTGACCTTCGAGGCCATAGCCCCCGCACCCACCACCGGGGACCTGGCACGGCTCCCGACGCCACCCCTCACGGCGGACCTACTGCACCCGCGCTACGGGGAACGTAGGGTACGCATCCCGCCGCTGCTCCTGCCTCACACCGGTCTCATTCGCTTCGACCTCCTTCGCCCCGCACCCACCGGCCCCGATCTTGTGGCGTTCAGTCCCTGCGCCGTGGGCGTCGACCTCGTGCCGCTCGCTCCGGCGGAGCACGCAACCACGGTCCTTCCCGTATCGGCGGCCCCTGGCGTTTCCGCCAACGTGCTGAAGCCTCTGGCGAAGCCTCGGGTGGCGGGCAAGGTCTTCCGGAAGACACCACGAGGGGACGTGCCTCTGCCCATGCTGACCTCGTCCGAGGAGCGTGAGCCGCCGGCCCGGAGCCGTCGCGAGGAGTTCGCCCGCAAGCCCAAGTTGGCCGACATCGGCCTCGACATGTGGGACCGCCTGCTCCCGGTGCTCTCGCCGCCTCTCGATCTCAGCTTCGCGGACCCTCTCGTGTTGCCTGAGCCCCTCTACGCCTTCCAGCGGGACGGGGTGGCGTTCCTGGCCGAGAGGCCCGCGGCCTTGCTCGGCGACGACATGGGCACCGGGAAGACGGTCCAGGCTGCGGTGGCGATGAGTATGCTCTTCCAGTCGGGCCGCATCCGCCGAGCACTCGTGGTCTGTCCGCGCAGTGTCCTTCCCAACTGGGATCAGGAACTGCAGAAGTGGGCACCCAATCTCAGCGTTGTGCCCATTCGGGCCAATAGGGAGGTACGTGAGCTCTGGTGGCAGCACAGCGCACACGTACACCTAACGACCTACGAGACACTGCGTCAGGACGTGGACGAGGTCGATAGGCTGCTGTCCGATTTCGACCTCGTCGTTCTCGACGAAATCCACAAGATCAAGAACCCGAAGGCCGCCATGTCCCAGGCGTGCAAGCGCATACGCTCAACGAGGCGGTGGGGCCTCTCGGGTACACCGATAGAGAACCGACTGGAGGACCTCGTCTCGATCTTCGACTTCATCGAGCCGCGGGTCTTCCGCGCGGCAGCGGCTTCAGCCCAGCCCAGGCTGTTCGCGAGCGAGGAGAGCGCGACCCCGGAAGAGGTGAGGGCGCCCCTCCGGTCGGCCGAAGGCGTCACCCCCACCCAAGCAAGAGAGCTGATCGGTCCCTACTTCCTTCGGCGACGCAAGGAGGATGTGCTCGACCAGTTGCCACCCAAAGTGGTCATCGAGCAGTGGCCCGAACTCACCGAGAGCCAGCGGGCCGCCTATGACTTGGCTGAGAGCGAGGGTGTGGTCCACCTGCGCGAGCTGGGCGAGAGCGTGACCGTGTTCCATGTTCTCGATCTGCTGGGGAAGCTGAAGCAGATATGCAACTTCGACCCCGAGACGGGAGAGAGCGGGAAGCTCCTCTGGCTCCGGGAGCAGCTTGAGGCGATGGTTGGCGATCGACAGGACAAGGCCCTGGTGTTCTCCCAGTACGCCGAGAAGGCTGGCGTCAAGGAGATATGCGCGGGTCTGCAAGAGGCCGGGCACGACCCAATTGCCTACTACGGGAGCATGTCTGACGCCCAGAGGCGCGAAGCCGTGGCGGCTCTCAACGGGTCCAGTACTCGCCCGGTGATGGTCCTGTCCACCAAGGCCGGCGGCACCGGCCTCAACCTGCAAGCCGCCAACTACGTCGTGCATTTCGATCACTGGTGGAACCCAACGACAGGAAGCCAGGCCGAGGACCGCGTCCATCGCATCGGCCAGACGAAGACGGTGTTTGTCTACCACCTCTGGGCTGAAGACACCGTGGAACAGCGGATCGCTCGCATACTGGAGGAGAAGCGTCGCCTCTTCGAGGAGGTCATCGACAGCCAAAGCAACGTGGAGGGCACCGGGCTCACGGAGGACGAGCTGTTTGAGGTCTTTGGCCTGCAGAACCCTCGATCGACTCGGGGCCAGCCCAAGGACCTGGATGGTCTACTTCGCCAGTGGACGCAAGACTGCAAGCGGCACGCCACCGACTTCGAGAGGCTGGTTGCCGCAGCTTGGCGAGCGCAGGGGTATGGCGTCAGGCTCACCCAGGTGACGCGGGATCGGGGCATCGACATCCTCGCCACCCGGCAGGAGGCAGGTCTGGAGAGGCGCGTTGCCGTGCAGTGCAAGCTGCAATCGTCGCCCGTGGGCATTGGCGAGGCCCAGCGCTTGGCTGGCGTCGTCGCCGCCGACAGCGCGTTCTCAGAAGGCGTGATAGTCACCAACTCCGAGTTCAGCGGAGACTGCCAGGGGTGGAGCCGGGACCAGGGGCGTCTCAGGCTGGTGGACGGTGCGGAACTCCGAGCCTTGATCGCTCGCCTCGGCCTCACTGTGGCCGATCTGCTCGCGCGATAGAGGGCGCGCCGGGCTCACCCCCTGTCAGCTACCGCCCGGCAGCAAGTGAACGAAGAGGGCTTCGGTAGCAGGAGCGAGGAGGCGATGACGGAACTCGGCCTCAAGCCCGTAGGGAAGGAGCGGACGGCAGATGGGCCGGGGCAACCGCCGTGTCTCCTGGCCCTGGCCCGTCACTCCCGCCGCTATCCTCCCCTCCGCTCCTCCCCCGACGCCTCATTCTGCGTGCGGCCGATCGCGACCAGGTCCGCGCGCCCCGCTTCGAGGACGTGCTCGGCGGCGTGGCTTACCGCCTCCGCTGGAGCCGCCGGTAGATGTCGCGCCGGTGGCCGACCTCCATGATGGTGACGACGCCCTGCTCGTCGTTGACCTCGTAGGAGATGCGGTAGCTCCCGACTCGCAGCTTCGTCAGGCCGTGAAGCGCGCCACCCAAGGCCTCGGCGCCTGGCGGTCGCGGGTGGTCCGCCAAGGCCTCGATGCGCTGGATGACGCGCCGCTGCACCTCTGCGGGAAGGCGGTCGAGGTCGCGATCCGCGGCCCTCTCGAACCGCACCTCGTAGCTCACAGCCCGAGCCGCTCCTTGACCTGAGCCAGGGAGATGGTGCCCTCGCTGGTGGCGCGCCGACGCTGCGCCTCCTCAATCAGGGCTTCGTCTACCAGTGTCTCGGTGAACATCTCATCGAGGTCGCTCTTGCGGAGCCGCCAACTGCCGCCGAGCTTCATCGCCGGGAGACGTCGCTGCCTCAGGAGCCGG
>VGFC01000217.1 GCA_016869045.1 Armatimonadota bacterium
AGAACAGCCCGCGATGGTGGTAGTGGTCCCTCTCGAAGTCCCCCGAGATCTGCTCGCTATCCAGCCCCAGCAGCGGGTGCACGTAACACGAACGCCGCCGGTCCTCCGGTACGCCCTCGGCGAGCATTATCCCGTAGTTGTAGGCAAGGACGCTCTCCCCGTGCTCGAGGACTAGCATCCTGCCCTTCTCCGGCTCATCGAAGGCGAATGCGCCGCCGAGCTCCGCCTGCTGGCTGCGCAGCACGTAACGCACCGGGCGCGTGGCCGTCCTGGGGGGCGGAACCAGAGCACACAGGGACCCATCGGCCCACGGGCCGCCCCAGCACTTCGAGACCGGGATCACCGCTGCATCCGGGTCGTCGGCCTCGGTCAGCACCGGGTACTCATTGCCGGAGTCCTGAAGTACCGGAGGGCGCGCGAATGTGACCGGCACTGCGTCCGGCATGTCCATCGGCAGAGCAAGCAGGAGGACGACGCTCTCCAGCATGTCAGCCTACCCCTCCCTCACCTCGCGCTTCTGCGCGTCGTAGATGAACCGGCGCCCCTGGTCCCACGAGTGGAACGCGATGATGGCCGCCACGGAGTGCGCGTAGCCTGCCTCGACCGGCGCGTTCGGCGTGCCGCCGTTGCGGATGCAGGAGAGCCAGTTCTGCATGTGATTCTCGCTCGGCGGGATGTCGGTCAGCGGCACATCCGCCGCGAGCTTGTCCTTGCCGCCGCCCTGCGGCTTGGCGGTCCACGAGCCCGTGTCGAACATGCCCTTCGTTCCGAGGAAGATCTCCGGGGCGGGGACGTAGGAGTTGGCCAGGCGCATCGTGAAGTTGAGCATGAAGCCCTTCGGGTACTCGTAGAGGGCGGTCATCGTGTCCGGCAGCTCGCGGTCCTTCCAGACGTACACGCCGCCGAAGGCTACGCCCGACTTCGGCAGCGGGTCGTCCATGAACCACGTGCCCACGTCGATCAGGTGCGCGCCCCACAGGCCGGGCGTGCCGTTGGTGTAGTCCTTGTACAAATGCCAGCAGCGGAAGCGGCGCGGGTCGAACGGGCGCGGCGGCAGGCCCATCTGGTAGGCCTCCCAGTCCACGTCCTCCTCCTTCACATCACCGTGGCCCCGCGACCAACGGGGGCCGCTGTCGCCCGCGCACGTGAGCACCTCGCTCACCTGCCCGATCACCCCGCTCTGCACGAGCTTCGCGCCCGCCTTGTAGCGCCCGTCACTACGCCGCTGCGTGCCGATCTGGCAGACCACGCCCTTCGCCCTTACGGCATCCGCCGCGGCGATTGCGTCGGCCATGTTGGTGGCCATCGGCTTCTCGCAGTACGCGTGCTTCCCCGCGTTCGCCGCGGCCGCGAGGATTGGGCTGTGCGCGAAGTCCGGGGTCGCGATGAGGACCGCATCCACATCCTCCAGCGCCAGCAGCTCACCGTACCGGCTGAACGTACGAGGCTCCTCGCCGGTCCACTCCTTGATCTTCGCCGCCGCGCGCTCACGGGCCGGGCGCCAGACGTCGCAGACCGCCGTGAAAGCCAGGTTCATTTCCTGCGCGTACTTCTGCGCCTCCTGCATGAGCGCACCCCCGCGCCCACCGGAGCCGATGATGCCGAGCGAGAGCCGGTCGTTGGCGCCCTGCGCGCGCAGCGCCCGGCCTCCGGTCAGCAGGGCTCCCGCCCCCACCCCCAACCCGGCGATGAAGCTCCGTCGCGTCCAGTCAGCGTTCGGCATCGTCGAACCTCCCTGTCAGAGCTGTCCCGTGCGGCGGCTCAGGTCCCGTACCTTGTCCTCATCCACCTCAATCCCCAGCCCCGGCCCGGTCGGCGCCTCCAGCGTCCCGTCCTTCGGCCGCGGCGGCTCCTTCAGCACGCTCTCTGTGAGGAACTGCGGCCCATTCAACGCCGCCGGCTTCCGCAGGCCGTATGCACCGAAGAGCGCGAGGGTCGCTGCGAGGGAGATGTCGGGGTCGGTCAGCCCGCTGCCCAGCCACATCAGACCGGCGTCGAGGAGCATCTCAATCTGCCGCCGACACGAGACGAGCCCGCCGCAGCGCGCCGGCTTCTCCGCGACGCCGTCCAGCATTCCCAAGCGGATGAACTCCTCCAGGTCGGTCGGCGAGATGACGCCCTCGTCCATCAGGATCGGCAGCGCGCCCTGCTTCTTCAGGGCCTGGTAGCCGCTGATGCGATTCGGCCGAATCGGCGACTCCAGCACATCCGCGCCCGCCTCGGCGAGCTTCGGCGCAGCCTCCAGCGCGGTCGCCGGGTCATAGCCGCCGTTCGCATCGGCCCACAGGAAGCCATCCGGCACGAGCCGCTTCACGATCTGCGTCAGCTCGACATCGACCTTCGGGTCGGGGGCGACCTTGATGTTGAAGTTGCGGAAGCCGCGCTGCCGGCCCTGCTCGATCAGGCCCTCGGTCTCGTCGAGCGTCTTCGGGTTCAGCGTCCAGCTCAGCGTGAGCGGGCCGCCGCGCGGCTTGCCCCACATCTCGGCGAAGGACTTGCCGGTCAGCCTACCCGCGAGGTCATGCAACGCGATGTCGAGCCCCGCTTTGGTGATCGGCATCCCGACCGTCAGCCCAGGCGCAATCGCCGCCTCCATCGCCGCATGAGCGCCCTCGAAGTCCAAGGGATCGCGCCCGATCAGCGCCGGCGCGAGGTACTTGTCGATCACGATCACGCTCGTCTCCAGCGTCTCGTAGCTCCACTTCGGGATCGGCACGCTCTCGCCCCAGCCCACGGTGCCGTTGTCCGCCGTGACCTTGATCATCACCGTGGGTCGGCCCAGGGGCGTGCCCGCGGGACCCTCGAAGAACTTGAACCGCCCAATCGTGGGGATGCGCGCGGGGAAGGTCTCGATCCGCTCGATCTTCGCCATGGTCTGCCTGCCTGCGAGGGGGAGGTGGGGGAGAAGCAGTGACCCGGCTCCGGCGAGCCGCACGAAGTCCCGGCGAGAGAGGATAGACCCGGGCCGGGGCATATGACTCATCTCCCAGGCGGCGCTAGTGCGCCGTCACTCGTGATGGTGTCGGTTCTGTCGCCCCTTGCGGGGCTTGACAAGACGGGGACTCCGATTCCGGGGGTTTTACCCCCGGCTAGTCATCGACCGCCCCTTCGGGGCTTACGGCACTCGCCCACGGGGCCGTTCAGCCCCCGAAGGGGGCGTCGGATGAACAGCCGGGGGCGTCAGCCCCCGGATCGCGAGGCACCCCCTCTTGAGCCCCGAAGGGGCGACAGAAGATGCCAAGGTTCACACGAGACAGCGAACTAGCTGGCCTTCACGATGGTCCTGACCGGCAGCAGGATGGCGAGGCAGACTGCCGCGAACAGGAGCAGCTCAGCCATGAACGCGATCTGCAGCCAGCGCACCGAGGCGTCCCGCCAACGCCACGCAACGAGGAACGGGGCGATCACGAACGGCGGCAGGATGATCCACCACCAGCTCGCAAGCACATGCCCGAGCCCGATGAGGAGCACCGTGGCGGCCGGCATGGCGAGTTCGGTCTGCGCGAGCGCCGCCTCCAGCCGGGGCATGCCCACGATCAGCCCGATGGCCGCGTCCACGGGCAGGTCCGCGACCAGCAACGCCAGGAACCACCGGTTGCGCCAGAGGCTGGGTCGCGCCTCAACATCCGCCCCCGTGAACAGACCCACAGTGCGCCTCGGTGAGCGGCGTAGGGGCAGCTCGTGAGCTGCCCACGCCTGGTGGGCGCAGCACGCTGCGCCCCTACCTGCGCTTCCGATAGTGCTCGGCCATCTTCCGGAAGCCGTGCGCCATGTCCTCAACGTCGGCGTCCGTAATCCCCTCGTTCCAGTTCATCACGAAGGTGTTGGCCTGGGCCCAGATGGTCTCCGGGTAGTCCTCTTCGCGGTACTCGACGTACCGGCCGTAGGGCGGCTCCCAGGGGAAGAGGCTGTCGCCGTAGGCCTTGTGCTCGCGGATCGCGGGGTACATGCAGATGGGGATGCCGCCCGCGTAGCCCGTGCCCCACGGCAGGCCCTCCGCCTGGATCGCCGCGCGGAACTCCGCCACGGTGCAGCCCAGCACGGCCTCATCGATCTGGAAGGGGTAGATCCAGTACGAGTGCGTCGCCTTTGGGTGGACCCAGGGCGGGATGATGCCCTCGATCTTCGACAGGTAGGAGGTGAGCAGCTCGGCAGTGTGGCGGCGGCGGCCGAGGATCGAGTCGAGTTTCCGCGTCTGCGCGAGAGCGACGGCGCCCTGCAGCTCGGTCATGCGGTAGTTCATCCCGAGCCGCAGCACGCCCCGGTTCTCGCCCGAGCGGTCGTAGAACTTGTCGTGGAAGTTGCGCGCGTTGAGGGCGAGGTCGTCGTCGTTGGTGATGACGATTCCCCCGTCCCCGGTGGTGATCTGCTTGCTCTGCTGCAGCGAGAAGCAGCCCAGGTCGCCGATGGTGCCCACGCGCCGGCCATCCCATTCCGCGTCATGCGCCTGCGCGCAATCCTCGATGACATACAGCTTGTGCTTGCGCGCGAGGGGCATCAACGTGTCCATGTCCACCGCCTGCCCGAACAGGTGGACCGCGATGATCGCCCGCGTGCGGTCGTTGATGAGCCCCTCAAGCTTCGTCGGATCGAGGTTCATCGTCCGGCGATCCACGTCGCAGAAGATGGGGATCTGGTTCTGCTGGAGGATCGCGATCACCGTGCCCATGTCGGTGACCGTGGTGGTGATGATCTCATCGCCCGGGTCAAGCTGCAGCGCGCCGACCGCCGTGTGCAGGGCTGCGGTGCCGCTGGTGACGCCCAGGCAGTGCTTCACTCCCTGGTGCGCGGCGTACTCCTGCTCGAACTGCGGCACCATCTTGCCGCCGTGTCGCCCCAGGCATCCGGAGCGGATGACCTCCGTCAGCAACGCGATCTCTTCGTCGCCGAGGTCGCGCCCGCTCGAATCGCCGACACTGGGGAAGGGGGTCGTTCGGGCCTTCGGCCCGCCGTGGATGGCCAGCTCTTCAGACAACGTCTTCACCTCCGGTGTACTCCCAGGCCTCGTCATCTTCGTCCGGAGGCTGGGGATGCAGCGGTGTGTGGTACTCGTACGTCAGGTGCATCGGCTGCAGCCCGACTCTCTGCAGCAAAGCCTTGCCGGACTCGTTCTCGTGATGCACCTTGCAGACGATTCGGTGGATGCCGCGATTCTCGAAGTACCGGATGCAGTACTGCGCCAGGCTCTTCGCCAGGCCCTGGTTGCGCAGATCCTCGCGGATGTAGAGGCTCTGCAGCACCCCATAGCGCTCCTTGGTGGCGAGGGAGACCTTCGTCCGCATCCAGAGCCAGCCGACCACGTCCTCCTCGAGCGTGAGGACGACCAGGCCGTCCGGCTCGGAGCGCATGGCGCGCTTGAGCTTGTCGTAGTGGTACTGCAGATCGGTGATGGGGTCGTCGGGGAAGGAGAGACAGGCGATCTCGCGCTCGTAGATCGCGAGCGTCTGCAGGTCATCGTCGATGGCAAAGCGGGTGCTGACTTCCATCCAAGGCCCCCGGTAGCATGGGCGGTTCGCCCACGCCACCGGGAGGGTTCTACTCGGGCTTCGGGGGAACCTCCAGCCGGGTGCACGTCTTGCTGGTGCAGATGATCCAGGCGGTCTCGCCGTACGGCTTCACTTCGAGGCCCAGGCCGATGAACAGGTTCTTCAGCGGCACGTACGTGGTCCCGTTGAGCACCTTCGGCGCTACGGGCAGCGTGATCGCGTTCCCGTTCGCCTTCGCCGAAGTGCTCCCGCGCGTCATCTCGACCCACTTGTCGCCGAGCACGAACTTCAGCTTCTGCGTGTCCGCATTGTAGGTGAACGTGGCCTTGACCAGCTCGGCCGACTGCCGCGCCGGCCCGATCAGCGTGCTGCCCGACCAGACGGGCGGCGGGTCGAGCGTGGCGCTGTGGGCAGCCGCCGCCAGAGCCAGCACGCCGAGCAAGGCGATCATCCGTGTCAATCGCATCCTACAACTCCCTCTCGTCGGGTAGTCTCACTACTCAAGGTAGTATAACGCCTGGCAGCCGGGCAAAGCTCCGACCGGGGCGGACGTTTCGCTGTGATCCCCCGCACTCCCTCTCACGCAGGAATGCGAAGCCGCCGGGCGGAACACGTCTGTTGACGTGCCGGCCTATATGGGAATCCGCGATATCGATTCTCGGGCGCCATGAATGGCGCCCCTACATGGGCGGGCGCGATGAATCGCGCCCCTACACGGGAACGGCTCGGACGGGAATCGCGGATTCCTATTTTGGAGGGAACCGGTTGCCTGCTGAGCTCCAGTTCGTGGCTGGCCCTGGGCCCGTACGTCGTCGGCCGTTGGCCCTGGGGGCCACGCCGGTAGGCCGTCTCGCTTACGGAGGGTCCAACCATGGTCATCGGAGTCCCGAAGGAGATCAAGCCGGGGGAGCGGCGCTGCGCCGTGACACCGGCGGGCGTGCAGCAGCTCGTTGCCAACGGCCACACGGTGCTCGTGGAGGCGGGGGCGGGCGAGGGGAGCGGGTTGTTCGACGCTCAGCTCCGGAGCGCGGGCGCGGAGGTCTGTCCCGCGCCGGAGACCATCTTCGAGCGCGCCGACATGGTGATGAAGGTGAAGGAGCCCCTCGAAGAGGAGTGGCCGCTGCTGCGTCCGGGCCAGGTCATCTTCACCTATCTCCATCTGGCGAGTTCGAAGGAGCTGACTGAGGCGCTGCTCAAGTCGGGCGCGGTCGGCGTCGCGTACGAGACGATCCAGCGCCCCGACGGCGAGTTGCCCCTCCTGACCCCGATGAGCGAGATCGCGGGGAAGCTCGCGATGCAGGAGGCGGCCGCAGCGCTGAACGTGCATCGCGGCGGGCGCGGGATTCTCATCGGCGGTGTGCCGGGCGTGCCGCCGGCGGAGGTCGTGGTGCTGGGCTGTGGGACGGTCGGCGTGAACGCCGTCGAGGTCGCGGCGGGCCTCGGCGCACAGGTCAGCATTCTGGACATCAACCTCGACCGCCTGCGCCACCTCAACGAGGTGATGCACGGGCGCTGCATCACCGTGTACTCCGATCCAGTTACTGTCGCGCGCGCCGCGACCTACGCGGACGTGCTGATCGGTGCGGTGCTCATCGCCGGGGCGCGGGCGCCGAACCTCGTGACCGAGGCGATGGTGGAGACGATGAAGCCCGGGTCGATCATCATGGATGTCGCCATCGACCAGGGCGGCTGCATTGAGACGAGCGAGATCACGACCCACGACAGCCCCTACGTGGTGAAGCACGGTGTGCTGCACTGGGGCGTCCCGAACATGCCCGCCGCCGTGCCGCGTACTGCTACGCTTGCGCTCACGAACGCCACGACGCCCTATGCTGTGCGGATCGCGAACCTCGGCCTCGACAGGGCGGCCGAGCAGTTCCCGGACATCGCTTTGGGCATCAACGTGCGCAACGGCGAGATCGTGCACCCGCACGTGCGTGCCGCCTTCGAGTCCTGACCCGGCAAGAATCGTGCAACGACTTCCGGCAAGGCAGCGTAGGAGGTCCATGGACAGCGCCAGTGGCGCGTCCTGCTGTTGGGAGGTAGACCGGTGATACTCACACTCCTTGTGGCCGCAATCCTGGGCGCCTTGGTGGGCGGCTTGGCACGCCTGTTCGTGCCCGGGACGGTGAAGGGCGGATGCGGAACCAACATCGCGCTCGGCGTCGTCGGCGCGATCCTGGGGAGCATCGTCTTTCGCGTCCTGCTTGGTATCGGCTTCACCGGCTTCAACCTGTGGAGCTTCTTCGTGTCTGTGGTGGGAGCCATCCTGTTCCTGCTGATCCATCGCGCCTTCAGGAAGTGAGCCCTTCGGCGCGGCATTTCCCTTGCCAAAGTGCCCCCTCTCGCGTATGATCGTGGGCCACGGCGCCCTGCCTTAGGCGGCGGAACCCACGGGAGGGGCGGACGCGCGTGCCTCGGCTCCACCTGCTCGACGTGACCAACCGCGACGGCGACCAGACCGCGCGCATTGGTCTCGCCAAGCTCCAGAAGACGATCATCAACCTTCTGCTGGCGGAACTCGGCGTCCACCAGTCCGAGTTCGGCTTCCCCTTCAGCTTCCACGAGGTGCCGTACCTGAACGCGAACCTGGAGCTTCAGGAGCGCGGGGTCATCCGCAACCTGATCCTCAGCGGCTGGTGCCGCGCCACCGTGGGGGATGTGGAGACGGCTCTTCGGCTCACCCGCGTGCGGCACTTCAACCTGAGCATCTCGACCTCCGACCAGATGATGCGCAGCAAGTTCCGCAGTCGGTTCAGCCGCGAGGAGATCCTGCGGATGATGGCGGAGGCGACCGATGCGGCAAAGCAGGGCGGCGCGCTGTCGGTCGGCGTGAACGCCGAGGACGCCTCGCGCACGGAAGCCGAGTTCCTCGTTGAGTTCGCCGGCGTCGCGAGGGAGCACGGCGCGGATCGCGTGCGCTACTGCGATACGCTAGGCGCCGACGACCCGTTCAGCATCTATGACCGCATCAACCGGCTAGCGCGTGGTGGGGGGCTGCCGGTGGAGGCACACTGCCACAACGACCTCGGCATGGCGGTGGCGACCAGCCTCGCGGGCGCCCTCGGCTGCATCGACGCGGGTTACGACGCCTACATCAACACCACCGTGAACGGCGTGGGGGAGCGGGCGGGGAACGCGGACCTGCTCTCCTGCATCCTGGCCCTGCGCCACGGGCCATCCGCCCGGTCGCGCGACCTGCTCGATCCCCGATTGGATCTGACCAAGGCCTGGCGTCTGGCGAAGTACACCGCGAACGCCTTCGGCATCCCCATCCCCCTGAACCAGGTCGGTGTCGGCGCCAACGCCTTCGCCCACGAGTCCGGCATCCACGCCGACGGCGCGCTGAAGGACCGGCGGAACTACGAGCTGTACGACTTCGAGGAACTCGGGCGCGGTGAGGCGGAGTCGGTCGAAACGGGGCGGGAGATACTGACCGGAACTCACGGCGGCGTCGCGGGGCTGAGTCACGTTCTGGAGACGAAGCTCGGAGTGGAGGACCCGCCGACGGATCGCGTGCGGCAGGTGCTGCATGTCGTGCAGCTGGCGACGCTCTCCACGCAGGTCCCGCTCGAGCTTGAGGAGCTCAAGCTGATCTGGGAGCACCCCGATCTCGCGGAGAAGCTCGTCACGCTTCCCGAGCCGCCCCAGAAGCCGTAGAGAAGCACGGCATTGGGCGTGATGAATCACGCCCCTACACGGGGGCACGATGAATCGTGCCCCTACATGACGGCGAGCTACGACCGTCTGTGAGGTGTGGGCGCGACTCCGTGCCTCCTCTGTAGGGGCGCGATTCATCGCGCCCAGCCGTGTAGGGGCGCCATTCATGGCGCCCGCGCACCTTCGCCTACACGCTCTCAGGTCTCGCGCTCGTAGAACGCCACGGTCTCCTCCCGCACCGCCTCAGAGAGATGCGCTGAGCCCTCGGCGAGCCGCGCCATGAAGGCCTGGCACGCCTCCAGGGCTGGCCGGGGCGCCTCGCTGGCCAACTCGCGCACCCACTCGCTCTCCCTCAGCGTGCCCTCGCGTTTGTACGCCAGGCAATGCTCCCCCTCGCCGTCGGCAGCCCAGATGCTGTCCACGACGCGCGACCCACTGAACGCGCTGCGATCGAAGGCCATGAAGAGCAGGATCCCGACCTTCCCGAACGCCTCCCGCGTGACGCCGAGCGTGGGCGAGAGCAGTATCTCGCGCATCTGCACCGGGTCGTCCGCGTGCAGGCACGCCGCGACGCGCCCGCCGTCCTCCGCGAGCTGCAGGAAGCGGCCCACCGTCGTGCCCCAGAGGTAGCCGTACCAGTGCCCCGACCCGACCTCGTGGCACAGGTAGCAGCGCCCGTTACGCGGAGTCTCTCGCAGCGCCTGTGTCACCGCGCGGTCATCCGGCGTGGTCACGATTCGCTCGCCCGGTGGGAGCATGGCGAGCAAGTCCGCCAGCAGCGTGCTCTTCCCCGCGCCGCCCGGCACCGCCCCCGTCAGGAAGGACGCACCATGTGCCACGCGCCACAGCAGAAACCCCGCCGCCTCGGGAGTGATCGTCCCCGCTCGCATCACATCCACGATGCTCAGCGTCCGCCCGCCGCGCTGGTTGAGCGCCTCGATCTGTCGGAAGTTGCTGCGCTCCACTTCAGCCATCGCGGCGCATCGCTCCTCATCCGGTGCTGTGTCAGGCGGTTGTGGGAGGGGCTTCAGCCCCGACTGTTCGGGGCTGAAGCCCCTCCCACAACATCAACGGCGACTGCGCAAGATCCGCCCGCACTTCTCTCAACCGGCGCTTCGTGAGCGGGCCAGACTCCGTGAACACCTGCGTGAACCAGCTCAGCGGCGTCGCGTCGAACGCGATGTTCTGCACGCGCACGTCGCTTGCGTCGTGCACGTCTGTCGGCTCCTGCCGCTCAAGGGCGATCAGCCATCCGGGGGGTGCGATCTTGTGAGTCTGGCAGAGCGCATAGGCCGGCACGCCGAGCTGGCGTGAGACCGTGACCGCGACTTCGGTGCCGACCTTGTTCACGAGCCGATCGTCGTCAGTGATTGCGTCGGCGCCGACCAGCATGGCGTCGGCTTCCCGAAGCGCCAGCCCGATCTGCGCGTCCGTGATCAGCCTCACCCGCAGGCCGGCCTTCGCCAGGCGCTCCGCGAGCGCCGTGCCCTCGAGCTTCGGGCGGGACTCCGCGACGATGACCTCACCCTCGCCAGTCAGCGCGTGCCACGTCCTCAAGGCCCTCTCGCAGACGGAACTCGCGCTGTACGTCACCACGCGCCGGGCGCGCAGCAGATGCTTCGTCCCGAGCATGGCGCAGGCCGTCGCAGCGTCGGCCATGCTCTGCTCCAGGCCCGTCTCGGCGTCCGGGTGCATCAGGGCCACAGCGAGCGCGTGCGCGATGACCCCCATCGACGGTCGTAGGGCTGCCAGCGCCCGGGCTGCGCGAAGGCGCGCGTCAGGTGCGTACGCCTCCCGCGTCCTGGCGAAGCCCCACCAGGCCCGCAGCGCCTCGACCGCGAGGTGCGTCGAGCCGCTCACGCGATCCTGCGCGATCCTCCGCGCGGCTCTCCACAGTCGCGCCGACCCGAAGGGCGGCCACACGGCCCGCAGCACCGCCTCCAGGCCGGGCACTGTGTCGTGCTCCCCGAGCGCCTCGGGCCGGATCCACCGGCATTCCATCGTCTCCCAGTTCGTCGTCACCTCGCGCCCGGAGCGCAGCCCGAACACGAAGGGGTATACGATCCAGTGTCGTCCCTTCTCGTCGTCATCCACCAGCGTCGGCGGGCCGACGCCCTCCAGCCTCGCGTCCCCCTCGCTCAAGCCCACCTCCTCACCGATCTCGACGTAGGCCTGCTCCAGCGGCACGCGCTCGACATAGCCGGCGACCCCAGCCAACTTCCCCCGGTACGTGCCGACGCGATCGCTGCGCCGCAGGAGCAACACGCGCTCCTTGCGCTCGAGGAAGCATGTGACAACGGGCGTGCGGCTCAGGGCGTCCACGCGGGTCTGCTCACTTCGCGGCGATCTCATACACATGCCTCCCCAGCGGACCAATGGAGTCCTGGATCACCCCATCCGCCAGAGGTAGTTCTCGATCCTCGAACCTCACGATCGCCCTCGCCCGGGCCGGCAGTCCGGAGACCTTGGCCGCAAAGCGAGCCGTCTGCTCCTCCTCGGCGGAAGCTGCGATGACCAGCACCTTGCCCTCCACACGCCGCGCCCGAACCACGATATGCGCCTCCGCCGGATCGGTCTCCAGCTCCACGCCCAACTCCTCACCCTCCCTTGTCAGCAAGGGCTCGACCGCATGGACCTCGGCGACCGCTTCCGTCATGCCCTGCCAGGCCTCCGGCAGGTCCGCCACGGTGAGGCACTGCCTGCCTCCGTCCCCCAACCACCACCAGGCCAAGCCGCTCGACTGCAGCGCCAGCGCCATCCAGATGTCCGCGCGCAGCTTCTGCGGTGTGAGGTAGAACTTCGCCGGGTCGGGCTTCGCGCCGGACCTCATCTCCTCGCTCTGGGCGCGGTCGAAACAGTGGAGGATGGCCATCAGGTTGCGGTCGCCGAGCATCTCCCGGTGCTTCAGGATGCGGCTGCGGACGTGTTCGGTGGTGCCGTAGACCTGTGTCCAGTGGACATCGTAGCACTGCGGATAGACGGTCAGCGGGTTGTCCTGGGCGAAGGTGACGATCACGGGATGGTATGGATCGAGGGTCTTGATGAACTCGTAGAGCTTGCGCAGGTTCACGGGCGAGACGTACTGGTGCGAGAGGTCCGGCTCGTCGAACAGGTACCACGCGAGCAGCGCCGGGTGGTCGCGCAAGGCGCCGATGCGCCGGGCGACGTGGTCGAGGTTCATCTGGACAAGGCCGGAGCCGCTCTGGATGCCCCGGTCAAAGCCGATGAACACGCGGAGGCCGTTCTGCTGAGCAGCGTCCAGGTACTCGCGG
>VGFC01000218.1 GCA_016869045.1 Armatimonadota bacterium
ATGGCCCATCTTGTGCTAGCCTCCTGCGCGGGCTCTGCCCGCTGGTGGTTGGCCCCACCAGAGGCTAGCACTTCTCCTCCCCCACCGCAACCCCCAACTCCCTTACCTACAACCTGCGGTCGCACCCGCCCCGGGGGCGCTCATTGACCCCCGCTTCCGCGACCTGCTATAATGCGGCTCAGGGAATCGACAGACGAAACGAACGTCCACACCCCGGGGCGAGCCGGTCGGTGCGGCTCGCGGTGTGGCGTCTTCTGGGGCTGCTCTTGACCGCCGCCGTGCTCACCATTGGCACCGAACTGCTTCGGGGCCGCATCGTCAACACCAACTCCGCGTGGATCTCCCAACGGCTGACTGAGGCCGGGATCGACGTGGTGTACCAGGCCACGGTCGGGGATGACCTGACCGACATCCTGGCCGCCCTCCAGCAGGCTGTCCGGGGCGCGAGCCTGGTCATCATGACCGGCGGCCTCGGGCCAACGAAGGACGACCTCGCGCGCGAGAGCCTCAGCGAGTTCACAGGCCGGCCCCTCGAAGTCGATCCCGCCGCCGTCGAGCACCTTCAGGCGTTCTTCGCGCGCCGGGGCTTCTCGTTCACCGGGAACAACGTCAAACAGGCTTCCCGGCCGGAAGGGGCCGAGCTGGTGGAGAACGTCTGCGGCACCGCGCCGGGCGTGTACCTGGAGCATGACGGCGTGGCGTACATCGCGGTGCCGGGCCCGCCGTCGGAGATGCGGGAGATGCTGGAGCGTAGCGTGCTGCCGCGGCTGATCGACCGGCTGGGCGAGAGCGCCCGGTACCGCCAGATCCGCCACCTGCACTTGTGTGACATCGGCGAATCGGCCGCGGCGCAGGCCCTGGCCGACCTGATGGACCTGGACGCCAACCCACGCGTCGCCTCGTACGCCTCGCCGGGCGAGGTTGTCCTGGAGCTTACGGCCCGGGGCGCCTCGGAGGCCGAGGCGCTCGTCATGCTGGATCGGACGGAGGCCGCGATCCGGGAGCGCCTGGGGGCCGCTGTCTATGGGATTGGCGAAGAGAACATGGAGGCGGCGCTCGGCCGCGCACTGCGCGAGGCCGGGGCGACCATCGCGACCGCGGAGAGCTGCACGGGGGGGCTGATCGCCAGCCGAATCACGGACTTGCCGGGGGCCTCGGACTACTTCCTGGAGGGCCTCGTCACCTACTCGAACGAGGCCAAGATGGCCCTCCTGGGGGTGCCGGAGGCGCTGCTCGCCGAGCACGGAGCGGTCTCCGAAGAGGTTGCGCGGGCGATGGCCGAGGGCTGTCGACAGAAGGCCGGCAGCGACTACGCGATCGCGGTGACCGGAATCGCAGGGCCGACGGGTGGTACCGCGGAGAAGCCGGTCGGGCTGGTCTACATCGCGGTGGCGGACCGGGCCGGGGCGGAGGTTGTGCGCCAGACGTGGCCCGGCACGCGGAGCCAGTTCAAGGCGCGCGTCTCCCAGACCGCGCTCAACATGGCCCGGAAGCGGGTACTCGGCATCCCATCGTGAGTGGCATCGGCGGCCCGCCGATGAAGGAGAGGGCCGGACGGCGATCACGCGCGAGCCGCGCGTACCACCGGGGAACAGGGAATGCGCCTATTCTTCGGCCTTCCTGTGGATGAAGCGGTCCGCAACCATGTCGAGACCGCGCAGAACCGGCTGCGTTCTGTGGCCGGGAAGGTGAAGTGGGTCGAGGCGGCGAACTTCCACTTCACGCTGTGCTTCATCGGCGAGGCCCCGGAGGCGGGGCCCGTCGCAGAGGCCGCGGAGGGCGCGGAGGAGGGCTTGTTGCCGGTGAGTTTGGCGTTGCGTGGGGTCGGGGCGTTCCCGGACCCGCGTCGGCCGCGGGTGATCTGGGTTGGACTGGAGCGCGGCGGGGAAGCTCTCGCCGCACTGAGTCGCCGGTTGAGCGACCGGCTCGCGGCGGCACTCGGACTGCCGCCGGAGCCGCGTGGATTCGTGCCACATCTGACGATCGGCCGGGTCAAGACTCCGCCGACGGACGATGCCCTGGCGAGGCTGATCGACGAGTTGCAGGGCGAGGACTTCGGCGAGTTTGTTGCGGCCACGTTCGCGCTGTATGACAGCACGCTGACGCCGCGAGGCCCGATCTACCGCGCGGTGAGGACGTACGGCGCCCGGGCTTCCGGCGCTGCTAACGCACAACCCGGACGGGAACCATGAGCCCAGCTAGACCATCGAAGGTGCCCAAAGACCAGACTCCGGAAGACAGGCGCAAGTCCCTCGAACAGGCGCTGGGGCACATCCAGAAGCAGTTCGGCGAGGGCGCCGTCATGCGCCTGGGTCAGGCGCCGGACCGCTTCGCGATCGATGTGATCCCCACCGGCGCTCTCAGCCTCGACATCGCGCTGGGCGTAGGCGGGATGCCCCGCGGACGGATGGCCGAGATCTACGGCTCCGAAGGCTCGGGCAAGACCACCCTTGCGCTCCACGTGCTGGCCGAGGCGCAGAAGGCCGGAGGCACGGCCGCCTTCATCGACGCGGAACACGCCTTCCCCCTGGAGTACGCCGAGAGCATCGGCCTCAATCTGGACGAGCTGTTGGTCTCACAGCCGGATACCGGCGAGCAGGCCCTGGACATCTGCGAGGTCCTGATCCGCAGCGGCGGGGTGGATGCCGTGGCGATCGACTCGGTGGCGGCGCTCGTACCGCAGGCGGAGCTGGACGGAGAGATGGGCGACACGCACGTCGGGCTGCAGGCGCGTCTGATGAGCCAGGCCATGCGCCGGCTGTCCGGCGTGGTCTCCGACGCCAAGACGGTGGTCATCTTCATCAACCAGATCCGTGAGAAGATCGGTGTCATGTACGGCAACCCGGAAACCACCCCGGGCGGACGTGCTCTGAAGTTCTGGTCATCGGTTCGGCTGGAAGTGAAGCGACGGGATTCGCTGAAGAAGGGTACGGAGGTCATCGGGAACCGCGTACGCGTCAAGGTCGTGAAGAACAAGGTGGCTCCGCCGTTCAAACAGGCGGAGTTCGACATCATCTACGGGAAGGGCATCTCCAACGCCGGGTGTCTCCTCGACCTCGGCGCCGGCCTGGACGTCATCGAGAAGACCGGCACCTGGTTCAGCTTCCGCGGCGAACGCCTGGGCCAAGGCCGAGAGAATGCCAACCAGTTCCTGGAGGAGCATCCGGAAACCGCTAACGCCATCGAAAGGGAGATCAGGGAGAAGGCCTCCCTCGCGCCAAAGACCGCCATGGAGGCCGGAGACGAGACCGAAGCTGAAGACGAGGAGGGACAGGACGCCTGGCAGTAACCCTGGGCGTCGTGCCGCCGGCCGATGGATTCGATGCTGCACACGGTGACCGAGATCGAGGCTCTCAGGCGCCCGCGCGGATACTGCGCGGTGTACGTCGATGGCGACGTGGCGCTGAGGGCGCACCGGGACAGCGTCGCGGCCGCCGGGCTACATCCCGGGAGGCGGCTTGACCCGGAGGAGTTGCACGAGACGCTTGTTGCCGCTCAGGAAGCCGACGCACTTCGCCAGGCCCTCGACGCGATCACGGGCCGAGACCGGACGGAAACGGAACTGCGGCGCCGGCTTGCCGGCCGCAAGTTCCCGCAGCCGATCATCGCTACAGTCCTCGAGCGGCTGCGTAGTAAAGGACTGATAGACGATCGCCGCTACGCCCGAGAGTACGTGCGGACCCAAAGCGCTCGACGCGGGCTGGGCCCCCGAGCGCTTCGCGGGCGACTCGCGCAGTTGGGACTGGCCTCCTCCACCGTGAGCGAGGCCCTGACTGAGGCCCTGCCGGACGAACAGCAGGAGACGATCGCTCGGACGTTGGCTCGCAGGCGGCTGTCCCGCCTGCGCTCGGCAAACGGAGAGGATGTACGACCCCGCCTGTACGAGTTCGTTCTGCGGCGGGGATTCGACCCCGACCTGGCCGCGCGTGTTGTGGACAGCGTGCTGGGAGACCGCGACGAGTGAGCGTCCGCACGGAAGGTCATCAACTCGAGGCGGAGGTGATCGGAACCATCTGGAGGTGAGCCGCAGCGGTGATTACGCCCACACTCGGAATCGCACTAGGGGCCGCTGCCGCCTGCATCGTTCTGATCCTTCTGTACTGGCGACAATCCGCCAAAACCCGAGCCGCCGAGGAGGAGAGCCGGCGGCTGGAGGGCCAGCTCGGAGAGCTGGAGACGCAGCTCGCCGAGAACGACAAACGGGCCGAGCTTGTCGCCAAGGAACAGGCCATCAAGGCCAGAGACCAGGCGGAGAGAGAGCTAACCGGTCGGAAGAAGGAAGTCGAGGCGCTGCGGAAGCGCGTCGACAAGAAAGAGGAAGTCCTCGACAAGCGTAGCGAGGACCTGAACCGTCTCGAAGCGGAGATCAAGGGCAAACAGAAACAGCTCGCCGAGACACAAGAGGCCCTGGAGGCGGCCTACGTCGAGGCCCGGCAGGAGGTCGAGCGCGTCGCCGCCATGACGGCCGACCAGGCGCGCGCCTTCCTGCTGAGTGAGGTGGAGAAGGAAGTTCGCCACGACGCCGCCGCCCTGGCCCGGAGCATCGAGGAGCACGCTCGCCAGGAAGCCGACCACAAGGCGGCGTGGGTCATCGCCCAGGCCATTCAGCGGTGCGCGGTCGAGCAGACGACCGAGACGACGGTCTCCGTCGTGCCCCTGCCAAGCGAGGAGATGAAGGGGCGGATCATCGGCCGCGAGGGCCGGAACATCCGCGCCTTCGAGCAGTTCACCGGCATCGACCTCATCGTGGACGACACCCCCGAGGCCGTGGTGCTGTCCGGCTTCGACCCGATTCGCCGCGAGGTGGCGCGGATCGCCCTCGAACACCTCGTCACCGACGGCCGCATTCACCCGGGGCGCATCGAGGAGGTCGTGAACAAGGCCCAGCGCGAGGTCGAGAGCAGCATCCAGGAGGCGGGCGAGGCGGCGGTCCTGGAGGCGGGAGTCAGCGGCGTGCACGGCGACATCGTCAAGCTCCTCGGCACGCTCCGCTACCGCACGAGCTTCGGACAGAACGTGCTGAAGCACTCGCTGGAGGTCGCCCATCTCTGCGCGGCGATGGCCAGCGAGCTGGGCACCAGCCGCGTCACGGCGAAGCGTGCCGGCCTGTTGCACGACCTGGGCAAAGCCCGTGACTTCCGGGTCGAAGGCGCGCACGCCGAGCTGGGCGCCGAGGTCGCGCGGCAGAAGGGCGAGTCTGAGGAGGTCATCCACGCCATCGCCGCCCACCACGGCGACGAGGAGCCCAAGAGCATCGAGGCCATCCTCGTGCAGGCGGCGGACGCCATCTCCGCTTCGCGTCCCGGCGCGCGGCGCGACCCTCTGGAGCACTACATCAAGCGTCTCGAGGGTCTCGAGCGGATCGCTCAGTCCTTCGACGGCGTGGACCGGTGCTTCGCGATCCAGGCGGGCCGCGAGATACGGGTCATCGTCAAGCCGGACAAGGTGGACGATCTCGCCGCTCATCGCCTGGCGAAGGCCATGGTAGATCGCATCCAGGAGGAGTTGGAGTACCCGGGCCAGATTCGCGTGACCGTCATCCGCGAGACGCGCGCCGTCGAGTATGCCAACTAGCCGCGGAGAATGGGACGGAGTAGGCGGTGAAGCTGCTTTTCATCGGCGATGTCGTCGGCCGCCCCGGACGCAGGGCGCTGAGTGAGTGGCTGCCCGGCTACCGGCGGGAGCGCGGCATCGCTTTCACGATTGCGAACGGGGAGAACGCCGCGGCGGGCTTCGGCATCACGCGGGCCATCTACCACGAGCTTCTGGACGCCCGTGTGGACTGCGTTACCAGTGGCAACCACATCTGGGCCCAGAAGGAGGTTGAGACCTGGATCGGGAATGAGGTAAGATTGCTGCGTCCGGCGAACTTCCCGGCGGGTGTGCCGGGGACGGGCGTGGGCGTCTTCGACACCGACCAGGGCCTGCGTGTCGCGGTCGCGAACCTCTGTGGCCGCGTGTTCATGCACTGCCTGGACTGTCCGTTCGCCTGGGCGGATCGAGAGTTGGACGGGCTCCGCGAGAAGGCCGACATCGTCATCGTCGACTTCCACGCGGAAGCCACCAGCGAGAAGCAGGCGTTCGCGTGGTACGTTGACGGCCGCGTTACCGCCGTGATCGGTACGCACACGCACGTGCAGACCGCCGACGAGCAACTGCTGCCGGGCGGCACGGCGTACATTACCGATTGCGGGATGACGGGACCGATCAACTCGATCATCGGCACCGAGGTCGAGCCTGTACTTGCGCGCTACCGAACGCAGATGCCCAAGCGCTTTACGGTTGGGCCAGGCCCCGTGGACCTCTGCGGGGTCATCCTTGACATCGACGAGGAGACAGGCCGGGCGACAACCATCAGCCGCGTCAAAGAGCGACTCGAAGAGATCGATACCGAGCCGGAGCAGTAACACCAGACCACGATCCGAGCCAGCCGCGCCAGACCGCCGGGGCGACGCATCATGGCGGTCGGCGAGGTAGACGACGAACCTACTCACACTGGGCGCCGTAGCAAGGGGGCACTACCGTTGAGTACGCTGAAGGTAGGGCATGACTCCGATCCGAACAAGGTCGCAGGAGCGCTCGCAGGCACCATTCGGGAGCAGAAAAAGGCCGAGATTCAGACGATCGGCGCGGGAGCACTGAACCAGGCCGTCAAGGCCATCGCCATCGCTCGCGGTTACCTGGCACCGTCCGGCGTGGAGCTGTGGTGCTACCCGATGTTCGTCGATATCGTCATCGACGGCGCGGAGCGAACCGGCATCAAGCTGTACATCGAGCCTCGGGAGCGGTAGCTCCGCCGCTGCCTTCGGGTCGTGCAGCAGGCTGACGGGTGCACTCCCGTTGGCTGGTCTCGGCTTGGTCACTTCTGCCGACGACCGACGCTTGTGTTCTCCCCGCTCATCCTGCCCTCGAGCCGCCCGATGCCCGTCATCAAGCCCTTCCGAGGACTGCGCTACGCCGACACGCGACCGGAGGCCATGGCTCGCATGCTGGCCCCGCCGTTTGACATGATCGGCGGCGAGCAGCAGCGCGCGCTCCTCGCTATCAGTGAGCACAACGTCGCCTGGCTGACCGTCGCCGACGACGGGCCCGGCTATCCGGGCGTCGGCGCCCGCTTCGCTCGGTGGCGGGAAACCGGCATCCTCCGGAGCGACGTTGATCCGGCCTTCTACGCATACGAGCAGTCCGTCGGCGAGGCGACGCTTCGCGGTTTCCTGGCGGCCGTCCGCCTCGGCGCTCCTGCCGAGTCCGCCGTTCACCCCCACGAGAACACCTTCGCCGAGCCGATCGTGGACCGTCTCGCGCTGCTGAAGTCCACGCGCTGCGGCCTCGAACCGGTCTTCGGCATCCACACCGACACCGGTGGGCGCGTCGCGGAGGTTCTGCGCCAGGCCACGGCCATCGAGCCGCTCTTCTGTGCCCAGACGCCCGATGGTGCGACGCACCGCCTCCGCTCGCTCACCGACCCGGACCAGCAGCACGCGCTCATGGAGGCCCTGGCTGACACCCAGGTCGTGATCGCCGATGGGCACCATCGCTGGGCGGCGGCCAACGCCCTCCGCGACGAGCAGCGCGCCTCCGGGGCCACCGACCCGGGGGCGCCCCACGAGTTCGGGCTGATGTTGCTGGTCGAGGAGTCCGGCGCGGGCGTGCAGTGCGGCGCCTTCCATCGCGTCATCCACCGCCTGCCGGAGGGGGTTGATCCGACGCGCCTCGACGAGCACCTGGGGACGGGCTTCACGGTCCAGGGCTTCCCAACCGAGGGGCTATCCGACGAGGAGGCCGCTCGCCGCATGGTCGAGCGGATCACGAGCGATCCGGGGCCCCACGTCTTCGGGTGCTGCTGGGCGACGGGCGCCGCCCTCGTGCGCATCCGCGACCTGGAGGCCCTGCTGCCGACCGCCTCCCGCCCCATCGATCCGATCATCCGGGAGTTCGACGTGGCGCTGCTCCACCGTCTGATCCTGCGACCGCGCCTCGGCTGCCACGGTGACTACGGCCCCCAGGCCTGCGCCGTGGTCTTCGAGAAGGACCCCGTCGCGGCGTGGCGCAAGGTGACCTCGGGCAACGCTCTCATGGCGTGGTTCGTCCGCCCCGCCCCCATCGCCGCCGTCCTCCGCGCCGCCTTCGCCGGCCTCACAGTCCCCCAGAAAGCCACCCACTTCCACCCCAAACCCCCAAGCGGAATGGTGATGTACGACTTGGGAGAACAGTAGCAGGAGGCTCAGCCCAGCGCCCTCAGCAGCGCCTCCCGCATTGTCTCCACCGGCGCCGTGGCGCCCGTCCAGATTTCGAAGGCGATGGCGCCCTGGTGGACGAGCATGCCAGTTCCGTCGAGGGTGTCGGCGCCGGCGGGGCGAGCGGCTCTAAGGAGCGTGGTCTCGCGGGGATTGTAGGTGAGGTCGCAAACCAGCTGGCCGGCGTGCATCCAGTCGGGGGGAATCACGGGGGGAACGTCCACGTTCGGGTGCATCCCGACGCTGGTCGAGTCGACGAGGATGTCAGACTGCGTGACAGCCTCGCGGGCTGCGTTGGAGCTGAGGTCAACGACGGCAACTGAGCGGCCGGTGTGCTCGGCCACCATTGCGGCGATCTCTTCGGCCTTCTGAGGGCGGCGGGCGGCGAGGGTGAGTGAGTCGACTCCGGCCGAGACGAGCGCGTGGGCGACGGCCCTCGCGGAGCCGCCGGCGCCGATGAGCGTGACCGCCTTCCCCTCCAGCGTCGCTCCTGTCTCCTCGACCGACCGCACGAAGCCCGGGCCGTCGGTGCTGTAGCCCTTCAGCGCGCCATCCAGGTTGTGAACGGTGTTCACCGACTGCAGGGCGCGGGCAGCGTCGTCGAGTTCATCGACCAGTTCGGCGGCGGCCTGCTTGTGGGGAATCGTGACATTCAGGCCGACCATGCCGAGGGCGACGATGCCACGAATGGCTTCGGGGGCGTGCTCGGGCTCGACGCGGTAGGCGACGTAGGCCCAGTCCATGCCCAGCTTCGCGAAGGCGGCGTTGTGCATCGGCGGCGAGAGGCTGTGCTCGATCGGGAAGCCGATCACGCCGACGAGCTTCGTGGTGCCACGCAGGATCACGCCGCTTCCCGGTCCCATGCGTCTACCTCCAGGGGCACACGAACAGCCCTCTCCGTTTGAGCAACCAGAAGAGAACCGACTCGGCGGCCCGCACGAACTTGGTGCCAAAGAACTCGTCGCGTGAGACCGGCTTCACGAGGATCGAGTGGGCGCCGATCATGTTGCCGCCGGCGACGTCGGTGATGAGCTGATCGCCAATCACGGCCGCCTCCCCCGGCGCGAGGTCCATCTCGCGGACGACCCGCTTCAGGCCCCAGGGCTTGGACGCGAAGCCGACCCCCTCGATTCCGAGCTTCTCCTTCAGGATCTCCAGGCGCTTCATCTTCGAGGTGTTCGAGACGATGCAGACGCGGAAGTCGCGCTTCGCCTCCTCCACCCAGGCAGCCATGTCCTCGGGCACATCCAGCGAGCGCCAGGGGGTGATTGTGTTATCCAAGTCGAGCAGGATGGCCTTCACGCCCTGCGCCCGCAGGCCGCCCAGGCTAACCTGCGACAGGCGCTCGACCGCTTCGTTCGGGACGAACCTCTCCAGCAAGCCGGCTTACCCTCCCCGGATAGCGCGGATGGCCTTCCGATGCTCCGCGTAGGTCCTCGTGAAGACGTGCGAGCCGTCGGGCTTCGCCACGTAGAACAGGTAGTCCGTCTTGGCCGGGTGTAGCGCGGCCCGAATCGAGGCCTCACCCGGATTGCAGATCGCGTGCGGCGGCAGACCCTTGTGGCGGTACGTGTTGAGCGGTGAGTCGATCTGCAGGTCCTTGCGCGTGACCCGCTTCTTGTGCTCGCCCAGCGCGTACAGGACCGTTGCGTCGATCTCCAGCTTCCACCCCTTCTGCAGCCGATTGTAGATGACGCTCGCGACGAGTGGCCGGTCCTTCTCGACGCGTGCCTCGCGCTCGATCATCGAGGCGACCGTCACGATCTCGTGGAGCGTGTAATGGCTGTGGGCAAGATCGGCGGCCATCCCTCGGATCACCCGCGAGCGGAAGGCCTTGGTCATCTCGCGGACCAGCGCCGGGGGCTCGGTCCCGTACTCGAAGATGTAGGTGGCCGGGAAGAGGTAGCCCTCCACGGACTGCGCGGCGAGTGAGTTGCCGGTCGGCAGCGGTACATCGGACACGTTCGCCGGGACGGCTGCGGCCAGGAGGTCCTGCTCGGAGCACAGCCCGGTCTCGCCGAGGCGCTCGGCCATCTGCTTGACGGTGAAGCCCTCGGGGAAGGTGACCTTCTCCGTCGCCTGCTCGCCGGAGGCAATGACCTCGGCGATCTCGCGCGCCGACATCGTGGGCGCGAGGCGGTAGTAGCCGGCCTTCAGCTTCCCGGCGAGGCCCCAGCGGCGGACGCCGACCTGGAAGGCGAAGGCGCTGCGGATGAGGCCCTCGTGCTGCAGGCGCGCACCGATGTCGAGCGTGTCGGAGGCGATGGGGATCTGGACGACCCGCGCTTCGCCCGAGCCCACGGGAGCCCACGCGCTGCGCAGCCACAGAGCGAAGCCCGCCAGGAGAGCGATCAGGACCGCGATGCAGACGGCGACGATCGCCGCGATGCGACGGCGGCGCGCGAGGCCTACGATTGGCGCTGGGCGTCGAGGTAGCTTTGGAGCATCACCGCCGCGGCCACCTTGTCCCGCTTCTCCCGCCGCGTCTCGCGTCTCTCCCCCGCCGCGATCAGCGCCCGCTCCGCCACTACCGTCGTCATTCTCTCGTCCCATGTGGTCACCGGCACGTCGAGCTGCTCCGCCAGCCCGCGCGCGAACTCCTCAGCCTGCTGCGCCGCCAGCCCCTGCTCACCACGCAGGGTCGTCGGCATCCCGATGACAACCTGCTCGGCCCCGGTCGACTCCACGACCTCCTTGAGCCGCGCAAGGTCCTTCCTCCGACCTTGGCACTGAACCACCGACAGCGGGGAAGCGAACGTACCTGAGGCATCGCTGAGCGCCACCCCGATGCGCGCCGTGCCGAGGTCAAGGCCGAGTACCCTCACTCCCTGCGCCTCCCGCTGTCGTAGGTCGAAGCGCCAGCTTCGACGCCGTTCGAGACGGAGCTGGCGCTCCGTCCTACGACCGCATTCCCCGACGCTAGCTCCGTCCTACGACCGCGTTCCACAACGTTAGCGGTAGGTCGAAGCGCCAGCTTCGACGCCGTTCGTGACGGAGCCAGCGCTCCGTCCTACGACCGCATTCCCCGACGTTAGCGGTAGGTCGAAGCGCCAGCTTCGACGCCGTTCGTGACGGAGCCAGCGCTCCGTCCTGCGACCGCATTCCCCGACGTTGGCGGTAGGTCGAAGCGCCAGCTTCGACGCCGTTCGTGACGGAGCTGGCGCTCCGTCCTACAACGCCTCGCGGCCCAGGCCCAACTGCCTTGCCAGCACGTCCTTCGCCCCCGCCAAGGCCTCGTCGAGCTTCGAGGCGTCGCGACCGCCGGCCTGGGCGAAGGTCGGCTTGCCGCCGCCACTGCCACCACAGGCGGTTGCGACCTCGCGGACGAGGTTGCCCGCATGGGCGCCCTGCTCCACGAGACTCTCGTCCGCCTTGGCGAAGAGGTGGATCTTGCCGCCCTCATCCACCGCACCGACGAGGGCGACTACGGCTTCCCTACGTGCTACGAGATCGTCCACGAGGCCCTTTGCGGCATCCGGCGGCGCGCTGTCCATGCGATGGACGACGAGACGCGCCGGGCCGACCTGCGCGGCGTCCGCGAGCAACTGACGCACGTCCGCCGTGCCCGCCTTGGCGGCCTGCGTCGCAGCCTTCCGAGCCTCAGCAAGCTGCGTCCGCAGGGCCTCAATGCGACCCGGCAGCTCCTCGGCGGCGGAGCCAACGGCGCGGGCGACTTCGGCGAGCAGGGCGTCGCGCTCGCGGGCGCGGTGGACGGCCACCATGCCTGTGACGGCTTCGATGCGGCGTACATTGGCTGCCGCGCTGCCCTCGCTGATGATCCGGAAGGAACCGATCTCACCCGTGCGTGAGCAGTGCGTGCCGCCGCACAGCTCGGCGCTGGCGCCCTCGATCTTCACCATCCGCACCATGTCCTCGTACTTCTCGCCGAAGATCGCCATGGCCCCCTCGGCCTTGGCCTGCTCCAGCGGCTTGATCTCGGCCGCGACCGGGATGTCGGCGAGGACCCACTCGTTCACCTGGTCCTCGATGGCCGCCAACTCCTCGGCGCTGACCGCGTCGTGGTGGGTGAAGTCGAACCGCAGCCGATCCGGCGCGACGAGGGAGCCCTGCTGGGTCACGTGCACGCCGAGCGTCTTGCGCAGGGCAGCCTGTAGCAGGTGGGTCGCAGTGTGATGCCGCATGA
>VGFC01000219.1 GCA_016869045.1 Armatimonadota bacterium
CCTTGCCATCGGCGCGTACATCCAGAGCCGCAACATGCTCGAGGACATCCCCGACGCCGGCCGCTACGAGATCACCTTCCCCGGCCTCCAGGCCGACCCGCGCAACGCCCGCGTCTACGACCCCCTCGAAGACCGCGACGTGCCGGCGGAGATCGCCACCAAGGCCGGCACGCTGAGCGTGACGCTGGCGCTGACCGACTACCCGGTGTGGATCATCCTGGGGAACGTCGATGGCCCCCGCGGCGGCGGCCCCGTCACCGCGACGTCGGGGAGCCCGCCGTATCCGTAGAGGGGAACCGCGGAGGCTGCGTGTCGCGGAAGTGGTCGCGGACGGCAACCAAGTCCGCCGGGCGATAGGCGAGGTCGTCGAAGCGGCGCATGAGGTCGCGGGCGACGCGGACCCGAAGGTCCGGGCCTGTCAGGTCCCTACCGTCCGACCCCCGCAGCTGGAAGAAGCGTTCGTGGAGCACGGCGCCGATCAGGTTGCTGCCCTCCATCCTCTGCAGCCACTGTCCTGCACCGAACTCAAGCTGACCATCACCCCTCCCCCCAAGCAGCAGCGCCACGCCCGCATCGAAGCGCTCAGTCAACGCCTGCGGCGCAAGGACGGCTGCCCTGTCCGGGGCCATGCGTTCGTACTGCCGCCCTGTCAGAAGGCTATCGCGTGCGGCGGCAACCGTGCTGAAGTCGGCCTCCCCGAGCCCGAACTCCCGCACGTCCCACCACCTCCACTCCTCCCGTAGCGCCTTCAGCACCAGGTTCGCCGCGTCGAGGAACACCCGCCGCCGGGCTTCCCTGAGCAGCGCATTGCGTATGTCTTCAGCCGTGCGGCCTTGGCGCAGGAACCCGCCCGGCTGCGCCAGGAACTCAGGCTCGAGGAGGTAGTTCTCGAACTCGTGCCGACGCCAGTAGAGGTGAGTGCGTCTCTCGGCGAACGGGCCTCCGGCCCACGTTCGCTCCGTCTCGTCGTCACCGCGATGGTCGCGGTCCATGACAGCATAGCACTCGGCGCTCCCGAACCCGGGAACCACGCCCATGCGCGCGAACGCCTTGGCCGCCGCAATCACGTTGTCGCAACCGCCGGCCGCTCGCACCTTCACGTCGAATGGGCCAAGGAGCATCCTCAGGGCTACGGCATCGAGGGCGTCGTCAGTCTCTCCCTCGACAAACAGGAAGCGGTCGCCTGCGCCGAACGTTCGCTCCGGAGACGTGGGCACGATGCGAGGCAATGCAGCACCGCCTATCGGACAAGCTCCCGCCGACGATCAGGGTCCACCGATGCCATTACCTCCGGCGAGTGCGTCGCGATGATGTACTGGTTCCACGGCGCCAACTCGAACAGCATCCGCATGATGTCGTCATGCCACGCCTGGTTCAGGTGCAGTTCGGGCTCGTCGATGAGCACGACCGACGGGCAGTCCCGCGTCGCCTCCCAGATCAGGAACAGCGTCGAGATGATCTCCTTCTGGCCGCTGGAGAGGGCGTCGAAAGGCATCGAGGGGCCGTCCCGCCCCTGGGCGACCTGCAGATCGAGGGCGTTCGCGTCCTCTGCGCCGCCCTGCAGCTTGCGACGGTAGGCGCCAGCGAACCGCACGAGGAACTCGTCGAGCCGCTCCAGCACATCTCCTGCGGTCTCAGGCGTGTCCGTGCCCTCCAGTAGATTGGCCTGCGCCAACAGCGTCTTCAGCACTCGGAACTTGAAGACGCTGAGACGCCGCGTGCGCCCAGGCCTTCGCGCGTCCATGATGTCAGCAAGCTCCAATGGTAGAGGGATGATCTTCCGGTAGCTGTGGAAGTAGAGCACAGGGGGCGCGACCACCGGGTTCTCGTCGTTGCCCACCATCGCCTCCACAACGGGCACGATGTCGTAGGTAGAGAGGAATGGGGCCCGTTCGTGCCAGGCTGCCGGGACCGACCCGGATGTCACGGTGTCGCTGAACACTACCGCGTCGAGATGACACTCATCGCCATCGACCATTGCTGTGACATGTAGGCGGGCAGTGTGCGCGCCTGCGTTCACGAGAAGCGCGACCGCCTTTTCACGAACCGCCGGTCGGAAGTCGTGCTGTGCCAGCAGACCCAAGCATATCCCTTCCAGCAGCGACGTCTTTCCTAGCCCGTTGCTGCTGCCGATGACGATGACGTCGGGGTCATCGAGCGCCAGCGGAGGAGGAATCTCGAAGGTGAAGGGCTCTTTGAAGGCTTTGAAGCCTTCGAGGGTGACCTTGGAGACGCGGATGCGAGGGCGCGAGGGTTTGGTCTCGGTCTGGACCGCCTGAGGTTGGGTTTCCATGGCGCGCTCCGCCCGTTGGGTGCGGCTCGGGCAAGGGTTACTACGCCGGAGGGGGCGTTGGGGTGCCCCGCTACTCCTACCTTCGACGCGAGAGGGCAGTGCCCTTCCGGGAAGGAAGACGGCTTACACGGGCGGGCCGCCCGTGCCACCGGAAGGGCGTACACGCGCGGGCCGCGCGTGCCACCGAAGGGGTCGCCATGCACTTCCCAGACCGACGCGTCGAGTTCGAGGGTGAATGCCGCTGCGGGCGGAGGGGGAGGCTGCATCACCTGTCGGAGATCGGCGGGCCGTTGTGTGAGGCGTGCTTCCCCGAGTCGATGCGGCGGCGAGTGGCGCGGGACATTCGTACGTACCGGATGATTCCCAAGGGCTGGAAAGCCGCTGTCGCGCTGAGCGGGGGGAAGGACAGCGGGTCGCTGCTGCACATCCTGCAGATGCTCAGTCGCGGGCGGATGAACTTCCGCGTGGCGGCCTTGCACGTCAACACGGAGCTGGGCGAGTACTCCGAGCGGAGCCAGCAAGTCTGTGAGGAGCTGGCGGCCAGCCTCGGGGTCGAGCTGGTCGTCGCGCGGATCGGCGAGTGGGGTGTGCGGGTGCAGCAGACCGGGCGCTTCCCCACGTGCTCGGTGTGCGGAGGCCTTCGGCGGCCGATCATGGCCATCCTGACGCGGCGGCTCGGGGCGGATGTGCTCGTGACCGGGCACACGCTCGACGACCAGTTGGTCTATGCGCTCAAGGATCTGCTGTCGGGGAAGGCCAATCCGCCCCGGCCCGTGACCCCACAGGGCCCGGTCTTCACGCAGAAGGCGAAGCCGCTGTTCCATCTGCCGGATCGCGCGCCGGCGATCTACGCGCGGCTGGTCGGCATCCCGGTGGTGGAGCAGGCCTGCCCGCTCTTCATCCCGGACACGCACCGGTTCAAGGACGTGTTCGAAGCCCTCGAGAGCCTGGCGCCGATGGCGAAGAAGCAGCTCATCCGCTCGCTGAGCCGGGGTCTGCGGAGGCCGCCCTTGCCCGACCGGCCGTGGCGCCTGTGCCCCGAGTGCGGCGAGCCCACCTACTACAACCCGTGCCCGCTGTGCCGCCTGCGTGGGTGGCAGACGGGACAAGGGATGACGGCGGGCGAACTCGGCCCGCTGTCCGACTGACGTTCTGTTGGTTGTGCGGGCCCTTGGGGTACGAAACCGCGGGCCGGATGCTTCGCATTCGGCCCCTCCAACAGACAATACAAAGACCCTGACCTGCCCGCCGGGTGCTCTTCACGCACGTCCGGGGATGTGCTATACTCCTCGCGCGGAGAGAGCGTCGCAGATACTCCGCTCTGTCCCCGGGGAGGAAGAGGGAAGTCGTGGACGACGGCCCAAGTATGCTGGGGCTCGTCGGCCTGGTTGTACTGCTGGCCGCGCAAGCCCTGTTCTCGGCCTCCGAGATCGGTTTCCTCGCCATATCGCCGGCCCGCGCGCGGCACATGCGCGACGCGGGTTCCCGCACGGCCGGCCTCATCATCCTCCTCAAGCGCTACCGCCCCTTCGCCCTGGCCGCCCTGCTGCTAGGCATCACCGGAGCGGTCTACGAGTCCGAGCACCTCGCCGCGGTGGTGACCATCCGCGCCCTGGGCCCGGAGTGGGGGCCGCGGTACGGGCCGGCGTTGTCCATTGTTTGGCTCACCATTGTGGTTCTGGTCTTCGCCGAGGTCACGCCCATCTCATGGGCGGCGCGCAACCCCGTCAAGGCGGCCAAGATGGGGGCGTGGCCCATCGCCGTCCTCGCGACCGTCGCCTTCCCCGTCACGCTGGTGCTGACGGCCTTCTCGCTGCTCGTGCAGCGGATGCTCTCGCGCATGGGCGGGGCCGCTCCGGCCTACACGGAAGACGAACTGAAGACGATGATCGGCGCGATCGCCGAGCGCGGCGAGTACGCTCCGGCCGACGAGCGCCTGCTCAAGGGGATCCTGAACTTCGGCGACCAGACCGCGGGCCAGGTCCTGCGGCCGCGGCCCGAGATGGTCTGCGTGGGCGCCGAGGTGAACCTGGGCGAGGCCCTGGACCTCATGCTGGAATCGCGCCACTCGCGGCTGCCCGTCATCGGCGAGGACCGCGACGACATCGTGGGGGTGCTCTACGCCAAGGACCTGCTGCCGTACATCCGCCGCGGCGAGACCGCGAGGCCCTGCCGCCTCGTAGCACGGCCCGCGCTCTTCGTCCCGGAGAGCCTCCCGATCGACCGGCTGCTGCGGCAACTGCAGGAGGGGCGGAGAGTCCTGGCCATCGTCCAGGACGAGTACGGTGGCACCGCCGGGCTAGTGACCGTGGAGGACATCCTGGAGGAGATCGTCGGCCCCATCCGCGACGAGTACGACCTCGAGGAGCCCGAGGTCAAGGTGCTCGGCGAGTCGGTCTGGAGCTTCGCGGCGAGCGTGAACCTCCACGAGGTCGGCAACTACGTGGTCAGCGAGTTGCCCGAAGACGAATACGACACCTTGGCGGGCCTACTGCTGGACGTCGCCAAGCGAATACCCGACGAAGGTGCGACGTTCACCTTCGGCCGGATCGAGCTGCTCGTGGAACGCATGGACGGCTCCCGCATCGACCGCATCCGCGTCACCGAGCGCGAGGCGAACGGCAACGCGGACGGCGGCGCGCCGCGCGCCGGCAGCGGGGACCGGTCGGCGTCCCGGAGGGACTGAACGTTGGGCGATCCGTACTCCGCCGCACTGCTGACGGGTGTCGCGGTCCTGCTTGCAGCGAGCTTCTTCTGCTCATGCTCGGAGGCCGCCTTAGTGGCCGTCAGCCGTGTCCGGCTCACCCGCCTCGCCGAGGAGGGCGACCGTCGCGCCATAGCCGCGTTAGCGCTCACAGCCTCGCCGACGTTCATCAGTGCGCTGATCGTCAGCAACAACCTCATCAACATCACGATCTCCTGCCTGGTGACCCTGCTGGTGCTCCACGCCAACCACGACACCGCGGGTGACCACGCTGTCCGCATGATCGGGCTCGCCGTCGTCCTGTTGTTCGGCGAGATCACCCCCAAGAACGTGGGAGCTGCGTACCCGGCCAAGATCTCCTGTTGGGTGGTGGGGCCGGTCAGGGCTCTGACCTGGCTGCTGTCCCCCATTGTCACCGCAGCGACGGCCGCCGGAGGGGCGTTGCTGCGGGGGGCCGGAGTGCGGGAATCCCACGGGGGACACTTCATTACCAAGGACGACCTTCGCGCGGCGGTGGACATGGGCGAGGAGGAGGAGGTCCTGGAACCCGATGAGGGCGAGATGTTCGACACCGCTCTCGCGATGGCGGAGACCTCCGTCCGGCGCATCATGGTGCCGCGCGTTGATGTGGTCGCGTTGGACGCCTCCGCGACGCTGGATGAGGCCCTCGCCTCTGTCCAGGACTCCGGCTTCTCGCGCATACCGGTCTACGAGGGCCACATCGACCGCGTCGTCGGCGTTCTCTACGCAACCGAGCTTCTGCGCGCTTTGCGGTCCGGCGACGGCGAGGGCAAGACGGCCCAGGACCTGATGCGGGAGGCGATCCTCATCGCCGAGACGACTCCGGTGGACGAGGTCCTGGGACAGATGCGCGAGAGGCAGGTGCACTTCGCGGTCATCATCGGCGACCAGGGGGGCACCGAGGGTATCGTGACGATCGAGGACATCCTGGAGGAGCTGGTCGGCGAGATCGAGGATGAGCATGACGTTCCCGGCGAGGAGATTCAGCGGCTGAGCGCGAATGAAGCACTGGTGGACCCCAAGGCGCGCATCGAGGAGGTCAACGAGGCGCTCGGCGTCACCGTGCCCGGGGACCAGCACGAGACGATTGCGGGGTACGTTGCGGGGCAGATCGGTCGCATTCCCGACGCCGGCGAGACCATCCGCCTCGATGACCTGGAGATTACCGTTCAGGGCGACCGCGAGGCTCCGCGCCTCCGCGTCCGTCGTCTGACGGACCCTAGCGACTGTGAGGGTGGTGACGGCTAGCGTGGCACGAATCGGTAAGACCCCTAAGCGCAAGAAGACCGTCCTGGAGACCAAGGACTACCAGTACCCCGGTGAGAGGATGACCTACCTCCAGGCCATGGGGGGCATCTGGGTCTTCTTCCTCATCCTGGCGGGCTACTTCGCCCACTCGACCTTCATCAACGGTCGGTCGAGCATGTTCTACAAGAGCAGTCACGTCGGCTACGAGCTGATCGTGATCGCGATCCTGTACCCTGTGCTCACGATCGTCGGGCTGAACTACATGTCATCCCGGCCGCGCAAGATGGAGCTGAAGAGGGCCGGGCCGCGCGCGAGGGTCTCGCCGAGCAACCAGCCCCAGCTCCACAAGCTGGTGAAGGACGCCTCGGCGCTCCTGTGCATGAAGCAGCCGGAGCTGTACCTGATCGCCGATGAGGTGCCCTTCCTCTACGCGGTGCCCGGCCGCCAGGGCTCGATCATCATGAGCAACAAGTGCATCGAGGTGCTGCACCCCGAGGAACTCGCGGCGGCCGTCAGCAAACAGCTCGGTCACCTGAAGACGGGCCACGTCTCGGCGGACCTCGCGATCACGGCCATCCGGAGCCTCCACCCGCTGCTGCAGATCGTCTTCCTGCCCGCCATGCTGATGAGCCTCCTGATGCGCGGTTGGCAGGACACCATCGACTACACGGGAGACCGCTGCTCGCTGCTGGTGACCCGCCGTCTGCAGACGTGCACCTCCGCGATGGTGAAGTTGGCCGCCGCCACCGCGAGCGTGACCCAGGTCGGCGGGAAGCGTGATCGACGGCGTGCCGAGAAGAAGAAGGCTCGCGTGGGCGATGCCATGACCGACCGCGAGGTGGCGGCGGAGGAAGCCGGCGGCGCCTTGGCCAAGATCGGCCCGGACGAGTTAGATGCCTACCTCGCCGGCGGCGGCGAGCTGGGCGAGGACCCGGTTCAGGTTGAGCGCGCCTTCAACATCTCCCGCTTCATCGACCAGCAGCGCAACCTCAAAGACCGTATCCGCAACCTCGGCGAATGGGCCGACACCGAGGTCTGCGAGGAGGCCCTGACCAAGGTCGATGAGATCAGGGCCACACTCAAGTCGACGTAGGACCCGGCGACGGAATCTAACAGGATACACAGGATAGGCAGGATGAACGGCGATGTGAAGGCCACGCGGTGAGTCCCCGAGCTACGTCGTCCCGTCTCCTACGCCCGGGTCAGGCCTGTGACACCGCTTCCACTCCAGGCGTGGCCCTCCGAAGCTCACCAGCAGCCCTACGTCCAGTCCCGTCGCGTTGAGGTAGTTGATCAGTTGGGCCTGATGCTCCGGGGCCAGCGTCTTCACAGCCTTGACCTCGACGATGATCTTGCGCTCCACGAGGATGTCCGCAACGAACGCCCCAACCGTCTGCCCCCTGAACCGCACCTCGAGCGGGACTTGGGCCTCCGCTCCCAAGCCTCGACCCGCGAGAGCAATCAGCAGGGCCTTCTCATAGACCGATTCCAGGAAGCCCGGACCAAGCTCGTTGGCCACCTCGAAGCACGCGGCCAGTATGCGCTCTGTCAGGCCTTGGTGTTTCATCCTGTCTCATCCTGTGCATCCTGTTGCCTTGCCGTTCAGTCCGCCTCGGGGTACGTTCCCAGCACTTTGAGCATGGCGCACAGTTCGCGCAGTCCGTCGAGGGCTTCCTTGGCGGCGGGGTCTTCGGCGTGCCCTTGGAAGTCGATGAAGAAGAGGTACTCCCAGGTCCGTCCGCGCAGGGGGCGGGAGTGGATCATGGTCAGGTTCAGGTCGTAGTCGCGGAAGGGCTCCAGGGCCTCGTGCAGGGCGCCGGAGCGGTGGCGCGTCGCCATGGCGAGGCTGGTCTTGTCTTTGCCGGTGGGGCGGGGCGGAGTGCCGCCGACGATCCAGAAGCGCGTGCGGTTTCCGGGCTCATCGTGGATGTTCTCGGCGATGACCTGTAGTCCGCTGGCGTGGCCTGCCTCGGCGGGGGCGATCGCGGCGCGGCTGTTCGCCTCGGCGGCCATCTGAGCAGCGGCGGCGGAGCTGGAGGTCGGCACGAGGTTCGCGTTCGGGAGGTTCTGGGCGAGCCAGCGCCGGCACTGCGCCAGCACCTGCGGGTGCGAGTAGACCTCCTCGATCTGTTCCATCGGCCCCCTGCCGACGAGGTTGTGCCGCACGGGAAGGTAGAACTCACCCACCACGGGCAGCTCGCTCTCGACCATGCAGTCGAAGGTCGCCCCGACGGGGCCCTCCGTGGAGTTCTCCACCGGCACCATGGCCAGATTGGCCTGACCGGCGGCGACCGCGCCGACCGCATCATCGACCGAGGGGCAGGGGATGGCGTGGGCTGACCGTCCGAACCTCGCGACGACGGCCTGGTGGCTGAAGGTGAACTGCGGCCCGAGGTACGCCACGCGGATCGGGTGCTCCAGCGCGAGACACGCGGAGATCACCTCCACGTAGATCGCCTTGAGCGCCTCATTGGGGAGCGGGGCCACGTCCGCCGCCGCGAGCTTCCGCATGATCGCGGCCTCGCGATCCGGCGCGAAGGCCACTCGGCCCTCCGAGGCCTTGAACTCCCCGATCCTCTTGGCCGCCGTTGCTCGCTGTTTCAGCGCCTCGATGATCTGCCGATCGGCCTCGTCGATGGCCCTGCGAAGCTCGTCTACGCTCATGACCCGATCCTCCGGTCAACCGTCGCCGTTGCAGTTCGCGTAGTTCGGCGCAGGAATCTGAACCTCCTGCGAGGAAGGGCACAAATGGCGGATGATCCCCCGCTCGGGGGAGCCGCCGGAGGCCTAACGTGTCGCCACGTTTCTTCCGACGGGGCAGGCCGGATGCGACGAACGACATTCCCGCCGACATGTGGGAGGACTGTCCGTCGTGTCACCAGTTGCTCTACACGAAGGATGTCGAGCCGCTGAGGGTCTGCAACCACTGCAGCTACCATTTCCGCCTCTCCCTCCAAGAGCGCCTGGCGGTCACGGCCGACGAGGGCTCGGTTGAGGAGTGGGACGCCGACGTGGAGGCGGTGGACCCGCTCGGCTTCCCGGACTACCAGGACAAGCTCGCGAAGGCCCAGGCGGAGACCGGCCGGACCGATGGCGTCTTCACGGGCCGGGCGACCATCGAGGACGAGCCGGCGGCGCTCGGCATCATGGACCTGGCGTTCTTCGGGGGGAGCATGGGGTATGTGGTGGGGGAGAAGGTGGCGCGGTTGTTCGAGCGCGCGGCCGACCTGAGGCTCCCGACGGTCGTCTTCTGCGCCTCCGGCGGGGCGCGGATGCAGGAGAGCCTCGTGTCCCTCATGCAGATGGCGAAGACCTCCGGCGCGGCGGGGCGGCTCCGCCGGGCCGGGGTGCCCTACATCAGCGTCCTGCTGGATCCCACCTACGGCGGCGTGACGGCGAGCTACGCCTTTCTCGGCGACATCATCCTGGCCGAGCCGGGCGTGCGCCTGGGTTTCGCCGGGCCGCGCGTCATCGAGGTCACGCGACAGAAGATCAGGCAGGACGTGCAGACCGCCGAGTTCCAGTTCGACCACGGGATGATCGACGCCATCGTGCCCCGCCCCGAGCTGCGCGGGACCCTGGCCCAGATCATCCGCTGGAGCAGCGCATGACCCGTGAGCCCGGGAGCCCCTTGCAGGGCCTCGATAGCGATCTGACCGAGTTGGGGGAGCGCATCGAGCAGCTTCGGAAGCTCTCCGCCGAGGGCGCAGACTGCGCGGAGGAGTTGGCCAAATGGGAGGCCACGGCGGAGCAGTTGAGGAGGGAGGTCGCCGCCGCGTTTACCAAGGCTGACGCCTGGGACAAGGTACAGATCGCTCGTCACCCAAAGCGCCCCTACACGCTCGACTACGTCGGGCTGGTGATGGACGAGCTCCTGGAGCTGAAGGGTGATCGACGGTACGGCGACGACCCGGCCATCGTCGCGGGGCTCGCCCGTTTGGGTGGCAGACCGATTGCGCTCGTCGGCCACCAGAAGGGCCGCACGAACGCCGAGAAGCGCCGCCGCAACTTCGGCGCCGCCCGGCCCGAGGGCTATCGCAAGGCGCTCCGCGTGATGGAACTCGCCGCGCGCTGTGGGCGACCCATCCTCACGCTGATCGACACACCGGGCGCGGATTGCCTCGAGGACGCCGAGAGCCGCGGCATCAGTGAGGCCATCGCCGCCAACCAGCAGGGCATGTTCCGCCTGCCGGTGCCGGTCGTCTGCATCGTGATCGGCGAGGGCGGCAGCGGGGGAGCGATCGCCATTGGGGTCGGTGACCGCCTGCTGATGATGGAGCACGCCTACTACTCCGTCATCGCGCCCGAGAGCTGCGCGGCGATCCTCTGGCGCAACCCCGACAAGAAGCAAGAGATGGCCGACGCGCTCAAGCTCACCGCCGCCGACGCGCTGCGCCTCGGGATCATCGACGGGATCATCGACGAGCCGCCCGTCGCCGCGCACCGCGATCCTCAGGCCGCGGCCGAGGCGGTGAAAGCCGCGGCCCTCGCCGCCTTCCGCGAGCTGGACGCGCTCTCTCCCGACGAGCTCCTCGCGCAGCGCTACGCCAAGTTCCGCCGCATGGGCGCCCCGGGGTAGGCTCCGCCAGCCATGATCCCGGCTGTTGTGGGAGGGGCTTCAGCCCCGACCGTTCGGGGCTGAAGCCCCTCCCACAACCCATCCCTTTACGCGCAAGAGCCACCATGCCCATTACCGTCCGCCTCGGTTTCGTCCCCTCCTACCGCAACGTCTGGAAGCCCTGGACCGCGCAGATGCGGGACGCGAGCCTCGCCGCCCTCAGGTCAGTCCCCGGCGTGGAGGTTGTCGTTCCGCAGCCCTCGCCTGACGACCGGACCCTCGACAGCGCGCGCGGTCTCACGCCTCACGGGGCCGTGCAGAACCTCGACCAGGCCGAGGCGGTCGCGGAGCACTTCTCGCAGCAGAAGGTGGACGGCCTCGTCCTCTGCCCGCTCGACTTCGGCGACGAACGCTCGGCAGCCAAAGTCGCCGAGAAACTCCGCGTGCCGGTCCTGCTCTATGCGACCAAGGAGCCGCCCGCCGCAACGGAGGCGAGCCTCGCGCGGGTGTCCGACTCCTACTGCGGCAACCTGTCCATCGCCTCGGGGCTCCACCGGCGCGAGATCCCCTTCCGCTTCGCCGGCATCTTCCTCCCGGGGGAGCCCGGTCTGGCCAGCGAGTTGGACACCTTCGTCCGCGCGGTCGCCGTCGCCAAGGGCCTACGGAACGCGCGCCTCGGGCAGGTGGGCGTCCGGCCCGCGCCCTTCGAGACCGTCCGTTACGACGAAGCGGAGCTGGTGCACAAGTTCGGTCAGAACGTCATCTTCGCGAACCTCGATGACATCCTGCACGAGGCACGCCAGTTGGCGGATGACGACCCGCGCGTTCAGGAGACCATCGAGGGCATCCGCCACTCCGTCCGCACGATCACGGTTACCGACGATCACCTGCTGAACTCCGCGCGGATCGAGATCGCCCTCGCCGACTTCTGGCAGCGCAACCGCCTCTCGGCGATGGCCGTCCAGTGCTGGCCGACGATTCAGCGCGCGCTGAGCCTGTCTCTCTGCGCGGTCTTCGGCCGCCTCACGCAGCACCACATGCTGACTGCCTGCGAGGCCGATATCCTCGGCGCGCTCTCGATGCTCGTCAACTACCAGGCGGCGCTCGGCGAGACGCTGCCGCACTTCATCGACTGGACGATCCGGCACCGCGACGATGCGAATCTCCTCCTCGCCTGGCACTGCGGGAACGCCCCTCCCTGCCTCGCGCGCGACCCCGAGCAGACCGCCCTGCGCTCGCGCAAGGACATGACCGGCGAGCTGCCGCCCGTCCAGGCCGACCCAATGGCGGGTCTCTGCCAGTTCCAGCTTCGGCCCGGGGAAGTGACCTTCTGCCGCCTGGCGGAATGCCGCGGCGAGTGGAAGATGCTGATCGCGAAGGGCGAGATCGTCCCCTCCGACGAGACGCTCGCCGGCACGTGGGCCTGGGTCCGCGTCCCCGACCACGATCGCCTCTACCGCACCCTCGTCGAGGAGGGCTTCATCCACCACGCCAGCATGATCCAC
>VGFC01000220.1 GCA_016869045.1 Armatimonadota bacterium
TGGATGGCCGCGCGGATGATCTCGACGCGCTTGTCGGCGAAGGCGACCTCCTCCGGCGTGTTCAGCGGCAGGACCACCATGCCGTTGAGTACGAACCCGCGCGTGGCCGGGTCGGGTGAGGCGGCATCGAGGGTGACGTCGAGCTGCCCATCCTGCACTGCCGTCTCGAATACGGCATCCGTGCACAGCGTGTTCGGGAACACGATGTCCGTGACGACCTTCTTGCCCTCCGCCTCGATCCAGAACGGCTGCTTGCCCACGCTGCCATACTGGATGTCCCCGTGCATGGTCATCACGCGGTACCGGCCGTTGGGCACGTCAAACGCGAAGGTCTGTCGGACCTGCGTGTGGTAGTACGCCGAGGTCATGACGAGGTCCCGGTAGAGCGCGTCGATGGCCGAGTTGGCCCTGGCGGCGCGATCGCGCCCCGCCAGCCCCGGCACGTTGGCGCTCGCGGGGCCGAAGTTGCTCTCCACCGCCGGCTGGCCGTCCTTGTAGGGAATCCAGCCGAAGCCGCGTTCCTTGCTGTACACGCAGGTCTGGTCGGCCACGTGGAAGCGCGCGAAGGAGGGAGAGTCCGCCGGGCCGAAGTCGAAGGCCCACCAGGTCAGGCCATCGTTGACGCGCTTCGGCGAGGTGTCCCCCACGACCAATGACGGCGCGCCCTGCACCGTCTCCGGCACGCCCCAGACCTCGATCTCCGACAGCGTGATGTAGCCCTTCCCCGGTTGGGCCGTGAAGGCCAGGCGCAGGCCGTCGGCGAGCCGCCCGACGGGCAGCTCGTTCCAGCCGTCAACCGCCGGTTTGATCGCGCCGACCTTCAGGTTGTCAGGGAACTCCAGGGGGTCGCCCGTGAGGAACACCTGCACCGCCTCCGTGCCGTGCGGCCCGGAGTCCAGCAGGTGGAGGCGCACTCGCTCGATCCGCCACATCCGCTGCAGGTCGATCACCAGCTCCGCGGAGCCCTGGCCCTGCCAGTAGGAGTAAGGCATGGGCTCCTTCTTCCAGTTGTAGCTCAGGTCGCCATCGGTCAGCGCGCCGCCGGCGAAGGGCACCCTTGCCTGGTCCGTATCACCGCCGGCGAAGTGAGGCGTCGGGCAGTAGGCCCCGGCTGCGTCTCTGGCGGTCAGCAGGACCGGCTCCTGCGCCAGCGCGGCGGCGCCGAGGCTGATGGCACAACCCACGAGGAGGCAGTAGCGCATGGCTGGGATCGCCCTTATGCGGAGGTCAGTGGTGCGCGCACCTTCACCAGGTCGATGAGGTTCGCCTCCTGTCCGGGCCTCGGGAGGAGAGTACGAGGGTCGGGGGAACTGCGTCGCCACTCCTTGTGTCCGAGGGATCGCGATGACGACCCCAACCGATCACAGTCGCCTGCGCGCCGTTGCCGCCGAGTACGCAGAGATCGTCAACAGTGACGAGATGCAGGCTCGGCGCGAGAAGTGGCGCCTGACGAACCGCCTCCTCGAACGCACGGTGCCCTTCCACATCGAGGACAACGGCTCGTTCTTCGCCGACCTCACGCCCAAGCCGCAGTGTGAGGGCGACTTCGAGCGGGGCTGTGAGGCCCACTTCCTGCGCTGTATCACGAACCACCGCCTCATCCCCGATGACCGCGTCTTCCCCGCGAGCTACTGGGTGCACTGGCACATCAGCCGGACGTCGGTCTGCCCGGAGCTGCAGTACCACCGCGTGCCTGACTCCACCGGCCGCGAACTCGGCTACGAGACCAACACCCCGCTCGCCGACCTCGAACCGGGCCTGGCGAAGCTGAGACCGACGGAGTTCGCGGTCGATCGCGAGGCGACACAGCGGGCCGCCGAGCGGGCGGCGGAGCTGTTCGGCGACCTCGTGCCCGTCGAGATCGTCGGACACGGCGCGCTTGGCGCCGGCACCGGCATGGCAGGGCAGGCCGTGCACCTGATGGGCATGGACACCTTCTACATGAACATGCTCGACCAGCCGGAGAACGTGCATCGCTTCTTCACCTTCCTGGCCGACGACGCTGAGCGCTACGCGGACTGGCTGGAAACGGAGGGGCTGATCACGCCGAACGGGCGAGAGCTCGACTGCGGCTCGGGAAGCTGCGTGTACTCCGACGAGCTGCCGCGCCGCGAGATCGCGCCGGGCGAGAACGTGCTGCTGTCGGACATCTGGGGGTTCATCGAGGCCCAGGAGGCGGTGGGCCTCTCGCCGGAGATGTACGCCGAGTTCATCCACCCCTACCAGCGGCGCATCGGCGACCGCTATGGGCTGATCAACTACGGCTGCTGCGAGCCGACGCACCACTTCTGGCCCTCGCTCAAGCAGTTCCGCAACCTGCGCAAGCTCACGGTGTCGCCCTGGTGTGATGTGGAGAGCATCTCCGCCTCGGTGGGGAAGCGCGTTGTGCTGTCACGCAAGCCGCACCCGATGAAGCTCTGCGGCCCGCACTTCGACCCCGAGGACTTCGCGGCGACCATCCGCGAGAGCCTGGCGATGACGAGGGACAACTTCGTGGAGCTGATCTTCCGCGATACGGTTCCCCTGAACGGCGGGATGCGGGAGCGGGTAGTGGAGGCGTGCGGGATCGTGCGAAGGCTGATCGAGGAACAAGGCTAGAGACGAATCGAGAGGAGCAATCCCATGCGAGCCTGGCTTCTCCCCCTGGCATGTTTGCTTGCCGCTACTGTTGCCGCACAGACCCCAAGCCCTCCGCCCAGCGCGGCCGGGCCCTCGCTTCCGTGGCCCAAGGAAGAGGAGCCGAAGGCCCCGCCGCGCGACCAGCCGGCCGAGTTCTTCGTAGACGGCAACTCCGGCGCCGACGACAACCCCGGCTCAGTTGACAAGCCCTTCAAGACGATCAACCGAGGCGTCGCTGAGCTTCGTCCGGGGGACACGCTGACTGTGCGTGCGGGCACCTACCGCGAGGCGGTCGGGCTTGAGCTGGTCGGCACAAAGGACCACCCGATCACGGTTCAGGCGGCGCCGGGCGAGACCGTGGTCATCAAGGGCTCGGAGGTCGTGACCGGCTGGACGCGCGACGGCGACGTCTGGCGCAAGGACGGGTGGACGAAGGACTACGTCACGCAGAACTTCGCCAAGGGCACGCAGCTCGTCTCGCCCAACCTGCTCGAAGTCTACCAGCAGGACGGCATCCGGGGGGAGGCCGTCGTGCTCTTCCGCGTGCGCACGCCGGAGGAGCTGCGGGAGGGCAAGTGCTACTGGGACGAGGCGACGGGGACGATCACCATCTGGCCGGTCCGAACCGCGGGGGACTTCGATCCCAACGTCAACGGCGTCGAGATTCCGGTGCGCGGACCGGGCCTGAGCGTGCAGAAGCAGTGGGTCCGCGTGCGCGGCTTTCAGGTCCGCCAGTGCGGCATGGGGATGATCACGAACTGGCCCTCGGCCGGCGTGTACGGGCAGAACTGCTCGATGGAAGACTGCATCATCACGTGGTGCGACTTCGGCGGGCTGAGCCTCTCCGGGTTCCGCTGCGCCCTGCGCCGCTGCGAGGGCTCCTATTGCGGCGACACGGGCATGGGCGCTGGCGTGGGGGAGGAGCTGCTCATCGAGGACTGCCGGGCGATGCACAACAACTTCTGGCGCTACTCCCCCGGCTGGCATGGCGGTGGCGCGAAGATCATCCCCTGGTTCAACCGATCGATCGTGCGGAACTCGGAGTTCGCGTTCAACTACGGCCCGGGCCTGTGGTTCGACGGCTCCTGCAACGACAGCCTCGTCGAGGGCAACGTCTGCCACGACAACGAGGGGCCGGGCATCATGATCGAGATCTCGCGCGGCAACCTCCTGCGCAACAACCTGTGCTACAACAACCGTAACGGTCTGCCCGGGATCGACCTCATGCCGCTGGAGGGCAAGGGCTACTCGCCGCTGGTCTGCGAGGCGAAGCGAACGGAGGGCGGGAGCGGGGGGTGCGGCATCTTCATCTCCTCGTCCCCCGATACGCGCTGCTACAACAACCTGTGCTATCGCAACGAGGGGCCGGGCATCTTCGCGGAGTGGGCGAAGCGCGAGAGCGGTGACATCGCCGACTGGGCTGAACGCAAGAGCCGGCCGGTGACCATGTCCACCCACGGGATCGATGTCCGCAACAACATCCTCGTCAACAACGGCGGCTGCCAGCTCTCCGTCAGGCGGAACGGGGTGGATGAGGACACGTATGACAACCGCTCGGACTACAACCTGCTGTTCGATGGCTCGGGAGGCACGCTGGTCCGCTGGGGGTTCGGCGGCGAGGCCTTCACCAGCCTGGATGCCTGGCAGAAGGCCTCCGGCTTCGATCAGCATTCGGTGGTCGCGGCGCCGATGTTCGAGTTCGCGCCCGGTCTGGACCTGCGCCTCCAGCCGGACTCCGCGGGAGCGGATCAGGGCGAGCCCCTATCCGATGTCCCGGCCGATCGGCGGGGTGTGCAGCGGCCTCAGGGGCGCGCTGCGGACATGGGGCCCCACGAGATCGCCGGAACGCGCCGGCTGCTCGAACGGCCGAAGGTGCCCACGGACCTCACGTACTTCCGGGTGGACCTCTCGAAGCTCGTGAACCGCGCCTTCGCGGATGAGAAGGCGGACGATGGCAGGGGTGGCTGGAGCGACCAGGGGCCGACCACGGACCTGCGCATGTTCCCCGGCGCCGAGGCGGGCAAGTCGACCGAGCAGACCTTCAACGGCGTCCCCTTCCGCGTCCTCTCGCCGCTTGGCTGCGTGGTGCTGAAGTCCGGCTATCGCCCACAGAGCACGGACCTCCCCGAACGCGTCACGATCCCGATCGGGCACAAGGCGGATGTGCTCTTCTTCCTGCACTCGGGCGCCTGGCTCGGCCACGGCCGGCCGGAGTGGACCTACATCGTCCATCGCGGCGACGGGACTCAGGAGGAGATCAAGGTCAACGGGGGCGAGACCATCCGTGACTGGTCCGACCCGAACCCGGGCCTGCCCTTCGACCGGGAGTACCCGACCACGACCACCGTCGCGTGGACCGGGAAGAACCAGACCTTCGACAAGGTCTCCGTCTACCTGATGGCCTTCGTGAACCACAGCGACTGGTGCGACATCACCAGCGTGGAGATGGTGGCCGCGCCGGGCGGCGGCGTGCCGATCCTCATCGCGATCACGGGAGGCCAGGTGAAGGGCGGGAAGTAGGGGGCCATCTCTCGTCATCGACAGGAGGAGACCGATGCTCCGTGTCTGGCTCGTCGTCTTCGCCGTAGGGCTGCTTCCGCGCGCCGACGCCTCGACCTGGGATACGTGGGGGGAGTACGCCACCAGGCTCGAGCCCCTGGAGCCCACGCCGATGGGTGACGGCCATGTCGGTGTCGTGAAGTCGGGCGACACCGTGCAGCTGCGCGTCCCGGTGCCGCAGGGGCACTTGCTCGGGTACTGGCTGTCGCTGGGCAACGTCGTCGCTTACACCGGGAAGGGCACCTCCTACCAGTTGGTGCTTCGCCGCGACGCGCCGGACGGGCCCGTCATCTACGAAGGGCCGACACTGGCGAGCGGGGAGCAGTTCAACGCGGACAACCGAGAGGTCAAGGACATCACCGCCCACGTCACGGCCGAGGACCAGCGCAAGGGCAGCCTGGACGTGTGGGCGACGGCGAAGGTCGTGGGCGATGACTGGACCATCTACCGGCACAACCCGCAGGGGCGGGAGGTCGTGGCGTTCGCCGCCGTCGCCTCGGCCGAGCTGGAGGCAAAGCTCGCAGCGGCCAAGTCTCTGGCGCAACTGGGGGTCGCAATCATCCCCATGCCGCAGGAGGTGAAGGTCGGCGAGGGCCAACTGCGGCTGTCCCCGACGCCACGCATCGTGCTCGGCAGCGGCGCAGATGAGCAGGATGCCTTCGCGGCCCAGGACCTCGCCGAGCAGATCGCGGCGAAGACCGCCGCGAAGCCCGTTGTCGTCCGCGAGAAGCCGCCTGCGGGCCACATCGTGATTCGGGCAGCGAAGGCGGGCGAACTGGGGCCGCCCGGCGTGCCGGGGCAGTACGCGCTGAAGGTCGCGGCCGATGCCGGTGTGGAGATCATTGCCGCCGATGCGGCGGGCCGGTTCTACGGCGCGCAGACGCTGGCGCAGCTCATCGCCGATGAGAAGACGGACCCGCGGCCGCAGGTCCCGGCGCTCACGATCCGCGACTGGCCGGCCTTCCCGGTGCGCTCGTTTCAGTACGACATCGCGCGCGGGAACACGGTGGATGTCGAGTTCTGCAAGCACGTGATCCGCGATCTCGCGCGCTACAAGCTGAACGACATCCTGTTTTACCTGGAGGATGACTTCCGGTTCACAAAGTACCCGTTCACCGGCAGGCCGGGCACCTTCACTCCCGAGAAAGCCAAGGTGCTCTCCGACTACGCGCGCCAGTACCACATGACCCTCACGCCGCAGTTCGAGGCCCTGGGCCATGCGAGCGCGCTGCTGTCGCACCCCGAACTCGCCGACCTGCGCGAGGCCGGGAACTCGTGGGTCTTCTGCACCAGCAACCCGCGCACGTGGGAGTTCCTGGGCGACGTCTTCGCCGAACTCGCGGCGTGCTTCCCGAACAGCCCCTACCTCCACGTCGGTGCGGACGAGTTCGAGGGCGCATTCGGGCTGTGCGACCAGTGTAAGACCAAGAGCGTTGGCGCACTCTACGTTGAGCACATGACCCGGCTGAATGACATCTGCCGGTCGCTGGACAGGACGATGCTGTTCTGGCCCTCGCACGGCGGCCCGACACCCGATCTGAGCTACATGACCCTCAGCAACGCGGCGGCCATGCCGCACGACTGCATCCCGACCGAGTGGATCTACCACGGCCCGCCGAGCTACCCGGAGATCGCGCAGTACCAGGAGGCGGGCTTCCGGGACGTGTGGGTGTGCCCGGCCGTGAACGACTGGTTCATGGTCTGGCCCGACTACCCCACCAGCTTCCGTGGCATTCGCGGCTTCTACCGCGCTGGCGCCGCGCGCAAGGTGGGTGGCGCCTGCACGACGACCTGGGGGCTGATGCGCGGCTCGCTCTTCGAGACCTCGTGGCTTGGCCTCTGCTACGCCGCCGAGTGCGGGTGGTCGCTCGGCTCCACGTCGGTGTCCGACTTCGAGCGCCGGTTCGCGGCCTCCTGGCTCGGCGTGCGCGGGGAGGGCTCCGAGCAACTCGTCGCCGATACGCTCGCAGAGCCGGTCCCGAGCACCGGCCCCGCCGCGCGCTGGCGCGACTACTCGGCCCTGTCGAACCTGCTCCTCACTCCCCTGAAGGACACGCAGCGGCAGTACGCGCTGAAGGACCCGACCATGGTGGCGTCGGCTCCGGCGCTGGTGGACGCCGCGGACGCGGCATTGGGGCGGCTGAAGGCGCTGGAAAGCGCTGCCCTACGCGGCAAGGACACGCTCGCGGCATCCCGCACGTGCCTGGGCATGATCCGCCTGGCGGGGCTGAAGCTGCAGGCGCTGGATGGGGCCTCGCGGCGCTACAGTGAGGCGAGCCGGGCCCAATCACCCGCCGATGCCGGGAAGGCCTTGCGCGAGGCAGCGGAAGGGCTGGCGCCGCTCGGCGCGGAGTACGACGGCCTGGCTCAGGGCCTCGACTACGCCGTCGCGCATTGGGGCGCCTCGGACGAGGACCTGAAGGCCATTCAGAACCAGGCTGCGGAGGTCAAGGACCTGACCGCGAAGCTCGGCGCGCTCGCGGACGACGTGGCCGCTGGCAGAGCCGCGCAGCTCCCTCCCGCCGAGCAGCTCGGCCTGCAACGCGGCGTCTACACCAGGATCGCGCAGTGGGCGCCGGCTCACTGCAGCGAGGAGGGTTTCGAGATCCGCGCAGACCTCACGGGCAAGGTGAAGCCGGGCGAGTCCGCGACAGTGGAGTTCGAGTACACGAGCGGCGCCCACGCGCTGCGGATCAGCCGGGTCGCGCTACTGGTCAACGGGCAGGAGGTCGCCGTCGATGAGCACGACGGGATCACCGGCGCCTCGAACCAGGGCAACCGCTACCACGTGACGGCGCCGAAAGAGGTTGCCCCCGACGCTGAGATCGAGGTCGTTGCGTCGGCCAGATCGTGGGGAGGGAACGACTCGGCGGGCACGATATGGTTGGCAAGGGATGAGTAGGGCGGGGCCCCTTGTGCGGCGCCGCCATGAGGTGAACACCATGCAGCGGACGAGCCGCGTTCTGTGTCTGGCACTCGGCCTGGCTCTCGCTGCGCCTCTGGGCTATGCGGCCAGCCCGGAGGAGCTGGCCGGCCAGCAGGCCATGCTCAAGAGCATGGAGATCCAGCCTGCGCAGCTCAAGCCCCTGCGCCTGGAGACGCCAGTCGTCACAGACGGCCGGCCGGTTGCCGTCATCTGCCATGCCGACGACCCGGCGTGGCGCACGGCGGCGACGGTCGTTCAGCAGGCCATCGCGGACGTCACGAGCGTGACCGTTCCGCTGGTGACCGACCATCAGTTGCCACCCGAGGACTTCCTGAAGCAGCCGGTCATCCTCCTCGGCCACCTGGACAACAACCGCCACGTCGCGCGGCTCTACCACAGCGGCTTCGTGTGCCTCGACCAGGGCTTCACGGGCCGCACCGGCTACGAGATCCGCTCCGTACACAACCCCTTCGGCGCCGGCCACAACGCGATCCTCGTGGGCGGGAGCTTCCCCGAGGGCACGCAACGGGCGGCGGAGGCCTTCGCGGAGCTCGTTCGGGAGAGAGGGCAGCGGGGTTCGCTGGTGCTGGGGCGGCTTCTGGACCTGCAGTTCGATCCACAGGATCGCCTCGAGCGCGAGACCAAGCCGACCAGCCCACAGACGGTCCAGGACGAGATCGCGCGCTACCGAAAGCTGTTCGCCAGCCCGGGCGAAGGCGGCAGCGCGGCCCACGCCACGGCCCGCTATGGCCTACAGTTCCACCGTACGGGCGATCCGGGGGCGGGCGAAGTGTACCGGGGCTTGATGGCGGCGCTGCTGGAGTACTACCGCACGGATGCCGTCATCAACCAGGACGGCATGGCGCGCTACGACAATGACTTCCGCGACTCGTGGACCTTCACCGTCGCGAAGGCCTGGGACCTGTGTGAGGAGAGCGGGCTGTTCACGGACCAAGAGCGCCTCGACTACACCAACCTCATCGTTCGGCTGGGCCTGGAGTGCGTGCTCTACCAGGGCTACAACCGCCCGGCCGCGCTCGCGAAGTGGCGGGCCAACACGGACATCGTGCACAACCACAACACGTTCCCCGCGCTGGGTGTCCTGTTCGTCGGGGAGTACATGAAGCGCCACTACGGCTCGCCGTGGGCCGATGACTGGCTGGCCGTGGCGCACGGCATCTTCAACGGTCTCAAGCACACGAGCAAGCCGCTGGAGGACGCGGCGGGGTACGAGTGGCTGCCGATCGTGCACTGCGCGATCTACTCGCTCTCCGAAGGGGACATGACGTTCCTGAGCGATGGGCACCTGCGCGAGGCGGCGCAGCACGCCCTGCAGGTGATGGACAATGCCGGAAACGAGGCCGCGTACGGCGATCACTCGGAGGAGTTCGGCTCCAGCGGGATCGGAGGCGTGCTGCAGCTCGCGGCCTGGTACTACCGCGACCCGCAGTTTGCCTGGGGTGTACGCCGGGCGGCGAGCGCCGTCAGTCACCCTCTGCAGCAAGGTTACCATGTTCCTCTGGAGCCGGCGGAGCCCGCCGGGCAGGTGGGCCTGCTGGTCAGTGCGTTGCCTCGGCCGAACTACGACATGTGCGCCTCCAACCCGTCGTATCCCACGCCACCGAATGTGCCCTACGAGCAGACCTTCAACAAGCTCTCGCTGCGGGCGGGTTGGGACCGGGCCGACGACTACCTGTTGCTGGACGGCTTCGGTCGCGGCAACCACATGCACTTCGACGCCAACGCGATCATCCGCTATACCCGCGGCGGCGTGCCTCTGCTGTGCGACGGCGAGTACATCAAGAACGGCCCGAAGTACCACAGCAGCATGGTCATCATCCGCGACGGGCAGGCGGAACTCGCGCCGGCCGTGACGCGGCTCGACCGGGCGGAGAGGCTGCCCGCCACCGCTTGCTGCCAGACGACGCTCACGCAGTACAACGGCGCGGACTGGACGCGCACGCTGATCTGGCGGCCCAACGGCTACCTGCTGGTCGCCGACGAGGTCACGGCCCTGCAGGCGGGGGACTACACCCTCCGCTGTTGTTGGCGCCCGTGGGGGGAGTCGACCGTCGTGGATGGATCCCTGCGCACGCTCTCGCCGCCGATGCGGCTGGAAGTGCAGAACCTCTCGGGCGAGGCGGCGCGGCTAGAGGAGCTGAGGAAGAGTGGCAGCTACCCCGTCAGCCGGTTCTCCGAACAGATCGGCTTGTCGCTGAAACCGGGCGACGCGCACCGGTTCCTCAACCTGGTGGTCGCAGGCGAGGCGCGGGGCTGGCAGGACGTGGAGGCCCGGCAGGTGAAGCCCGGCGTCGTGGTCATCGAGCGCGGCGGGCGGACCGAACTCGTCTGTCTGGGTGAGGCCAACGTGGCGGGGCTGCAGTTCGCCGGGCAGGCGCTGGTGCTGAGCCCCGACGGGATCAGCATGTTCGGGGCGACAAGGCTGACTGCGGGCAACGTCTCCATCGTCGCCTCGACGCCGGTGGCGCTGGAGGTGTCGCCGGAGAGGGGCACGGGCCTTCTGATCGGCCCGCAAGACGCGACGGTGACAGTCACCATCGGCGCAGGCGCCCCCGTGACCCTCACGCAGGCGGCTGGGACGCATCGGCTGACGGTGCCTGCCTCCCCGATGCCGCCGGAGCTACTGGAGGCAATCGCGCAGGCGCAAGCTCTGCCGCCCATGCCCCTCGCGAGCATGCGGGCCGATGCGCCGACCGCTCCGCCGCCCGCCTGGGAGTTGCCCGCCTTCGCCCCCCAGCCGTCGGTGCTGCCCATCGCCGAGGCGACGGCTGACCCGGCGCCGATCGCGACGCGCGGGCCCGTGGGCAAGCTCTTCGACGGCGCCGCCGGCGACTCCCTCACCTCCGCCATGTGGCCGGCGGGGAAGACGGCGACGATCACCATCACACTCGCCGACGAGACCGAGGTCCGCAGCGTCGCCCTGCGTGAGTGGCACATGAACGCCGGCTGGGCCATCGGCTCGCGCAAGCTGGAGCTGAGCAGCGACGGCTTTCGCAACGATGTCCGCAGCGCACCGGGTGACTTCGTGGAGACGGGCACGCAGTCGTGGGGGAGCAACGTCAACACGATCTACGAACAGACCGTCGGGCAGCGCGCGCGGCAGCTGAGGCTGACGCTCGTGCCCGCCAACGAGCAAGCGACGGTCTACCTGGCGGAGATCGAAGTGCACGGCATACGTCCGGGCGCGGTAACGGCGATCACGGCTCTGGCCGCGGGCGACCTGAACGGCGACGGCAAGCGGGAGATCGTCATTGGAAGCGAGTTCGGGCAGTGCCGGGCGATCGACGCCACGGGGAACGCGCTGTGGGAGTACACGGCGAAGGAACGGGCGCGGATCAACAGCCTGGGCTGCGCCGATGTGAACGGTGACGGCCGCGATGAGGTAATGGTCGGTCAGAACGCCTCCACGCTGGGCCTGCTTGGTTCGGACGGCAAGCTCCTGTGGACCGTGAACCCGCCGCGCTACCGCTTCGTGGACAGCGACGTGATGTGCGTCTTCCCCGGCGACGTGAACGGCGACGACCGGCCGGAGGTCGTCTGCGGCACGCGGAGCTGGCAGTTCTTCGCGCACGACGCCGCCGGCAAGACGCTGTGGCGACACGTCATCTACGCCCACGCCGCGACCGTCGGCTGCGCGGCCGACCTCGACAGCGACGGCAAGCAAGAGGTCGTCGCAGGGAACGTGTACTACACGCTCAACGTGATCGACCACGACGGGGCGCGGCTCTGGAGATCGGGCAACATCGGCCCCGAGATGACTGCGGTTGCCGCGGCGGACATCACCGGCGACGGCAAGCCCGAGGTCTTCGCGGGCGTGGACGACGGAACCCTGTACGCCTTCGACGCCGGCGGGAAGAGGCTGTGGCAGGTCAACCTGGGGGACAAGGTCACGCGTCTGTTGCCTGTCGATGTGAACGCTGATCGCGTGCCGGAGCTGGTGTGTGCCGCCGAGAGCGCGCACGTGTTCGCGATCGGTGGCGACGGCAAGATCCTGTGGCGCGCTGGCCTGCCGGATGGCTGCACGGACATGGCGCTGGGAGAGTCCATCGTGGCCTGCTGCGGCGGGGCGGGCCTGGCGATCATCGCTCGCAACGGAACGGTGCGCGCCATGCAGGCCCTCCCCGCGCGGCCCGGACAACTGCTTCTGGTCGCGGACCAGGCTGTTGTGAGCCAGGACGACGGGAGGGTGTTCGCAGTGCGTCT
>VGFC01000221.1 GCA_016869045.1 Armatimonadota bacterium
GTCGGCAATCCGCAGGAGCCCGCCATCCACCATGCCGTAGGATGAGGGCAACCACCGCGATAGCGGCGGGGTCCACAGACGCGCGGCGAGGTCGGCGAGCGTGCCGTCGAAGGTCGCGACGCCGAGCGGGGTCTGCGCTCCCTGGTACATGAGCAGCACGCGCCCCTCCGCCTCGCACAGCGTGGCGTCGGTGAGGTGCCCGTAGTAGCCCTGCGTCGTTCCGCCCTCCTCGGCCGGCACGCCTCGCTCCCAGGGCTGCGTGTAGTTGATCTGCGGGCCGGCGCCCACAGGCTCCCAGTGGACCATGTCCTCGCTGCGCCGACAGCGGATGCGCAGCGATCCCGCCATCCCCTCAGAGTGCCACGTGTAGTACGCGTCCCCGATCTTCGCGAGGCACGGGTCGCCGCCGTAGAACCCCCGGATGACGGGGTTGGCCTCATGCTTCGTCCACGAGACGCCGTCCTCCGACCAGGCGTAGCCGAAGTAGCCCTCGATGTGGCCGCCGGTCTCGTCGGAGCGCGTGTACAGCATCCGCCACACGCCCCGTTCATCCACCACCACGGCCATGTTGCACAGGGTGCCCTCTTCCCACGCCTGGTCGCCGACCATGACGACCCGCTCGTCTGCCCAGTCCACGCCGTTGCGTGAAGCCCACCGGCGCATGGTGCTCGGCCCGCGCGCCGCACATTGGTCCTGCACTGCGAAGCAGTACAGGACGCCCGCATGCTCCATCACGCACGGGCGATGCACCTCGCCGCCGTCCATTGCCAGCACGGGATTCCCGAGGTGCTTGGTCCAGGACAGACCGTCGGGGGATGTCGCGTAGCCGAGAGCTGTGCGCCCACCCGGGGGGAACATCTGCGAGAACCACACGTGATAGCGGCCCTCGCGGGCCAGCAGGTTGGGCTCGCAGATGTAGTCGCTTTCCGCCCAGGGCTGCGAGCGCAGAAGCACCGGGTTGCCTGGGTGCTTCGTCCAGATGCCATCCGCGAAGTCGTCGTGGAAGGCCTCACACATCGGTGAGCCCCCGCAGGCTCAGTAGCCTTGCACCGGCGCCTCGGCTTGGCCATCGCCCAGGAACCGCTCGCGCGTCGCCTTCTCCTGCTCTTCGTTCGGCAGGCGCCCCTCCGGGGTGAGGACGGTCGGGGTAATGAGGATGACGAGTTCGGACTCGGTCTGCGTACGGCTCTTCGAGCGGAAGAGGCTCCCAATGACGGGCAGGTCGCCGAGCACGGGGATCTTGCGCCTCGTGGTGTAGTCCTGCTTCTGCAGGAGGCCGCCGACGACAATCGTCTCACCGTCGCGCGCCCGCACGGTGGTGGAGGCGACTCGTTGGCTCAGCAGCGGCAGGCCGGTCTGCGGGTCGAGCTCGCTGACGTTGCTCACCTCGGAACTGATCGTGGTCGTGATCTCCCCGTTGCCGCCCGTCCAAGCCGTGAGGTTCAGCGTGACGCCGACGTTGACGCCCTGGATGGTCTCCTGGATGCTCCCGTACCGAAGATAGCGGACGAGGATGAAGCGCTCCGTGCCGACGAAGATCTCCGCGCTCCGGCCGTTGAGGGTGACCATCCGCGGGCGGGCCTTCACGTCGGCGCGCCCCCGGTTCTGCAGCGCCTTGAGCTGCGCGTCGAAGTCGTGCGGCTTGCGGCCGACGAGGACCCATTGGCTGGCAGCAGTGTCCGCCGTGTTGTTCGCCGCCTCCCAGCGCTCGTAGTCCACTTGGCCGGAGTGCGAGTTCCAGCCGAAGCCCTCGTTCGAGCCGATCCGGGCGAAGCTGAGGTTCGTCTCGGCCTCCTTCGTGTCGGCATACTCGACCGCGATGGCCTCGATCATGATCTGCTGAGGCGCCACGTCGATCTTCTTGAGGTCATGCTCGATCTTCCCCAGCATCTGCCGAGGCGCGGTGACGACGACGGCGTTCTGCTCCGGGTTCACGTGCAGGTAGCTGTACAGGAACGTGGGCAGCAGGCCGGAGGCCGTCTGCGCGCGCACGTACTGCATGCGGAAGGACTGCGTGCCGCTCATGTTGTAGGTCGCGAGGTCGTTCGGCACGCCCTCGGAGATCATGAACTTGCCCTCACGCTCCAGGAGCGCGAGGCCGTACGCCGACGCAATGCCCCGGATCACCTCGATGGGCGGCAGGCTCTCCAGGCTGATCGTGGTCTCGCGCTTGACCTTGTCGTCGATGGCGATCTGGATTCCGCAGTCGCGAGCGATCTTGGCGACCAGCTTGTGGATGTCCGCCTTCACGGCGTAGACGGTAAGGAGCCCATCCTGGAAGCTGATGTCGAGCTTCGACTCGACCTCTCCCACCTGGGTCGGCTTCGCGGCGCCGTTGCCCTCGATGGTGCGCTCGCTCTTGACGGTGATGATGACCTGCTGCTGGTCGGTGCTGCGCGTCACCTCATACTCGCAGGTGGTGAAGAGCGCCACCGTCATGTCGATGCCCACGCCCTCGGTCGCGCCCTGCGGCACCGCGACCTGCACGTAGCTGACGGGGTAGATGCCGACGTCGATGAAGTTGGTCTCCAGCGCGCTCTTGGCCCCCGGGAAGCGGAGCCAGATGCGCTGTCGCCAGTCGCCCTGCTCGCCGTCGAACTCGAGCGAGCCGTCGGCGCTCACGGTGATCTGCACGCCGTTCTTGAGTTCCTTGGCTTCGACCTTGGTGATGTTGCAGTAGACGATGGCGTGCGCCGCCCCGCTCGTCAGCAGCAGCGTGGCGATAAGGGCAATCGACCCGAGTGTGTGGCGACTCTTCACGATGGCGTCCTTCCTATCCATACGGTAATGCGGTCGGCCCGGACCACTAGCCCGGCGTTGGGGCCTCGGTCGGCCGCTCTGTCAGCGGCCCGTATTCCAACTGAATGCCCGCCTCCCGCAGCTCGCGGGCCATCCGGCCGCTGAATGCGGGCTGCCCCGAGTCGTCAAACTCCCCCAGGTCACGCGCCGTGATGAAGAGCGCGATCTCCGCGTCCTCCAGCACGCCCGTCCGGTTCGGCGGGATCAGTCCACTGCCACCCCGGACGCCCAGCCCCGCTGTTCGGCGGTCATGGCCTGTGTCGCTGCTGAGCCGCACGCCCCCCAGCAGCAAGGTGTGGCCATCAGGCACGATGAGGGCGCCGGTCGTCTCGTAGCGGTCCACGATCGGCAGCTCCGAGACCGGATCGAGGCCGCCCAACGTCGTCACCGTCGGATGCAGCCACAGCGCGATCCCCTCGCCTCCGGTCCAGGCGCCCAGGCCGACCTCGACGCCCAGGTTCACGGGAATGGCGATCTGGTCGTCGCCATACTCGGTGTTCCGCGTGACCTGGATGTACTGCTTCTGCCCCAGGAACAGCCTCGCCCACTTCCCGTTGACCAGCGTAATGTGCGCCCTCGCGAGCGTATCGATGGAACCCGCCTGCTCCAGCCGACGCAGCCGTGCCCGGACCTCATCGGTCGCCTCGTCGAGTCGCTGATACGTGAGGGACCCGGCGTGCGAATCTACAGCGAAGGCATTCCTGCCGTCCGCCAGCTCGGCGACGAAGGCTTCCTGGGAGGCCCGCGTATCGGCGATTTTCACCGCGGCGACCTCGATCCGCAGCTGCCGGGGCGCGCGGTCGATCTTCGCCACGTCCTCGCGCACCCGCCGGACAAGCTGCTCCGGGCCGGCGACGATGAGGGCATTCTGCGCCTCGCTCGGCTTGGCGTAGGCCAGCAGGAAGTTGGGCAGCAAGTCCAGAGCGACCTCAGGTGAGAGGTTCTCAAGCTTCACGACCTGCGTGACGTTCGTCTCGTAGGTCGCGACGTTCGCGGGCAGCCCCTTGCTGAGGACGTACTGGCCGTCTGCCTCCTCGACCGCCAACCCGTACCCCGCAGCAATGCCCTCGAGCAGCTCCCTCACCGTCATCTCCGGAAGATGCACGGTCACGTTGCGCACCACCGATTCATCGACGACGATCCGCGTGCCCGTCTGCCGCCCCAACTCGTCGGCCAGTCGGCGCAGGTCCAGGTTCAGGGTCCAGAGACTGTAGGTCCCCTGCACCCCCGGCTCCAACTGGAACTGCTGGTTCTGTGGCTTCTCGGTCGGAGGCGCCGGATCGGCGAAGCGGTCGCTGACGACGGTGAGCGCGAAGCTCTGCTGGTCGCGGCCCAGCTCCCCGTCGAAGCAGCACCCCTGCGTGGGAGACCAGTCATAGTCACCCGAGAAACGCTCCGTGTGGAAGTGCCGGATGCGCGCCTCGGTATACAGCCTCACGTACATGACCAGGCCGATCCCGTCGTTCGTATAGGTGCGCGGCGCAAGCTCGACGTGGCTGATCGGGTACTTGCTGACATCGACGAAATCCCCGACCTGGGACTTGGCATTGCTGCAGTGCAGCTCGACGGTCTTGGTCGGAAAGGGCGAGCCGTTGCTCACGGCCGTATAGTCGTGCGTATGAATGTCGGTCATCGCGCCATCGCCCTTGATGGTCAGGATGACCGCATTCTTGAGCTGCTTGGCCTCGATGGAGGTGATGTAGTAGTACGGGCGGCTCTGGGACAGGCCGACGGTAGCCGCCCCGAAGCAGAGGCCCAGCAGCACGGTCGTTCGCACGATGTGCCCGCGCCGGATCGGCTTCCATGCCGGCGCAGGAAGGGGGAGCTTCACGGCCTGGGGGGTGCCTCCTCGTCACCGAGCATGCGGCTCTTCAGCTCCGCCTCTTCCTGCTCGGGCAGGTGGCCCGTTTGCGACAGGATCCGCGGGGTGATGAAGATGACCAGCTCCGTGCGCTTCTGGTCCGTGTCCTTGGCGGTGAAGACCTTGCCGATCAGCGGCAGGTCTCCCAGGATGGGGATCTTCCGCTTGCTGGCGTGCAGCTCGTCGAGTACGAGACCGCCGATGGTGATCGTCTGCCCGTCGGGCACCAGGACCATCGTCTCGGCGGTGCGGGTCGTCTTGTCGGGCAGGTGGGTAACCGGGTCCAGCGCGCTCATGGTGCTGACCTCGGGGGTCAGCTCGACGAGGATGTCCCCCTCGCCGCCCGTATAGGGCGTAATGACCAGGCGCACGCCGGCGTCGATGTAGTTGGTGGAGCGGCCCTGGCGCTCGATGGGTGTCGAGACATAACGCTGCTGGCCGATGAAGATGGTGGCGGTCTGACCCGAGACCGTCGCCACCCGGGGATGGGCCCGGATACGCGCCTTGCCCGCCGCCTTCAGGGCGTTGATGCGCACCGAGAAGTCCTGCGGCAGCCCGGCAATCCCCTTCACCGCGATCTGCCCAATCGAAGACAGCAACCGGCCCGCGATCCCATCGTTGTCCCAGTTCAGGCCAAGCTCGAACTGGTCGAGACTGGAGTCGGTGAACTCGACCATCAGCACCTCGATCATGATCTGGGCGGCCGGGATGTCGAACTGCGAGATGTCCTGCCGGAACTTCTCCAGCACCGGAGGCGGCGCCGACAGGATCACCGAGTTCTGGTCGCTGTTGGTCTTCACATGGTCCTGCAGGAAGACAGGGAGCAACGCCTTGGCGCGGTACGGCAGCACGTAGCGGGTCCGAATCGAGTCGATGTCCGACAGCAGATACGACGACGGCGTGCGTGGAATGCCCTCCGAGACCATGAAGATGCCGTCAACCTCGGAGCACGCCAGCCCATAGGCTGTCACGATGTCATTGATGATGTCGGTGAGCTTGGCCCCGGTGAAGTTCACCGTGAGCTTGCGCTTCACCGTGTCATCGACGATCATCCGCAAGCCGGTCTTCTTGGCCAGGGTGGCGAAGAAGAGATGGGCGTCGCAGGAGACCGCATAGGCCGAGATCCCGCTCTGGGTCACCTCGACCGAGAGTTCATACTCGGGTTCCCTCTTCTTCTCTTCCTTCCTCGCCTCGCCGCCCTCGGCGGGTTTGGCTTCAGCGGGTGCTGACGGCGCCTGGACCTCAACCGAGCGCTGCTCGTTGCCCTGAGCGAACGCGCCGGTCCACGGGAGGACAAGCAGCGCCAAGCACGCGCCAACGACTGACCCGATGCGCAGTTCCATGTGAGCCGACCCTTCTGTGCGTCGTGTTGCGTGGTCTGGGGATCGCCTGCTGGGGGAGGCAAGCCCGGCGCGACGATTCGCGGAGACATGCACGCCGCCGAGTTCGCCCTGGCCCGAGACTCCCTCGGGGCCACAGGGTAACACCGCACGTGCCGGGAGTCAACAGGGAAGCGGCGGACCCCGACCCCCTTCTTGACGTGCCGCCAAGGAAGCGGTAAGGTCAGACGTTGCCGTTCCGTTGCTGTGAACTCCGGACTCTGGGCTCTGGACTGCCGTTCCATTCCGTCAGGGTGATGCGATCATGCAAGTGCTGGGCATCCACACCGGTTCTTTCCGCTGGTTCACCACCGACAAGGCTCTCGAGAACCCCGAGGCTGCTCCCGAGCACGAGCGCACCATCGAGGAGGAGTGCCTCGTCTTCTTCGTGGGCATCGAGAAGGCCGATGCGAGCGAGTCGCCCGATGCGCTGGCGACGGCGCTGGCGCAGCACGTTCGCGAGCGCAGCCGCATGCTCTCCGTGACGAGCGTCGTGCTCTATCCATACGTTCACCTCGTCTCCGATCCCGGCCCGGCGGGGACCGCGCTCAGCGTCCTGCGGGGCGCGCACCAGAAGCTCGACGATGCGGGCCTGACCGTCTACCGCTCGCCCTTCGGCTGGTACAAGGGCTTCGACCTGAAGGCCAAGGGCCACCCGCTCTCCGAGTGGAGCGCCCACCTGACCGCCGATGCCGTGTCCGAGGGCAAAGCGAAGGCGGAGGTCGCACCGGCGAAGGACAGGTTCGAGCGCTACATCGTGGTCGATGCGAATGGGAAGCAACATGACGTCACGCCTGACACCTTTGAGGCGTGCGAGATTCTCCAGCGCCCCGAGCCGGTCTACGGGCTGCTGAGGCACTTCGTGGCCAACGAGTTCGCGCGCGGGGAGTCCGGCGGCGAGGAACCGGCGCACATCCGCATGATGCGCCAACACGAGCTGATCGACTACTGCGACGTCTCCGAGAAGGGCCATTACAAGTGGTACCCCAAGGGCGTGCTGATGCTGCGGCTGCTGTTGGAGTACGCGCGCAGTCTCGCGCTCGAGTGGGGCGCCCAGGAGATGAAGAACCCGCTCGTCATCCGCGGCGATAACAACGTCGTCGGCGAGCTGATGGGTGAGTTCCACGAGCGCGACTACAAGGTGGACGGCGGCCGGGGCATCTGCTACCTGCGCTACGCCAGCGATCCGCTGGGCTTCCCCTTCATGCAGAAGGTCCGCTTCAGCGTGCACCAGTCGCCGCTGAAGCTCTACGAGGAGGCGAGCTGCTTCCGCAACGAACAGGAGGGCGAGGTCTCCGGCCTGCGGCGCGTGCGCAACTTCCTGATGACCGACATGCACGCCGCGTGCGCGAACGACGAGCAGGCGCGGGACGAGTTCCGCGTCCTGACGCTGCGCTTCGGGCGGCTGATGAACGACGTGATCGCGCAGAACCGCTGGGTGCTGGGCTGGGAGGGCACCACCGACTTCTTCGCGCAGAACCAGGGCTGGCTCGTCGCGTTGGGCGCGGAGATGAGGGTACCCGCGTTCATAAAGCTCATGCCCGAGATGACCCATTACTACGCGATGAAGAACGAGTTCCAGAGCATCACCCGCGACCTGCAGAACATCCAGGTCTCCACCGTGCAGTGGGATGTCAAGGACGGCCCGCGCTTCGACATCGGCTTCGTCGATTCCGACGGCGCCTTCAAGCCCTGCCCAGTGATCCTGCACGCCTCGAGCTTCGGGAGCATTGAGCGTACCATGTGCACGCTGCTGGAGAACATCGCGGTCGATCAGGACAACGGCAAGCCGCCCTGCTTCCCGCTGTGGCTCTCGCCGACCCAGGTGCGCGTGGTGCCGGTCAAGGAGGACTACCTCGCCCTCGCCGAGCAGTTCGCCGACCTCTTCACCGAGAACCGCATCCGCGCCGACGTGGACGACCGCCAGGAATCGGTCGGCCGGAAGGTCCGCGACGCGGAGGTTGAGTGGGTGCCCTACACCGTGGTCGTCGGCCAGCGCGAGACCCTCGACGGCGCGCTCACCGTCCGCTGCCGCCAGGAGCAGGACGACAAGCGCGCGCTGAGCGCCGCCGACCTCACCCGCCTCATCCGCGAGCGTACCGGCAACGTGCCGTGGCTCCCGCTGCCAATCCCACGCCGCCTGAGCAAGCGGCCGATCTTCTTCGGGTAAGGGGGTGAAGACGGCATGACAGCCTCTGAGCAGGAACTGCTGGCGAAGGTGAAGAGGGCTGTGCTGGCGGTCGAGCCCGCAGCGGATGTGATCCTGTATGGCTCCCGGGCGCGCGGCGAGGCGGAGGCGGATGCAGATTGGGACATCCTCGTGCTGCTGGACGGCCCGGCGGACGCCGACAGGATCGCCAGGGCGCGGCGCCAGGTGTACGAAGTCGAGTGGGAAACGGGGGAGGTGCTGTCAACCATTGTCGAGAGCCGCGAGCAGTGGGACAGCCCGCTGACGCAGGGAACACCGTTCCGTCGCAACGTAGAGCGCGAAGGGGTCCCTCTATGAGCACCGATGAGGAGGTCATCGCATACCGACTGGATCGGGCGCGCGAGACGCTGGAAGAAGCACGCCTCATGGCGGAGACGGGGCACTGGAACACGTGCGTGAACCGCCTGTACTACGCGTGCTTCTACGCCGCAACGGCGCTTCTCCTCCGAGAGGGCCTCGCCTCAGCCAAGCACAGCGGTGTGCGAGCCTTCCTCAACCAGCACTTCGTCAAGACCGGCATCCTGGCGCAGGAACTCGGCGCCCTCTACAACGAACTCTTCGACTCACGCAACGAGGGCGACTACCGCGACCTCCTGCGTCTCAGTGCCGACAGAGTCGAACCACTGATCCCCCGGGCCGCGGAGTTCGTGGAAGCCGTCGAGCGTCTGCTCCGCGCTCAGCAGTGACACCGCGCGTCGCGCCTGCCCGGATCAGAGCAGGCCCTCTCATCCTCCGCGGCGAATAACCAGGAATTCGGGGACATGACCCAATTCGGTCGTATCGAATTGGGATCGTGTACCCGAATTCCCGAGGAGGCCCCCCAATGCCCGACCCTCTGGCAATCGACGGTGGCACACCACTCCGCACCGAGCCGTTTCCCCGCTGGCCGCACTTCACCGAGGATGTCATCGAGGCTGCGATGCAGCCCCTGCGCGAGGGCAAGCCGAACTACTGGACCGGCCCGCGCGGCATGGAGTTCCAACGCAAGTTCGCGGACTTCTGCGGCGCGAAGCACGGGATCGCGGTCAACAGCGGCACGAGCGCGCTGCATGTCGCGTGCGGCGCACTGAACCTCGGTCCCGGCGATGAGGTCATCACGCCCTCCTACACCTTCATCGCGAGCGCGATGTGCGTCATCCAACAGAACGCCGTGCCCGTCTTCGCGGACATCGACCCCGACACGCACACCATCTCGCCGGACGACATCCGCGCGAAGATCACCCCGCAGACGAAGGCCATCATCGCGGTGCACATCTACGGGCACCCGTGCGACATGGATGCGATCATGCAGATCGCGCAGGAGCACGACCTCTGGGTGATCGAGGATTGCGCCCAGGCCCACGGCGCGCGCTACAAGGGCCGGGTAGTCGGCTCCATCGGCCACATCAATGCCTTCAGCTTCTGCCAGGACAAGATCTTCACCACCGGCGGCGAGGGCGGAATCGTCACCACCGATGACGACGCCCTGGCCGGCCGCGCGCGGACCTTCAAGGACCACGGCTTCTGGGAGGAGGAGCGCCGCGGCCTGCTGGAAATGGAGTCGCTCTACCTGTACATCCACCACTCGCTCGGCTTCAACTTCCGCATGACCGAGATGCAGTCGGCCATTGGAATCAAGGAGCTGGAGAAGATCGAGACCTGGAACCTCCCGCGGCGCGCACGCAACGCCGAGGCCATCTCCGAGCAGATCGAGGGCCTGGCGGGCGTGAACCCGCCGATCGTGAAGCCGGGCTGCACGCACGCCTGGTACAAGTACCCGATCACGCTCAACCTCGACGGGCTCGCCTGCGATCGAGACCAGTTCGTGCGCGCGGTGAGGGCGGAGGGCTACCCGAGCTGCGCGATCGGCGACTGGCCGGAGAACTACCTGGAGGAGGTCTTCACCACTCACGCCGGCTACGGGCCGACGGGGTGCCCCTTCACCTGCCCGCACAACAAGCGCGTGATCGACTACAGCCAGGTCGTCTGCCCGACCGCCGCCGAGGTCGGACGGCGCACGCTGAAGCTGCAAGTGCACCCGACGATGGAGCCCGAGGACGCCGCCGACATTGGCCGCATCATCCGCAAGGTTGCCGAGGCCTATGCGAGGTAGTGCAGGCGTGGCACGGGTCGCCGGGCCGTTAGTGTGGTGGCAGCCGTTGTGTCAGTGCCACCTCACCCAGCGGCGAGCCGCCGGTGCCACCCATTGCGAGGGGGGACACCGAGGTCTGCCGACAAGCGAGCATGCCCCAAGTGTGGTGAAGCCGTATACCCGACCGACACCCAATGCATGTCCTGCGGAGCGGACCTGACGGCCGCCGCGGGGGCTCCGCCCCCAGCCCCACCTCCGCCTCCACCTCCGCCCCCGGCGTCGGGCGTGGGCCTTCCGCCCGGCGTTCCTCCTCCGCCGCCCCTGGCGCGAAGGCCGCTGACAAAGGCGCCGTTCTACTCCGTCGTCGCCGATGCGTGTGGGCCGGCTTGGGACATCTTCCCGTGGTTCTACCTGGTCTGGAACTTCGTGGAGGTGGGCAATAGGGCCGGGGTCATTGGCGGGGTTGGCGTGCTCAGTGCCGGAAGTGGGGGCCTCCTGGTGGTCGCGGCGATCGTCCATCTTGTGGGCTTGGCTTTGGGCCCCATGATGATCTTCTGGATCATCTGCGACGTGCTCGACCAAGACGCAGGTTGGTGGTGGATCCCGATCTGTCTGTTCTGCTGCTTCGGGCTGCTGATCTACCTGGTCAAGGTCCGGATCGACTGACGACCAGGTTGCTGCCTGCGCCGCTCAGCCGTAGGCGTTTGGGAACAGGCCTTCCTGCCTGTCCAGACTCGCGGGGGGGGGTCACCAATGATCGTTCAATGGGGCGTGATCGGCGCGGGGGGGATCGCGGATCGCCGCACAATCCCCGAGGGCCTCATACCGGCGGCCAACGCCGAGCTGGCGGCCGTCTGCGACACGCAGCCTGACCGTGCTGCCGCGGTCGCCGCGAAGTACTGCGTGGAGCCCTTCGAATCGTGCGACGGGATTCTGGCCTCTGACGACGTGCAGGCGGTCTACATCGCCTCCCCTACGCAGTTCCATCGCGACCACGCCATTGCCGCCGCGCGGGCGGGCAAGCACGTGCTGTGCGAGAAGCCGCTGGCCCTGACTGTCACGCAGTGTGAGGAGGTCGTGCAGGCCTGCGCGGACGCCGGCGTGAAGCTCGGCGTCAACTTCATGATGCGCTTCCACGCGTGTCATCGACGGCTGGCCGACATGGTCGCGCAGGGCGAGTTGGGCACGCTCGTCTTCGGGCGCGCGGAACTCACCTGCTGGTATCCGCCGATTCCCGGCGCCTTCCGCCAGGACCCCGCCCTCGGCGGCGGGGGCGCGCTCGCCGACATGGGCAACCACTGCATCGACGTGCTGGAGATGTACTTCGGCAGGACGGTCGAGGTCTCGGCGAAGATCGGCAACCTGGTGCAGGACTACGCCTCGGAGGACACGGCCGTCTGTATGCTGCGCTTCGAGAGCGGTGCGGTCGGCGTGATCGACGCGCTCTTCAACGTGCCCGACGCCGCCGCACGCAACGCATTGGAGGTCTACGGCTCCAAGGGGAGCGTCGTCTCCTTCGGCACCATCGGCCAGGACTCCGGCGGCGAGCTGCGCGCCGTCCTGGAGAGGGGCGACAAGGCCTACGACGCCTCGCAGGTCCGCGACACCGCCTCCCCCGAGGAGACGATCCGCCCCGAACCGGTCAACATCTACCGCGCCCACATCGAAGCCTTCAGCCACGCCATCCTCGCCAACACTCCGCCTCCGATCCCCGGCGAAGCCGGCCTCTGGAACCACCGCGTCGTCGAAGCCTGCTACGAGGCCGCACGCACCGGCGCCGCGGTGCCGTTGACGTAGCCGTCCCCCTGGGAGCGCGGGCATCTTCAGCCTGTCCCTAAAGTCAGGGATTCCCCTGAGGGAATCGAGTGTGGTAGACTGGGAGAGTCGGGGGAGACTTGGGCGGGAGGGACGCGATGACCTCGGAGGCGGTGCTGCTGGAGGTTGCGGAGGCGGCGGGGGGTGT
>VGFC01000222.1 GCA_016869045.1 Armatimonadota bacterium
GTCCGCCAGGCCTCCGCGAAGCCCGGCTACCGCTCTGAGACCGACTACTCCGACCCGGCCATCGCCGAGTTCCCTCAGTTCAACGAGGCCGCGGCTTTGGCTTACTTCCTCGCCTCAGCGGCGGTCGTCGAGTCGCATGAGGGTAATCAGGCCGAGGCCCTGGAGCGCCTGCGTCTGGGCTTCGTCCTCGGTCAGCGGCTGTCTACGGAGGCCTTCCTGGTCAGCGAACTCGTCGTCTCCGCGATCGACGGGATCCTCATCCGGGCCGGCGAACATGTGCTGGCCCGCGGGCCAATCCCCGACGCCCAGGCGCGAGCATTGGCCGAGGAACTGGGGCGGCTGGACTACTACGAGTTCTCCGCGCGGGCCTGGGACAACGAGCGCGCGGCCGGCATCGACTTCTTCGCCCGCGCCCGCCGCAACCGTCTGCGTGGGCTCGTGACCGAGAGGCCCCCTGATCCCCGCGAGCAGCTCCTCTGGTGGGCCTACGCCTATCCGCTCCGGCCAGTCCTCTATGCAGACGAGGTGCGCTTCTTCGGCCTGATGCAAAGCCATCGGCAGCAGGCCAGCCTCCCGCCCCTCAAGCGCGCGCCGGGCCCCCCACCCCAGTCGGACATGCACCGGGACTCGTGGCGCCACCCAGTCACCGACCTCCTGGTGCCCTCCATGACCGGCGCGTCGAGGAAGATCGACCTGACCCAGACCCGCCGCGCCCTCATGCGCGTCGCCATCGGCCTAACCCTCTACCGCCAGAGCCAGGGCCGCTACCCGCCCAGCCTGGAGGCCCTGCGCCGGACGGGGTGGATCGTGCCGAAAGACGTCTTCACCGACGCGGACTTCATCTACCGCTCGAAGGGCGACGGCTACGTGCTGTACAGCGTGGGCTTCGACCGGAAGGACGACGGCGGGCGGCAGGTCTCCTGGCTCGTCCAGCCCGAGGAGCTTCCTCGAACCTCGACGCCACGGACCTATACTGACGACGGCGACATCATGTGGGGGCAGTAGGCGCTATGGCTTCCGACTGCGCACGTACGCCCGTGCCTTGCGCGCGGCGGTGATGGCTTCGCGGCGGCGCGCACCGCGATGGGACCGGCCAAGCTGGACAGCCTCGTTCAGCAGCCGCGGGACCTCTTCGGGCTTGCCGTTGGCGTCGAGGGCGAGCGCGAGGACGTAACGGGCCTCGGCGTCCGAGGGCGCACCATGCGCCGCCTCCAGAGCGATTCGCTCGGCCCCCGGCGGATCGCCCACTGCAAGCTTCGCCTCCGCGAGCCGCACGATCGCATCTCCGCCGTGGCGCGGCTTGACGGCCACCACCCTCTCCAGCGGCTCGATGGCCTCCGCCGGGCGGTTCAGCTTCAGCAGCGTCAGCCCCAGGAAGTACTGCGCATCCGTACGGTCGGGGTCAATGGCGACCGACTCGGTCAGCTCCGCCAGCGCCTGCGGATACCGACGCCCCTGGTAGTAGATGACCCCGAGGTTGTGCCGCGAGCGAGCGTCGCGCGGGTTCAGCTTGCGGGCCTCGAGTTCGCGGCTCAGCTTCTTACGGCTGCGGAAGCGCTCGAGGAACCCGCTGATCGGGTCGCCGATGCGCGCGCCGATGGTGGACTGCCACAACCAGCCCGCCCGATACCCGAAGAAGAGCAGCCACGATAGCAGGAAGAGAAGCGAGAAGCACGAGCCCAGAAGGGAAAGGAGGATGCCGCCAGCCGTCGGTCGGGCGCGGCCAACATACCGACCGGCCACCATCTGTTGGACCATGACCTGCATTCGCTCCTTCGCGAGCGCGGCCCACTCCGTGTCCGGCCAGTTCTCCACCACAATGCCGTAGGTCCTGAGAGCCTCCTCGAAGTTCCCCGACTGCTCGTACTGCTTCGCGAGGCTGAACACCTCCTCGGCCGAGTCTGCAGCACCGGCCTTCGGAGAAACGTCCTTCGTCCCCTGCGCCAACGCGAAACCAACCGCCCCGCACGCGACGACCGCCGCGACGGCGAACCACCCAATCCGGAATCTGGCATGTGGCCTTGGGCCGACGGTGCGCACCCGCGCGACCTCGCCTTCCGAGCGAATAGGCGTCCCCCAAGACAAGTGTCCTGGAGTTCGCGCTGAAGCCCCCTCTCACCTGCGCGAGGCTGTCACCGCGGCGGCACACGCCACCGCGTGCACGCGATGCTCGTGACCTGGTCGACGAGCGTGATGTAGTAGATCGTGAGCAGCCGCCCGTCCGGAAGCATGGTGGTGATCGGGTAGCCGAGATCGCTGCCCGAGCCGACCCCGTCGGTCCGCAGCAGGAGCGTGTGCGTCGTGTCCCAGGTCAGCCCGTTGTCCACGGACAGGCACGCGCGGATGCCCATCGCGCCGCGCCGGTAGCCGTAGGTGCACAGGATCCGCCCGTCCGGCAAGGTCAGCAGATGGGCCGGATGCCCCCAGATTCCAGTGTTGACGGGCACGCTCCACGTGAGGCCTCCGTCGGTTGAGCGCGAGACGTGGAGGTAGCCGCTCTCATCAGGTTCGGTGCGAAGCATCGCGACGATCGTGCCGTCCGGCGCCTCGCACAGAGCGGTCTCGCTGAAGCCGTACTTCTCATTCGGCTCGGCCATCGTGAGGAACTGCCAGGACTTGCCGTCGTCCGCCGAGCGCAAGAGCCACGCCGTGCGCTTCGCGTCGGGCGTCTTGCGTCCGTAGACCGCTACCAGCCGCACGCCGTGCGAGGCCTTCAGCTCGGCGCTCACGTTGTAGCACATCAGCAGGGCGAGCTTCGGCGTCTCGATCGGCGTCGTCTCCCACGTCTTCCCGCCATCGATTGACCGGGTAGCGTGTGCACCCTCGCAGTAGGCGACAACCCCGTCGCGCACGTCGCGGACCTCCAGGCCACGCGCCTCCAGCTCCGCACGCTGGTCGGCAGGGGCCTCCTGCCAACCTCGGGCGTACGCGCGGACGTAGCTGCCGTCGGCGGCCAGGTACAGCGGATTCGGCGGCGCCGCCTCGCAGGGGCTCCACGTCGCGCCGGCGTCCTCGGACCTCATCTGCGCGCCGCCGCCGGTCCCGTCGATGTGCGAGCGCCGCACTCGCGTGCCGAAGCCCGTGACCAGCTTCCCCTCGCCGTAGTTCACCAGGGAGGGGAAGCACGCGTAGACGCCCTCCTTCTTGTAGATGAGGACGTGCTCCGCGCCGGTCTCCGGCGTCGGAGGTGGTCGGTTCACCGCGTACTTGACGCTCTTCCAGATTCCCTCGCCCGTCGCCGCGCTTGAGATCGAGCCGAACCCCACGACGTTGCGACCGTCGTAGGCGGGCGAGGCGAACTTCCCCTTGCCATCGTAGGCCAACACGCCGTCGATCCACAGGCGAACATCCTCGCCTACAGTCTCGACGCGATAGACATGCACCCGGTCGGTCGCGTCCATCGTCACCGACAGATCGCTCTTGTGCGAGGAGACGCGGTCTGGGAAGTAGGTCACGCACTCCTCGTGCACCCCATCGGCGACCAGCAGGGCCACACCTGCGACGTCAGAGCAGGACCTCACCTGCAGGGCGACCTCGACCGTCGCGCCGAACTCTGGCTCGACGCTCCAGCCGCGTGTGAAGAAGATCAGCTCGCCCTTCGCCGTACCCAGGTCCGAGATCAGCAACCCCTCATCCGCCACCGTCGCCGAGGTGTTCGGCTGCGGCGCGCCCGACCACGCGGGGGTCGCCTTGTCGGGCAGCACATCCCCCGCGAACGTGACCTCCCAGGCCGGTTCCTCCGTCTGTCCTGCGACTGTGAGCAGCGGAAGTAACCACATGCCAGGGCTCCCACAGACACTGATTCTGATGCCCTGCGTCCCTGGGCTCGGGGCGGGCCGAGGAAGGTGCGCCACCTGCTCAGGGGTTGCACATTGGGCAGGGGTAGCTTAGCGTCCCATTGCACATGGGGCAGGTGTACTGGAGGCGGCCATTGCACATAGGGCAGGTGTAGCGCTGCTCACCGTTGCAGATGGGGCAGACATACTCCCCGCTTCCGCCGCAGATCACGCACACGCCGTGTTCGTTCCGGCCATTGAGGCAGAAGGTGCACCGGGTCATGCCGTTGGTGCAGAACGTACAGCGCGTGACCCCGCCCTCGCAGAAGGTGCACCGGGTCATGCCGTTCGCACAGAACGTGCAGCGTACGCGTCCTGTACCGCTGCAGGAGAAGCACCCCGGTCTGCCGCGCCCGGGAGCAGCTCCAGGGGCTTCGCCAGCAGCCCGGCCCGGTTGTTGCGCATGTGTCGTGCTCGGTGACGACGAGGGGGAACGACTGCCCCGGTCCGCCGAGGAGGGAGGTGTCTCAGTACCCGCTGGTGGCGAGACCCCCATCGCAGGGGCACCGGGTGTGGGCCGGGTACCGGTGGGAGCCTGAGAGCCAATAGCAGCCACGACAATCAGCACGAGCAGGACCAGCAGCACGAACGCGGCGCAGCCACCCAGCACCCAGGGCACCCATGCCGAGGCGCGGCCGCCTCGAGCACGTCGCACCGCGGCGACGCACGTCGGGCAGATGTGCTCGCCGGAGGCCACCGGACGTCCGCACGCGGCACAGACTCCGGGCTCTGGGACCGCTGACGAGGAGAGTGCCGACGGACCACCCCCTCCGCCAGCCCGCGCCATGGCCGCCCGGGCAGCGCAAACCCCGCACCCGGCACCCACGTAGGCCAGAGGTGCACCGCACTCAGGGCAGTTCGCCATCCGCGACCCTCCCAGGATCCGACACTCGCCCCAAGGTTGGCTAGGTGTTGGCGTGATCCCTCCTGCGCGGGGCAGGATTCCCCGGCGGCGCGCGGAAACCTACCTGTCCGCTGTCGTGGGGCGGGCATCCTTGCCCGCCGCCGTTCGCAAGGAGGGAGGTCGCGATGGCCGAGACCATGTTGGCAGCTGTGCTGCACAAGGCGCATGATCTGCGCATGGAGCAAGTCCCCAAGCCCACGATCGAGAACCCCGACGATGTGCTCGTGAGGATCGGGGCGGTCGGGGTCTGCGGATCGGACGTGCACTTCCTGGAGCGCGGGCGGATCGGCACCTTCGTCGTGGAGCAGCCGGTCATTCTCGGTCATGAGGCCGGGGGCACGGTCGCCGAGGTCGGGTCGGCCGTGACGAGCCTCAGGCCGGGCGACCGCGTCGCGATCGAGCCCGGGCGGCCCTGCCGCCGGTGCGAGTTCTGCCATCGCGGCGAGTACAACCTCTGCGTGGACATGGTCTTCCTCGCCGCGCCACCGGTGCACGGGGTCTTCGCCGAGTACCTCGTCTGGCCCGCGGACTTCCTCTTCCCGCTGCCGGACAACGTGAGTCTCGAAGAGGGCGCGATGTGCGAGCCCCTCTCGGTGGGCATGTGGGCGGCCGCGCGCGCGAAGGTCTCCCCCGGCGATTCGGTGGCCGTGCTGGGAGCCGGGCCGATTGGGCTGACTGCGCTGCAGGCGGCGGCCTACTACGGGGCGACCACGATCGTCGTTACGGACTTCGTGCACACGCGTCTCGACGCGGCCAAGCGCCTTGGCGCGACGCACGCCATCGACCTGAGCGAAGCCGACGCCGTGGAGGCCATCCTGGACCTCACGGATGGCCGGGGCGTAGACGTCTCCTTCGAGTGCGCGGGAGCGATTCCCTCGACCCAACAGTGCATTCACATCACCCGGCCCGGCGGGACCGTCCAGTTGGTCGGCATGCCCTCGGTGGATAGCTTCGAGATACCCATCTACGACATGATCGGCAAGGAACTGAATGTCGGCGGCCTCTTCCGCTATCGGAACTGCTATCCGCCGAGCATCGCGGGCATTGCCTCCGGCCGCATTGACGTGAAGTCGCTGATCACGCACCGCTACCCGCTGACCGAATGCCCGGAGGCCATGGCCTTCGCCCGCGACGAGAAGGAGCAGGCGCTGAAGGTCGTCGTCTGTCCGTAGCCATTGGTGGCACGGGCGGCCCGCCCGTGTAGCGGTGGCCTTCACGCGCGAGGCCGCGCGTACCACAGGGGACCTTGATGAGCGATACCACACATCTGATCCTCCTCGTCGGCGTCTGGCTGGCGCTGCTCAGCCTGTTCTTCTGGATGGTCGTCCGGCCACACCGGAAGCGGATTACCGATCACCAGCAGCTCACGGAGAGCGTCGAGCGCGGCGACCGCGTCGTGACCGCCGGCGGCCTGTACGGGCACATCGTGGGGCTGCAGGAGAAGACCGTGACGCTGGAGATCGCCAAGGGCGTGCAGGTCGTGCTGGACCGCCGGGCGATCCGCCGCAAGTGCGGGGAGGGAGACGAGGACGCGTGAGCGGACTGACGCAGACGCTGCAGGCGGCGAGCGGGTGGCTGGCGCTGGTGGCGCTGGTCCTGGGCCTCATCGCGCTCCTGTGGGTCTCTGCCTTGCAGAGGCGCGTGCAGAGGGTGACGCCCGATACCCGCCGCCTGATCCGCGACATGGAAGGCAAGAACCTCGCGGAAGTGGTTCAAGACCTTCTGGGGAACATGGAGTTCCTGAGCAGCCGCCTGGGTCGGTTGCAGGTCACCACGGAGGACCTCGCGCGCAGCCTCCGCGGGACGCTCCAACACCAGGGCCTCGTGCGGTACAACGCGGACACAACCGTGGGCGGGGAGCTGTCCTTCGCTCTGGCCTTGCTGGATGGGGACCGCAATGGTGTCCTGCTCACCTGCCTGCATACGCTGGACGACTGCCGGCTCTACCTGCGGGCGGTGGAGTCCGGAACCTGTGCGCACGATCTGAGCGACGAGGAGGCCGAGGCCCTCGACGTCGCGCTGCAGCGCAAACAGCCCGAACCAGACAGTGCCCGCCGGATGCGCCGCACGCGCTGGCGGGAGCATGACCCAAGACGCAGTAGGCGCGAACCATCCACCGACAAGTGAGGGAACCCGAATGCGCAACAACATCGTCTATCGGCCGGCGTACTCCTTGCTGCAGCTTCTGATGGACCCCGGCGAGTCGATCCGGGCCGAATCGGGCGCCATGGTCTCCATGACGCCTAACGTCCAGATTGAGACGGCCGCGCGCGGCGGCATCCTTGGGGGCCTCAAGCGCGCCGTCCTCGGCGGCGAGAGCTTCTTCATCAACACCTTCACCTGCCAGGGCGGCCCCGGCGAGATGACCCTGGCACCATCTCTCCCCGGCGACCTGATGCACATCCCCCTGACCGGCGGCAGCATGTTCGTGCAGTCGGGCTCCTACATCTGCAACAACGGCACGATTGAGGTGGACACGTCCTGGGCCGGGGCGCGCGGCTTCTTCTCCGGCGAGGGGCTCTTCCTGCTGAAGTGCACGGGTACGGGCGACCTGTTCGTCTCCAGCTACGGAGCCATTCACACCGTCGAACTCCAGGCCGGGCAGCAGTACCTCGTGGACACCGGCCACATGGTCGCCTTCGAGGAGACGATCACCTACACCGTCCAGCGCGTCGGCAACTGGAAGTCCACGCTGCTCTCGGGTGAGGGCCTGGTCTGCAACTTCACCGGCCCGGGCCGCCTGTATCTGCAGAGCCGCAGCATGGACGCCTTCCTGAAGTTCCTGATCCCCAAGCTGCCCAAGAGCGGCGGCGGCGGCATTAGCATCGGCAGCTGAGGAGCCCCTCGCGTGCCCTGACAGCAGGGCAGGGAGGGCAGCATGAACCGGCTCACCCACATCCACATCGAGGGCTTCAAGTCCATCCGCGAAGCGGACCTGGACCTCCGCCCCCTCAACGTGCTCATCGGCACCAACGCCAGCGGGAAAAGCAGCCTGCTGTCGCTGTTCCGGATGCTGAACTTCGCAGCAGCTGGACGTCTGCAGGTGCACATCGGTCAGATCGGGGGGGCCGAGGCGGTCCTCCATTACGGCTCTAGGACGACGTCGGAGTTCGGTGTCGCCCTTGAGTTTGGCGGTACCCGCGGTGCGAGCCGGTACCGTGCTCGACTTGCGCATGCTGCCCCTGATACGCTCCTGTTTGCAGACGAAGTGGTGGAGTTCGGGTTTGGCGAGGACACGCCGCGTCCGGCAACGCAGCTTGGCTCTGGGCACAAGGAGTCGCAGCTTTCGGCGAGCGGAGCGCGGGGACCCGGAAGCACCAGCCCTATAGACTTCGGTATGGGGCACTGGCGCTTCTATCAGTTCAATGACACGTCGGCGACGGCCCCCGCGCGCAAGCAGGCCAACTGCAACGACAACCGCCATCTCGCCCCCCACGCAGAGAACCTGGCCGCCTACCTCCACCTCCTCCACCAGACAGCCCGACCCTACTACGAGCGCATCGTGCGAACCACTCGGCTTGCTTTCCCGGAGTTCGATGACTTCGATGTTGCGCCGCTCGAAGAGAACCCGCAGAATGTGAAGCTGAGTTGGCGAGAGGTCGGGCGGGACAAGCTGTTCGGTCCTCACGACCTCTCCGACGGCACTCTACGGTTCATGGCACTGACGACGCTCCTCCTGCAGCCGGAGGAGCGCCTTCCCGACCTGATCCTCATCGACGAGCCCGAACTCGGTCTGCATCCCTCCGCCATCGCTCTGCTCGGCGGGATGCTGCGCTCCGTTGCGGCGCTCACGGAGGTGATCGTGGCCACCCAGTCGGTCCGTCTCGTGGATGAGTTCGACCCGGAGGACATCGTGGTGACGGAGCGGCGCGGGGGAGCTACGACATTCGAGAGGCTCAAGCCGGATGCGTTGGCCGACTGGCTGGAGGACTACTCGGTCGGCGAGCTGTGGGAGAAGAACGTGATCGGCGGGAGGCCGTAGGGTGGAGGTGTTCGTGTTCGTCGAGGGGCAGACCGAGGAGGCATTCGTGAACCGGCTCCTCGGCCCGCATCTCGCACCCCGAGGGGTTCACCTGCACCCTATCCTGCCCGGCAAGCCGAGCACGTCGGGCACTCGCGGGGGCGGTGTGCCTACCTACAGGGTTCTGAAGCGCGACCTCCTCCGCGAGTTGAGCAGCGACACGACGCACCAGGTCATGTTGACAACCATGATCGACCTCTATGGTCTGCCCTCGGACTACCCAGGCCACTCGCAGGCAGCCAGTCTCACTGATCCACATGTCAGAGCCAAGCACATCGAGCACGCGATGCTCGCGGATGTCGGCGATGCGCGGCTCATGCCCTACCTCCAGGTGCACGAGTTCGAGGCACTCCTGCTCGCTGAGCCTGAGAGCATCGCCGTTGCCTATCCGGACCACGAGGCCCAGGCGCTTCAGCTCGCTGCCGACGTCAAGGGCTTCGCGAACCCGGAGCTGATCGACGATGGGCCGCAGACGCACCCGTCTGCTCGGATTGCGGCGAGAATCCCCCGCTATGGCAAGGTCGCTGGCGGTGAGCTGGTTGCGCTTGCCATCGGGCTGGAGCGCATGCGGGAGCGCTGCCCGCACTTCGCGGAGTGGCCGGCGGCGCTGGAGGCCCTCGCTTCAGAGGGACCCGGCTGCTGAGGCTCCGGGTTCACTGAGGGAACCCGGCGCCGGGCGCGACGGTTTCATGGCCGGGAGGTGTTACCCATGTCCCGTACCGGTCTTCTGCTCGTTGTCGTGCTCGGTGCCGTCGTTGTGGCCGCCATGCTGGTGTCCGGCTGCGGCGGAGGTCGCAGGCTGCCGCAGCTTGTCCTCACGTCTGCGCCCCCCGGGGGCATCGCCGGCTACCGCGGAAGCACTGCGCTATGGGTGGTGAGTGTGAACATGACGCCACCCGATGCTTCTCGGGTGGCGCTCACCGCGCAGTCAACCGACGGGGTTCCCTGCGAGGTTGTGCCGGCACAGTTGGACCGCTCCGGAACCGTGGAGGTCATCGCCCGGCCCGGGGCAACGGCCCCGCGTCGGCCGGGGAACGTCATCGTTCGCGCGCAGACCGAGGAGGCGCCGATCGCCGGGCAGGCGCAGCTTGCGCTGCCGCTGAACGTCCTGAACTACCGGGACCAACTCGGCACGGAGGCGCGTCAGCGGTTCGCGCTGTTCACAGACTACCTCGCGGCGCAGCACCCGGAGTTCGGCATCGACAGCACGACCACGTGGGACGGGTGGGTGCCGGCGCCCAACATCCTGGTGGTCATGTGGTACTCATTCCTCTCGGCCGACTACGAGGCCCTGATCCGCTGGCACGTGATGATCCCGCCCTACGACTGGACCGAGGTCTTCGTGCGCGAGCGGGGCTCGGCCGAGTGCGTGTGGGCGGGCAAGATCCCGACAGCCGGCGCGCTGGTCGAGGAAGTGACGCCCCCGGACCCCTTCCCGAGGTTCGAGGCGCCGATCATCGATCTCGGCCAACCATAGGATGTGCGCGATGCTGATCCTCGTCTCGTTAGCCGGCGCCGCGCTCGCCGCCAACCCGCCGCCGGACCCTGCGCTCGCGCCGGTCGAGGACGTCGCGGGCCTGCCGCGCGTGCTGCTCATCGGCGACTCGATCTCGATGGGCTACACCGTGCCGACTCGCGAACTCCTCACCGGGAAGGCCAACGCCCACCGCGTGCTGGACAACTGCGGCCCGACGAGTCACGGGGTGGAGAGGATTGACGTGTGGCTCGGCGAGGGGAAGTGGGATGTCGTCCACTTCAACTTCGGCCTGCACGATCTGAAGCGGATGGAGGATGGCAAGCAGCAGGTGCCGATCGAGCAGTACGAGGCGAACCTGAAGACCATCGTGGGGAAGCTCAAGGCGACGGGGGCGAAGCTGATCTGGGCCTCGACGACGCCCGTCCCCGATGCCAAGGTCAGCCCGCCGCGTAGCAATGCCGACGTGATCGCCTACAACGAGGTCGCGGCGAAGGTGATGACCGAGAACGCGATTCCGATCGACGACCTCTACTCTTTCGCCCTGCCGAGACTGGCGGACATCCAGACGCCTGCCAACGTGCACTTCACCCCGGCCGGCTCCAGGGCCCTCGCCGAGCAGGTCGCCTGGGCCATCCGCAAGGCCCTGGCCGAGTAGTTGGGAGGGGCCGCATACAGCGCCTGCTGCCGTCTGCAGGCGATGTATCCGGCCCAAGCTACTCCGGCGTCACCTCAACCTCCCGGTACGCCAGCAGCCTCACCGGCCCGCTGATCCCGGCCGGCGCGGGAGGATCGCCTGCACTCCCCAGCGTGTCCGCGACCGTGATCTGCAGGCGGTTCTTGCCCTTCTTCACGTTCGCTCCCAGGTCGAACACGAACGGCCGGCACAGCCGCGTACCCACGCTCTTCCCGTTGATCGACACGCTCGCGCACGCGCCGACCTCGCCCAAGTCCAGGAACAGGTGCTCGGCGGTGTACTCAGTCGGCAGGTCGATCACGCGATCATATGTCCCCTCGCCGACGTAGCCCTTGAGGCCCTGCGTGGCCCAGTCGCCAATGAGGATTTGCCCGGGATCGCTGTCACACTCAATCGGCTTCACGAGCGGGTCGGGCCCCGTGATCACGAGCGTCGCTTGGCGCACTCCCGCTGCCTTGCCCAGACTCGCCTCCAGGCCATTCAGCTTCACCTCGGCCCCGTCCACGTAGAGCTGCAGGGGCTTCGCGCCCTCGGGCAGCCTCAAGCGCGCGGCACCGGGCGGCAGGTCGAAGCGATACCAGATCTCCCGGCCGGTGTTCGGCTCTGGCGGCAGTCCGGGCACATCGCCCCATGGCGCGGTCGGCGGCGCGCCGCCAACCTCCGGCGCGCCCCACTGCGAGTCATCGAAGTCAGTCGCCTCCCAGCCCGTCGGCGCCTCACGGCTGACGCGCCAGTCACCGCCGGTCGCGATCCGCACGAGGTCGCCGGTCTGCAGGTTGATCTGCGCCTCGCACAGGACGCCGCCGATGCTGCCTTCGTTCGTGACCTTGATGGAGATCACGTTCGCGCCCTGCTTCAGCTTCGCTGCGACGTCGTAGGTCTCAGCCTTGTACCAGTCGCCGTCCGCGCCGATCCGCTCCCCGTTCACGTACAGCTCGTACGCGTTGTCCGCGGTCACCGTCACCGTCGCGCTCTTCACCGCCGCCGCCAGGTCGATCTTCCGCCGGTAGTGGCGCACTTCGCCGTCGCCGTTGAACGTCAGCCATCTCGCGTGCCACTTCGGGAGCAGGCTCGGCAACGGCTCGCCGACGTTCAGCAGGTCCCAGTCCCCATCCTCGAGGTCCGCAGCCGCCCACTTGCTGGTATCGTCCCCCTCGTGGGCTGCCCGCACCCGCGCCCGGCTGATCTGCGCCGGCTGTCGGTGGAAGGGCGTTTTGGTCGCGAAGCGCCACGCTCCGTCGATCAGCAGTTCCGGCGGCAGCCCCTCGACCTTCGCCTTGCCCTTCTTGCCGTCCGCGAGGATCACCGTATGCGTGCCGTTCAGGCGCGCC
>VGFC01000223.1 GCA_016869045.1 Armatimonadota bacterium
GTACCGCCGCAAAGGTATGCATGTCGGCAGCGGGATCGTCGAAAGCGCCTGCAAGCACGTCGCCAATGAGCGCCTCAAACGCTCCGGCTGCCGCTGGACTCAACCCGGCGCCCAAGCCACTCTCAACCTACGTATCCTCGACCTCAATGGTCGATGGGATGCCTACTGGAACCGACAACGTCGTGTCGCATAGGTGGACTACCTACGGAAAAGAATCGCACCCCCCGGGGCCGCCGTGTGGCTAGCCGATCGAGGCCTCGACCCCGCAGACGCGGGCGAGCTCGATCAGCGCGCGCAACTCGGCGGGCCGCTGGGGTGGGGGCAGCGGGAGGGGGCTCCTCCCGAGCCACTCGTACTTCGCCGCCGTACTTGGGTTGAGGGGGAGCAGGACCGCCTGCCGAAGTCCGGTCTCAACCATGAAGGCGAAGATCGCCCGGAGGTTCCGCCGCGTATCCGTGATCCCAGGGATGAGCGGCACCCGCACGTGAACCTCTCTTCCGGCGAGCCGTCGCGCGTTCGCGAGTATCACGTCGTTCGGCGCGCCTGTCCACCGACGGTGCAGCCGGGGGCCCATCAGCTTGAGGTCGTAGAGCACCAGGTCCGTGTGGGCCAGCAGGCGCTCGAGGTCGTCCCACGGGCCGGCGCCGCTGGTCTCGATGGCAGTGTGAATGCCCTCCGCGCGGCAGCCGCGGAGCACCGCCTCGGCGAACTCGACCTGCTGCAGCACCTCGCCGCCGGTCAGCGTGACGCCTCCGCCGGAGTGGCGGAAGAAGGCCTTCAGGCGCGCCGCACGCGCCACGATCTCCTCCGCCGACACCCGGTGCCCCTTCGCCTGCAGGGCCGCCGTGGGGCACGCCTCCGCGCACCGGCCGCACGCCAAGCACGCGCCGCGCTCGATGGCACGTTCACCGTCCTCCAGGCACTGCGCCTCCTCCGGGCACGCCCTCACACACCCGCCGCAGCGCACGCAACGATCGGCGAGGAGGATCAGCTCGGGCCGGGGTGACTGCGACTCGGGGCTGTGGCACCACGCGCAGCGCAGCGGGCAGCCCTTGAGGTAGACTGCCAGGCGGATGCCGGGACCATCGTGAACGGCGAAGCTGTCGAGGTCGAAGATCAGCCCTTCCGGCGGCGTCACGCGCGGCCCTCCTGCCGCCGGATGTGGTGCTCCTGCTGCTCGCGGCTCAGCATCGTGAAGTAGGCACACCAGCCGCCCATGCGCACCCGCAAGGAGCGGTGGCTCTCGGGGTCGCGCTGGGCGGAGCGGAGTTCCTCCGTGTCGGCGACGGTGAGCGTCATCATCGAGCCGCCGGTCTCCACGAACGCCCGCACCAGCCCGACCATCCGGTCGGTGCCCTCGTCACCGTCTACGAGGCGTCGCGCGAGGCGGAGGTCGAGCGGCGCGCCGGCCGGCAGGCGCTCGTGGCGCATCTTGGCGTAGGAGAGGATCGCGGCCGGTGTTCCCTGCATGTCGCGGCCCAGGGCCGGTGAGAAGTTGGAGGCCACCGGCTCGCGGGCGCGGCGCCCGTCGGGGGACGCCCCCAGCCCCTCGCCGATACCGATGTACCAAGAGAATGTGCCGACGCCGCACGGGAACCGCACCGTCGTCTCATGCTGCGCGGCGCGGCGTCGCACCGCGTCCGTGAAGGCCTCGATCACCGCGCGCCCGACCTCGTCCGCCCCCTCGTCGTCGTTCCCGTACTTCGGGGCCTCCTCTAGCAGCCGGCGGAGGCGCTCGTGGCCCTCGAAGTCGGCATCGAGCGCATCGCACAGTTCGACCATCGTCGCCTGCCGGTTCCCGAAGACGACCGTCCGGATGGCGGTCAGGGAGTCGATGGCATGGGAGGCTCCCTCGGCCAGCATCCCGAAGGTGCGGTACTTCGCGCCTCCGGCCGTCATGTCGCGGCGCGCGGGGATGGCGCCCTCGATCAACGCGCTCAACAGCGGCACGGGGGCGATGGTGGAGCGCTCGTCCACGGACTCCACGACGTGCTTCACCACGCGCCCGACCATCGAGTCCAACTGCCGGACGAAGGCCTCCCACACCTGATCGAAGCTGCTGAAGCCGCGCGGGTCGCCCGTCTCTTCGCCGGCGAGGCTCCCGTCCAGGCGGGAGCGGCCGTTGTTCAACGCCCACTCGACGCACAGCATCACGCTCAGGCGCTGGAAGCGGAAGTCGGTGCGGCCGGGGATGATGATCTCCCAGCAGCCGTCGTTCGTGTAGTCCCGCGCATCCTCGCCGGAGATGCCCAGCCCCTCCAGTGCGGGGATGAGCGCCTCGTCGCTGAACAGTGCAGGCATGCCGCCGCCGTCCTTGATGACCTCGCAGGCGTGTCGCAACAGGCCCTGGGGGGAGCCCTCGTGCACCCGCACGGTCAGCAGCGGGTTGGTCATCTGGTTGCGCCGGTACGCCTCCAGCAGGAGATGGGTGAGTGGGTTGCTCCCGTCCACACCCTCCGGCGTCAGCCCGCCCACGATGATGTTCTGCAGCCAGTGGTTGGTCGCGTCGAGGCTGTCGCGGCGCGTCCCGAGCTGCGAGGAGGTGTAGTGTCGCGTCCGGCGCCCGAGGTCGGTTGCCTCCGCCTCGCGCGCGTCCGGTCGCTGCTCCTCGGTAGTCTTGGCGCGCTCGTTGAACTTGAGGCAGAAGCACGTGACCAGCTCGAACGCCTCCGCGAGAGTGAGGCGGCCGTTCTGCAGGTCGGCCCTCAGCAGCGGCCAGGCGTACTGGTCGAGGCGACCCAGGGCATTGCCGTCCATCGTGGAGTGGAAGACCATGTGCAGCAGCCAGACCGACTGGAGCGCCTGGCGGAAGCTACGCGCCGGGCCCGCCGGGACCTGCCGGAGGTCATCGGCCATCCGGCGCAGCTCGGCGGCTCGGGCCGGGTCACCCGTACCGGCAGACTCGGCTTCGCACCGCGCGGCCAGGCGCTCCGCGAAGTCCATCACCGCCTGGAGGGCGACAGCTACCGCCTCCAGGAAAGCGTGCTCGTCAGGCGTCGCGGCGAGGGCGCGCTGAGCTTCAGCCTCGGCGCGGATGCCGCTCAGCCCGATGCGCAGCAGCTTGGGGTAGTCAGGGACGATGTGCCCGAAGACCGAGTGGATGCTCAGGCCCCGCGCCGCCGCCGCTCGGCGCTCGTCGTCCGTGACATAGTCGGGGAACCCCCACTCGGCGTGGAGCCGGGGCGCCTCCAGCGTCATCGACCCGGCGAGGAGCTGCCCCTCCCACAGGTCGGTCGGCATGGCCGACAGCTTGGCCGCGACGGCGCGCGCCTTGCGCACGATGAGCGGCTCCGCCATGAGCCGCTCGTCAATGCGCGCCGGGCAATCCCAGCCGACCGGCGGGACCTCCATCGCGTCGCGCACGCGCCGACGCAGGTCAAGGACCCGTGGGGTGTCGGGGAGGGCGGCACTCGCCCCAACGATGGGCAGATGCCCGGCGGGCATGGTCGGTAGGCTCCGTTGAGGCGAGGTGCTGAGGTGCAGCGGCGGGAAGATAGGCCCTCGACGACCCGAAGTCCTTCCTGGGAGGCGTGTGTCCATGACCTTCCGCGAACGTCTGTTGGCCGTGTTCAACGGTGAACGCCCCGACGCGATGCCGTGGTACGGCGACCTGAGCTACTGGCGATACGCCCACCAGGCGATGGGCGACCTGCCGCCCGAGTACGCCGACGACGAGGGGTACGTGCGGCTGCACCGCCACTACCACTGCGGCATGTACCTGGGCGGCGCCGGCCCGTACGGGATTCGGTCGGATGACACGCACATCGAAGTGACGCAGCGCCAGGACGGCCAGCGCATCCACCTCGGCTGGAAGACGCCCGCCGGCGAGATGGACGGCGAGCAGGTGCACCTGCCGCACACCGGCTCGACCGCCTGGGTGCGCTACCCCGTCAGCCGGCCCGAGCACCTGGCGATCGTCCGCTACCTCTACGAGGTCCAGGAACCGTATCCCACGTACGAGGGCTGGGAGCACTGGGACCGACTGACGGGCGACCAGGGCATTCACGTGATGCCGGTTCCCCGGGGCGGCGTGTCCTCGCTGCTGGCCGAGTGGTGCGGGGTCACCAACCTCACGTATCTCCTCGCTGATGCGAAGGCTGAGGTGGAGCGCACCATCGACGTCATGCTGCAGCGCAATGCCAAGGTCATCGAGATCCTGTGCGGCGGCCCCGGACCGCTCGTCGAGTTCTGCGACAACCTCACCGGGGAGGTCGTGACCAACCTCTTCCGCGACTACCAGTTCGACTTCTACACGGAGCAGATCGGGAAGCTCCACGCCGCCGGGAAGAAGACGCTCTCCCACGTGGATGGCACGCTTAAGGGCATCGTCCCGCTCATGGCGGCCACGGGCCTGGATGCTGCGGAGTCCGTGACGCCAGAGCCGTGCGGCGACGTCGCCGTCGAGGACCTGCGGGAACTCGCCGGGCCGGACCTGATCCTCTTCGGCGGGATGCCGGGGGCGATGTTCGCGCCGCCGTTCACCGCCGACGACATCCGCCGACAGGTCGAGTCGATCATCGAGCACCACTGGGAGTACGGACGCTTCGTGCTCGGCGCCGCGGACCAGGTACCGCCGAACGCCGACATGAGCCTCGTGCGGCTGGTGGGTGAGCTGTGCGAGGAGCTGTGCGGTTGAACGGGCGCCATGAATGGCGCCCCTACATATGGGCGCGATGAATCGCGCCCAGGAGTAGGGGCGTGATTCATCACGCCCAATGCCGTGCCTTACCTCCACCCTCTCACGGCCTCCACCGGATCAGGCAGCTCCCTCCCGCCCGGTAGTGACCGTACACGGTGAGGATGCGGCCGTCGGTCAGGCACGTCGAGGCGAGGTGGCCCGTCTCGCCGTGGAACCACTTGTCCCCGTCGTAGTACTCGAACTCGTCGAGGATGTATCGCCGGTCCGGGCGCCACGTGCGGCCGTTGTCGTGGCTGATGAGGGCCTCGCAGCCGCGCCGGTAGCTGGCGAGCTTCCCATCGCGCACGTCCACCCGCACGATGTAGGTCATGACGATGTCCCCGTTGGGGAGCGTCAGCAGATGCGCATGGTGTCGGCCCGCCTCGTAGATCAGGTTGATCGGCGACCACGTCTTGCCATCGTCTTCTGAGATCGAGATGCCCAGCCCTTCGAGGCTGTCGTCGAAGTCCGCGCCCGATTGCCCTCCGACGTAGTACCGGGGCGGCATGTCCACCCTTAGCGCCGCGACGAGATCGCCGTTGCGGGCGCGGGTCAGCGATCCCTCACTGACGCCTCGCAGGTACTCCTTGCCCTGCCACTCCATCGTGATGTACCAGGCGGCGGGCTTCGTCTCGTCCGTCCACGTACGGCCCCCGTCGCCCGACCAGCGCAGCCAGCCCTCGAAGGCCGCCGGCCAGACCCCCGAGGAGTAGGACTTGTAGCCGATCTCGGCGATTCGGATCGCCTTGCCCTCGGCATCGCGATCCACCAGGGCGTTGCCCTCCACGTTCCAAGCCTGCCCCTCGGCGGCTTGCAGGGGCACTCGCTCGGGCCACGTGCGGCCGTAGTCGTGGCTGTAGAGGCGGAGCACCGAACTCGTCGCCCCGCCGGCGATCTGGAAGCACAACTCGCCCTTCCCGAGGTCCGTCAGCATCATCGGGCGGCCCTGGGGGCAGTCCGGCACGGGCGTGAGCGCGCTCCACGTGTCTCCGGCGTCGGAGCTGATGGCGGTTACGGGGATGAACGAGCGCGGCGTCGATCCCGAGGCCGCGGCCTCCGCGCTGGCGAGGAACAGCACTTCGCCGTTGTCCATCTGCACGAGGCCGAAGGGCATGAGATGCGTCGTGCCCGGCTGGTGCAGGAACTGCAGCTCCCCCGGCTTCGCCTTCCATCCGCCCTTGCCGTCACCGACCAGAATGGGGTGTTCCTTCATCCCGAGAGCCTCCACGTGCTTGCCCTCCGTTCCGGCGGCCAGCGCGGCCGCCTTGTCGCGCAGCGGGCGCCACACGTACTCGTTCATCGTGGCGAGGGCGCCGAGGTCGGACCGATCCCGGGCGACGCCCGCATACGCCTCCAAGGCCCGCCGCGCGGTCTCCGCCGCCGCCTGCGCGCACCGCACCGTCTCCTCGCGGTTGCCCGCCGCCTCCGCCGTCGCGGCTGCGCGGACCTGCTCGATCGTGTCGAGGTAGCCGACGCCGAACTGCAGCCGCCCGAGCCAGTAGTCAACGTACTCGCGTCCCTGCTTGCCCTTCACCTTGCCCTTCGCACGCTGGGCCGCCGCGAGGGCCTCGCGGTACTGCTCCCGGTCCTGGACCAGCTCCGGCGGCAGCGGCCCGGGCGCCCAGTGCTTCATCATCATGCCGGGCACGGGGAACGTGAGCCCCAGCCCATGCGCTTCAAGGCCGACCGTCACGGACTCGACGATGCGGAACACGATCAGCATGTCCTCCACGCACGCCTCCCCGCAGACGGCCTTCATCTGGTCGCGATAGACGGCCTCCGGCGCTGCATCCGCGTCCGTTGCCGCGCGGGAGAGATACGCGATACACGGGTCGTGGTCGCCGATCAGCCAGTAGCGCGTCGAGAACCCGGCCCAGCCGCACTCGCGGAGGTCGCGCGTGAGTTCGTGAAGTGAGCCCGTCGTGAGTTGGGGCAACACCCCAACGTTGTCATCATGGAGCGTGAAGACGAGGGCGCTTGGAAGCTCCCGCGCCGGGAGCGTGCGCAGCATCTGCCGGCGCGCCAGAATCCGCGAGGGGGTGTAGTCAATCTGGTTCAGCGTCTCTGAGCCCGGCGGCAGCACGCGCGGGAGGATCGGGAACAGCTCCTCCGCGACGGCCACGAAGACGAAGCGCATGTCCGGTCGCGCCGTATCCTGCAAGACGTGCAGTTCGGTCAGCAGGCGGTCGTAGAAGCGCAGCGCGACGATATCGCCCTTGACCTCCTGCACCGCGCGCTCCGCGCCGCCCGGGTAGTCCGTGCGCGCCTGGGCCTGAGCCAGCACATCGTCGAGCGTCCGCACCTCGCTGACGCGGTACTTCCGGTCGAGCGTCGCCCACGCTCGCTCGTAGCCATCGGCCCACTGGCGGAATTCCGGCATGCCGAGCGCCACCCGGTCGGCCTCGGGGTACGTGTTCACGGTCGTTCGCAGGACCGCCGCCGCCAGACGCGTGACCTCGGGAGACCCCGGGTCGGTACCCGGCCCGGGCACGATCGTCATCTCGCCGAGCTGATGCACCTTCTGCGCGCCGGGCAAGAGCGGCGCGAACTCGGGCGGGTACTCCATGAGCGTGGCGCTAACCACGACCTGCATCCCCCGCGCCTTCGCATGAGCCATCAGCGCGTGGACCAGCCGCTCCCCCGCCGCCGCGAACTCCTCATACGGTGCGCCGAGTGGGAGGTCCGGGTTCCAGAACTCGGGCCCGTCGCCGCAGAGTCGCCGCCCGACCATGTCGTCCGTGATCGGGTAGTGATAGTCATACCAGAGGTGCGCCGACTGCTGCTTGACGCCCTCGCACTCCAGGTGCAAGAAGGGCTGGTTGGGGTAGAGGTTCACCAGGATTCGGTTGAACTTCAGCTTCGCGAGCTGGTCGAGCACGGGCCGGTAGTCGGCCATGCCCCAGGACTCGGGCCCCATCGCGAAGTCGTTCACGACGCGCCACTGGCGGATCGGCAGCGTGCACTTCAGCAGACACTCCTCGCCCGGCCGCAGTCCTGACGCCTCGACCGGTGATCGACCTCGCGAGGCCGCCGCCTGCGGCAGCGCGTCCCCGTGCAGCAGAGGCCGCACGCCCCACCGCTGCGCAAGCTCGAACGCAGCCCACGCCCTCGCCGCCGGGCTCCCGCCGTCGATCAGCAGCGCCGGGCGCTCGCCGAGCGTGACCCGCTGCAGGAGGCAGTCCTGCTCCCCCAGCTCGGGCAGCGCCTGCCGACGGATCCCCGCCTCGCGCCCGAGGAGCAGCACTTCGTGGGCATCCGACGGCACCGCATGTGCGATCTCAGCCTGGGCGCCGAACAGCCGCTCGACGTAGGTTCGCAACTCGCCGGCCGCCCACCGCTCGACTTCCGGCGCGCCTCGCGCCGCCACGATCGCGACGTGGAGGCGTGGGGAAGCAGCAGACGCAGGCGCGGCAGCACAGAGGAGGCAGGCCGTCAGTGCAAGAGCAGCAAACGCAGCGGTAGGCGACAGCATAGGAGTCACCCCCGTGGAGTCAGGCCTCGAGTCCCAGCCCGAACCCCGGCGCCTCGGGCATCTGCAGGTCACCGTTGGCGAACGTGAAGGCGGAGTAGTCGATTCCGGCGGCCTTCCCCGGAATGCCCTCGACGATGGCCACGTCCCCCAGCCCGGCGGCGAGGTGCGCGGCGTAGATCGGCCGGGGAGTCCACATCCACGTGTGCGGTGAGGCGAGGATGCCGGCGGCCTTCAGCTTCGGCATGAGGTGACGCCAGCGCGTGTAGCCGAGCGTGCCCAGGTCGAGGAGGAAGACGTCCACCAGCTTCTCGGCCGCGAGGGCGTAGAGGTGATCCACGAACTCCACCTCGTAGCCGCCGTACTCGGTCGGCTGCGGCGGATGGCGCGGGCAGGATTCGCCATCGGCGATGAGCGCCCGACAGTCGATCGTGCGCATGAACTCGCGCAGCTTCAGGTAGTCGTCGCGGGTCTCGAGGAAGGGCTCCTCGATCCAGTACACGTCGCAGTCCCGAACGCCATCGAGGTACGCGATGAACTCCTCTACCGTGAAGCCGTCATTCCCATCGACGAGGATCCTGCATTCGGGGAACCGCTCACGGACCGCGCGCGTGACGTCGATATCGCGCTGAATGCCCTCCGCCTTGGGCATCCACTTGAACCCACGCCCGATCTTGAGCTTGAAGGCGCGGTAGCCCACATCATGGTCCTGCTGACACGAGGCGAGCACGCCCTCGACCCCGCGTGGCTGGTTCTCGGGCTCCAGATCGTCGAAGTACACGGCGCCGCTGTAGATGGGCACAGAGGTTGGGCCCTGCGACCCGAGCAGCGCGTAGACCGGCTTGCCCAGGATGTTGCCGACGAGGTCGTGCAGCGGGATCTCGATCGCGCGCGCCTCATCGGAGACGCCCTGCTCCATGTCGTACAGGTTGGGGACGGACCGGCCGATCAGCGGCGCGACCACGTCGTCCTTGACGTGCGACATGCCCCAGCCGCTCGCGCCCTGATCGGTGATCACGCGCCGGACCTGATAGCCTCCGCCCCAACCGACCGCGCCCAAGTGTGAGTTCTTCCCCACGAAGCGCGGGTAGCGGTCCTGGAGCTGCCGCGCCTCCATGCGCACGATTCGGTGCTCGGAGAGGGTCTTGGCCGCCGAGGCGAAGTCGGGCGGCGTGACCCCCGCCTGCAGCGCCCCCTGGCCCAGGGCTAGCGCAGCGCCCCCGGCCGTCATGGACCTCACGAAGCAGCGTCGTGTCATCGATGGCCCTCCTCCCGTCAGCGTGGGCGTTGGTTCCCCCTGAAGGTCTCTCGGCCCTCGCTGCGAAAGACACCGGCGCGAGGAGATCACCGACCATGCGCTTTCTGCCGGGTTGTCTGGCTCTGCTCGGCACCATGCTTGCGGCACGCGCCGAGGTGCCCGTGATGGTCCGCCGCGACTGGTACTTCCGCGAGTCTCTGGCGGCGATCCGCGACTGGGAGTCGCTGCTGGCCGAGTGGGAGCAGGCGACCCCGGAGGATCAGCGCACACCCGTCCTGCCCGTGCCCGAGAACGGCGACTGGGTGACGTGGCCCAACCCGATCCCCAAGATGCTGATCCCCTATCCCGACGAGTGCCCGCAAGTGCGCGTGCGACTCGTCGGGGACAAGGTGGAAGTGATGCGGGGCGAGGCCGTCGAGACCCACGCACTCGCCGACACCATCCTCGGCTACAAGCACCCGGGCGGCGGGGCCAAGGACCGCTGGTACCACGGCTACTTCCGCCGCTTCGACGGCCTGACGCAGTTCCGGGCTGCCCCGGCGGCCTTCGCGCTCGCGATCGACGGCCCCTGCGACCTGAGGCGCGGTGAGAACCGGCTGAAGGTGACGCTGCAGAGCGTGTCTGACCAAGCGTGCGAGGTTGCCTTGCGCCTTTCCTTCCGCACGCCGGGCCATGACCAGCCGCTTGCCGAGGAGGTCGCGCGCCTCGCACCGCATCAGGCCCAGCCCCTCGAGTTGCCCGTTCCGCTACCCACCGAAGGCGGCGGCCTGCTGACGCTGACCCTTAGCCAAGGCGACCGGGAGTACTGGCTACCGCTCTTCACGCACGTTGAGACGGTGAACGCGGGCCTCACGAGTGCGAGGCAGGTTCTTGGCGACAGGCCGGACCCGGCGCGGAGCGACCAGCCTAGCGAGCTGCAGCGCAAGGCCGAGGGCTGGTCGGGAGACGGCGGCGAGTGGCGGCGGCTGTTCGAGCAGGCCAACGCCCTGCGCGACGAGTTGCTCCTCAAGCGCATCGACTTCGACTCGCTCCTCTTCCTCAAGCGCAAGCCATACGACTCCGAGCAGCCGTTCATGGACGCCCACCATCTCATCAACCCGACCGGGGGCGGCGTCTACCGACTGTCGCCCGTGCGGCCGGACGGCACGGTGACGCCCGTTGTCGACTCACTCGGCGAGGGAATCTACCGCGACTTGTGCCTGCACTGGGAGGCGACCAGGTTCCTGTTCGCCTTCGGTAACGGGTCAGACCAGTGGGACGGCGCGCAGAGCTACCACATCTACGAGGCGAACGTGGATGGCTCGGGGCTGCGGCAACTGACCTTCGGCCCACACAACGATGCCGAGCCCTTCTACCTGCCGAATAACCAGATCGGCTTCACCTCCGACCGCTCCGAGCACTTCGTGATGTGTGGCGGCAATCGGCATTCGCCCACGCTCTTCGTGATGGAGAGCGACGGCTCGAACCCGCGCCAGCTCAGCTTCAACGTGTTCAATGACTTCAACCCCACGGTCATGCCGGACGGGCGCATTCTCTATGGGCGGTGGGAGTACAACGAACGGTCCGTCACCTCGCTGCATAACCCCTTCACCATGTTCCCGGACGGGACGGGCGTGGAGCCGTACTACGGGAACGCGACCTTCCGGCCCAACGTGGTGATGTTCCCGCGGCCCGTGCCCGGCAGCGAGAAGGTCATGGCGCTGTTCACCGCCCACCACGGCCAGACCCACGGGCCCATCGGGCTGATCGACGTGCGCCAGGGCATCGACGGCGACCCGCCGCTGACGCTGCTCACGCCGAACGTGCCGGTGACCGCCGAGAAGGCGCTGGACAGCCAGTACGGTTGGTACAGCGATCCGCAGCCGCTGTCCGAGGACACGTACCTCTGCTCCTACACGCCCACCGTCCAGCCGTGGCTGGCGCGCACCTGGGCCTTGTACGTGGGGGATCGGCACGGCAACCTGGCGCTCGTCTACCGCGACCCGGACATCTCCTGCGCAGAGCCTGTGCCCCTGGTGGCGCGCCCGCGGCCGCTGGCACATCCGCCGGCCCCGGCGGACACCGCCGACACGGAGGCGACCGCCCGCCTGCTGCTGATGAACGTGTACGAGCGGCTGCCCGGCGTGCCACGGGGCGAGGCGAAGTACCTGCGGGTCCTGGAGGACGTGCCCCGCAAGAGCGTCAAGTTCGGCGGCGTCATCACAACCTCCGCGACGCGCATCTACACCATCAAGCGCATCTTCGGGATCGTGCCAATTGAGGAGGACGGCTCGGCGCTGTTCACCGTGCCGGCAAACCGCAACGTCTACTTCGAGGTCCTCGACGCCGAGCAGCGCGAGATTCAGCGCATGAGAAGCGTCGTGTGCCTGAAGCCGAACGAGACGCGCACCTGCGTGGGCTGCCATGAGGTGAAGACTACCACGCCGCCCAACCGCGTGGCCCTCGCCGCCTCGCGCGCGCCGAGCGAACCCACGCCGCCGCCGTGGGGCACGCAGACGCTGAGCTTCCTGCGCGACGTGCAGCCCGTCCTCAACGCGAAGTGCATCGCGTGTCACACGCACGACCGCTGGTCTAGCAGCGTCATCCTGACCGATGACCTCACCAATCAGTTCACGGTCGCCTACCAGGAGCTGCTTCCCTACGTCACCGTTGCCAACGCGATGCGCTGGGACCTCCCCGAGGACGTCTTCCCACAACCGCCGTACACGTACGGCTCCAAGGTCTCGCCGCTGATGCAGCTGCTGGCGGCGGGCCACCACGGCGTGACGCTGACCGATGAGGAGCGGCTGCGGATCAGCAACTGGATCGACGCGAACGGCGT
>VGFC01000224.1 GCA_016869045.1 Armatimonadota bacterium
ATCCCTAGACGCGATGGGTGCGTGAGATGCCCGTTGACATCATCAACGGCACCAAAGGCGCTCATTTAGGATGTAGTGGGTGGTTTGGGGCAGCGGAGGCTGTTCCTCTGTCACATTCCCACCCATGGTAACGAGCGTTACGCATGCTGGCAATCAACATTCCTGCCTGTCCAAGCTCCGCTCTGTGTTTCCCAACTTACGCGAGACTCAGTAGGGGTCGAGCACCCTGACGGCATCGGACGACTCCCTATTCGTCCAGCGGGGGGAGAGTCCCTTCCGGGGCGGAGAATGGGACGGAGGCATTTTCCGGTACGCCGTGGAAAATGCCTCCGTCCCATCTTCCGCCGGCTGGAGGTCCCATGCAACGCTTCCTGACGGGCCTGGTGGTTGTGCTTGTCGTTCTCGGTACGGCAGGAGTGACCTACCTCTCCAGCTTCCGTGCCGCGCCCGCGGCGGGCTATGAGCCGCCGCCGCTGGACCTCTCCCTGGTCGCGAAGCCCGACCCCGCGTTCGAGGTCGAGAAGGTCAGCGACCACCTCTACCGGGTGAACGGCTTGCGTGTACTGCATGTGTGGGGCTCCCCAAGGGAGATGGGCCGCCAGCAGGGCGAGGCGGTTGCGGCGGAGATCAAGGGCGGGCTCGAACGATACATGCGCGGGAAGGTGCGGGACGACTGGGGCTACCCCGTTGACTACCAGCGCCAGTGCGCGCAGTCGATGGCCAAGCACATCCCGGCGGAGTACATCGAGGAGATGCAGGGGGTCGCCGAGGGCGCGGGCGTGCCATACGAGGAGGTGCTGCTCCTCCACACCCATGCCGACATGGTGCACTTCGGCAAGGAGTGGGGCAAGGTCACGGACGGTCGGCAGCGCAAGCCGGAGAAGCTCTGCTCGAACTTCGTGGCGTTCGGGCCGGCGACCGTGGGTGGGAAGGTCTACCACGGACGCAATCTGGACTGGACGACCGGCACGGGCATTCAGGAGTTCGCGACGCTGCTGATCGCGGAGCCGGAGGGCAAGATCCCGTTCGCGCTGATGGCCTGGGCGGGCTGCATCGGGAGCGTCACCGGTATGAACGCCGAGGGGATCACCTTCGGCGAGATGACTTCGAGCACCGCCGACGAGACGCTGGACGGGATGCCGCTCTTCCTCGCGTGTCGCCGGATCCTCGACAGCTGCCGCGACCTCAGCGAGGTCGAGCAGTTCGTGAAGACCTACCCCGCGACCACCGGCTGGAACTGGATGATCGCCGACGGCGACGCGAAGGACGCGCGGGCTTTCGAGGTGGACGCGAAGCAGCGCGTCGTCTACCGGCCGAACGACCCGCGCGAGCTGCACCCGCCGATGTCGTACCCGATTCCCAACGCCATCCGCCGCACGAACCACCCGATCACGCCCTCGCTGCAGGAGAGTATCGCCTCGCGCGTGGGCATCACGGGGATCAAGGTGCCCATCGTGCGCACCGCGGTGCCCTTCATGGACACCTGGCAGCGCTACGCCTCGCTGGGGAAGTGGATCTCGGAGGACTACTACGGGAAGATCGACGAGCGCATCGCCCGCGCGATGCTGCAGTCGAAGCCGGTCGGGGGCGGCGGCAATCTGCACAGCGCTGTCTTCGACGCGACCGACCGCGTGATGTGGGTCGCCAACGCCTCGCTGAAGGACCCCGCGTGGTCACAACCGTACGTGAGGATCGACCTCAAGGAGTGGCTCACAGAACACTGACGCTGCCGTTCCTCGCTGCTCTTCCAGTCTTGGAATCTTCCCCTTTCGTTGCCTTCGCCGTCCCCTACAACACCTCAAACACCACCGGCGAGATCGCTTTGGCGATGCGCTCGATGGCCTGCTCTTGGTCGTAGCCGAAGGTGCCGATCTCGTCGGAGTCGATGTCGATCACCCCGAGGATGGAGTGATGGCGCCAGATGAGCACGACGAGTTCGGAGCGCACCGCCTCGCTGCAGCTCAGGTAGTTCTCACACTGCCGCACGTCCTCGATCAGCTGGTTCCGGCGTTGCTCAACGGCCGTGCCGCACACGCCCTTGCCGACGGGGATGCGGGTGTGCACCGTCGGGATGCCCGAGAACGGCCCGAGTTCGAGCGTGCTGCCGCGCAGGTAGTAGATACCGGCCCACGAGTGCAGCGGGTGGGCCCGTCGGATGCTCTCCACGACCTGCCCGAGCTTCTCCCGAGGCTTGCCCTCGCCCGCGAGCACGGCCTCAACCTCACGCAGTGCCTCGTCGAAGTGGTCCGGCATCGCACGTCCCTCCTGCCTCCGTTACTGAGTCTCGCGTAAGTTGGTGAACAGCCGCCGTCTCGGAGGACAGGCATTCCTGTGGTTTGCCAAACCAGCGTAACGCTTGCTCATCATTGAGGCCCGCTCCAGACGTGGAGCATCCCTAGACGCGATGGGTGCGTGAGATGCCCGTTGACATCATCAACGGCACCAAAGGCGCTCATTTAGGATGTAGTGGGTGGTTTGGGGCAGCGGAGGCTGTTCCTCTGTCACATTCCCACCCATCGTAACGAGCGTTACGCATGCTGGCAATCAACATTCCTGCCTGTCCAAGCTCCGCTCTGTGTTTCCCAACTTACGCGAGACTCAGTAGCTCAGAGCCGCCCGCACCGCAGCCGCCAGGGCCTCCCCGAGCTTGCGGTGCTCCTCGGGTTCGAGATGAATGCCATCCAGGTCGGTCGTCTTCACGATGCTCGCCGAGTCTACCAGCGGCACCCCACGCTCCGCCGCCACCCGTGCGAACTGCGGGGCGAGCTGCCGGGACTTCTCCGGGGCGCCCTCGAACATGTCCGCGAAGTCCGTGAGCTTCCCCACCACCGGCGGCGCGACGAGCAGCACCTTGGGCGCCGCACCGTTCGGCCCGGTCTCGCTCTTGCGCACGATGTCCACCAGCACACCCGCCCCCGCCGCGATGTCCCACGCCGAGAGCGAGAACCGCTTCTTCAGGTCGTTGATCCCCAGCGCGGTAATGACGAGATCGAGCGGCCTGTGGGTCTCGATACAGGGAATCAGGTACTCCTTTCCATTCTTATACCCTTCAATCGGATCGTCCCACACAGTTGTTCGTCCGTTCAGCCCCTCCTCGATGACCGCGAAGCCCTCCCCCAGCGCCGCCCGCATCACTCCCGGCCAACGCACCTCCGGCGGGAAGCGCCCAGCGTCCGCCGCATTGTACCCCCACGTGTTCGAATCGCCATAGCACAGGATCGTCTTCATGGCAGCTCCATTCCTTGGTCACTCGTTGCTGTGGACAGTGCCCCTTCCAGATGCGCAAACAGCCGGTCGCAGTAGGATACCCTCGGGGCCGAAGGAGAGGAGGTTCTTCAGCTTGAGGCGGTGGATGAACCGTTTCCCTTCCATGGTGCCTCACCCCGTCCGACGAGTGCGTTCGCGGGGAGTATAGGTTGCCTCGGGCCGGAGGTCAATGCGCCGAGGGGACGGCGGGCCGGATGGCCTGCGGCCAGGCGACCCCTCTCAACGGCAGTGGGGCACGAGGAGGAGCGGGGCGCGGGCATGAAGGGTAAGGCAAGGGGCCGATTCGCGCTCGTGGCGCCTGGCGGACGGAGAGGGGCTGCCGCAGTGGATCGAGGTGGATCTGGGAGAGGAGAGCGCTCAACAGCGTGCACGTGACCATCCGGACGAAGGCGTTGGCGGCGAGAGCGTCTCGGGTTGAGGCCTGGAACGAAGCACGATGGGCAGAGGGTGGCGGAGGTTGCGGGGAACGAACGACGGCGATGTGCGGTGGCACTCGAGCGCGCCGGCTTCCACCTTCCCGGCTCCACTGGCGCCCCGACCACTTGCAGCACCTCCACCACCTCGCCCTCCTGCTGCAGCGCGCCGAACCGCGCTGAGCCGCCTCCGCGAGGCAGGAGCTTGCGCCCCGAGGCACGAAGACTCCTCCGGCCGCTGAGAAGGCATGACAGGTGCGCGGCCCTGCTCGTGGAGGCCCCCATGGACACGCCAGGTGTCGAGGAGCACATCCGGCAGCACGCGTCGGCCATGGCGCACACGATCCGCGCTGCTGCTGAGGCCCATGCCGGGGATGAGGCGATGTTCCGCCGGCGCGTGGAGCGAGGCATCGAGAACCTGGCCGAGGCGTTGGGGCTCGCGCTGGATGCCGAGCACGAATGCACACTCCTCAAAGGGCGTGCAGACTCCGTCTACAACCGCTTCGTTGTCGAATACGAGCCACCGGGGTCGCTCCGCCAGAGCAACGCCAGTCGTGCGAACGAGCACGCGATCGCTCAGGCCAGGAGGTACATCGAGCAGCTTCACGAGCAGAGACGCCACAGAAAGGAGCGCGCCGCCGGGGCCGTTCTCGATGGGAACTGGTTCATCTTCGTGCGGTTCAAGGAGGGGCGCTGGGAGATCGATGAGCCGGTCCCGGTGGGGATGGAATCCACGGAGCGCTTCCTACGCTATCTGACCGCCCTCAGCACCGAGTTGGCTGTCACGCCCGAGAACCTCATCAGGGACTTCGGCGAGAACACCCGGATCGCGGCCGGCTGCGTGAGCCAGTTGTACGCAGCTCTTGCCGCCCAGGGACCACCGAGAAAAGAGGTCCTATTCCGGCAGTGGTCTCTGCAGTTCAGTGAGATCTGCGGGTACGAACCAGGGTCCTCGCGCCTCGACGTCCGCGCCCTCGCCGACACCTTCGGAGTGGCCGGCACGGAGATCGATCCGCTCCGCCTGTTCTTCGCGATCCACACCTACTACGCCACCTTCATCAAGCTCCTGGCGGTCCAGATTGCTTCGTTCTACGCCTTCCCCCGGCTTGGCACGGGGCTGCAGCAGGTCGCCAACTACGACTCCCCGAGGCTCCGCGAGTACCTGCAGAAGATGGAGAGAGGCGGCGTCTTCAGGGACTTCGGCATCAACAACTTCCTGGAGGGCGACTTCTTCGCTTGGTACCTAGACGTCTGGGATGAGGGGATCGATGGCGCCGTCCGACAGATCGTGTCGCGACTCGCTGGCTACTCGCTGGTCACCTTCGACGTCGACCCGGACAACACCCGCGACCTCCTCAAGCGCCTCTACCAGAACCTCATGCCCAAGGCTCTGCGTCACGATCTCGGCGAGTACTACACGCCGGACTGGCTCGCGGAGCGCCTCCTGAATCAGCTCGGGTACACCGACCAGGTCCGCGACCTTCCCGACAAACGCATCCTTGACCCGGCGTGCGGGTCGGGCACGTTCCTCGTCCTGGCCATCAAGCGTGTGCGTCAGTGGGCGGCGCGTCAGGACGTCCCGCGCCCCGAGGCTGAGCTGCTACAGCAAGTGCTCTCCAACGTCGTGGGCTTTGACCTGAACCCCTTGGCGGTCATCTCGGCGCGCACCAACTACCTCCTCGCCCTTGGCGACCTCCTCCAGCACCGCCGGGGTGAGGTCAACATACCGGTGTATCTGGCCGACTCGATTCTGACGCCCTCAGTGGCGGTCGAAGGCGCCGGTCAAATGGTGCTGCCTGACACCAAGGGCAAGCAGGTGCTGGGCTTCAACACGGTCGTTGGTCCCTTCCGGGCCCCACTTGATCTCGTGAAGACCCAGTACATCGACCAACTGGCCGACCTCCTTGAGGAGTGTGTCGCTGCCGGCTACTCCGAGGATGAGTTCCGACACCGGGTGGTGTCCACGTTCCCACTCGACCAGCAACGGGACGCGGCGGCAATCGCTGTCACTTGCGAGCTTCATTCGCGTCTGGCGGAGCTTCAGGCTCAGGGCATCAACGGCATCTGGGCCCGCATCATCAAGAACGCGTTCGCCCCGCTCTTCTGCGAGCGGTTTCACTACGTCGCGGGCAACCCGCCCTGGGTCCGCTGGGACAGCCTCCCCGACCAGTACCGTAGGGACACGAAGCCGCTATGGCAGCGGTACGGCCTCTTCACTCTCTCGGGCTGGGAGGCCCGCATGGGCGGCGGCAAGAAGGACCTGTGCGCCCTGATGACCTACGCTGTCGCTGACCGTCATCTGGTCGAGGGGGGCAGGCTCGGCTTCCTGGTCACCCAGACTCTGTTCAAGACCGCCGGAGCGAGTGAGGGGTTCCGCCGCTTCCGTATCGGAGACGCTGAGCCTCTGCGCGTCCTGCATGTCGACGACATGACCACGCTGAAGCCCTTCGAGGGTGCCTCTAACCGCACGGCCGTGCTGATCCTCCAGAGAGACGCCCAGACCCGCTACCCCGTCCCGTACACCTACTGGCGCAAGCGGCAGCCGGGGCAACGTGTCCCCGAACAGGCGACCCTTGATGAGGCCCTGCAGCTCACGCGCACCAGTCACTGGCGCGCCGTGCCCGTCAACCCCTTGAAGCCCGAATCCCCGTGGCTCACCGCGCGTCCCGCAGCGCTTGCCGCCCTACGCAAAGTCCTTGGGCCCTCGGGCTACGAGGCCGAGGCGGGCGTTGCGTGCTGTGGCTGCAACGATGTCTTCTGGGTGGAGCCGCACGAGCGGCGCCCCGATGGCTTGATCGTCGTCACCCGTTTCGGTCACGACGAGACCTCCGCGTCTCCGCTCGAGGCGGAGTTGCTCTTCCCCCTCCTCCGAGGCCAGGACGTGGCCGCTTGGCATGCCATACCAAGTGTCTGCATCTGCCTCCCTCAGGACCCTGTTGAGCGTCGAGGCATAGCCGAGTCGCTCATGAAGTCGGCCTACACCGAGACCCACAAGTACCTCTTGCAGGCCAAGAGCCGGCTTGAGGCTCGGAAGTCGTCCAGCCTCCCCAGGCCGCCGTTCTGGTCAGTGCTGGGGGTATCCCTCAACACGTTCGCTCCCCACAAGCTCGTCTGGGCCGACATCAACGGCTCCCTCAAGGCTGCGGTCGTCGGCCCGTACGTGCACCCGGTCCTGGGGAGCAAGCCGATCGTGCCGGATCACCACGTGATGATGGTGCCATTCCGCAGCGCCACAGAGCCGCACTACGTGTGCGCGCTCCTGCGGTCGGCCCCGGCGAGGCTCGCCGTTGTCTCCTACACAGTGAGCACCCAGATCTCGACGCACGTCCTCTCACACGTCGCCATACCGAAGTTCGACTCCGCCAACGAGCTGCATCGCCGCTTGCAGGTCCTCTCCCGCCAGGCACACCGGGCGGCTGTCGGGGATGCCGCGGACCGGCGTGGGGAGATCGAGGCGGAAGTCGACCAGCTCGCCGCCCAACTGTGGGGCCTGACGGAGCGGGAACTCAAAGAAGTCCAGGACTCCCTTGCCGACCTCGGCACCTGACATCGAGCCCTGGCTGCCGTGCACTCCCGCTCAGTTCGGCGTCGGCGGCGCCTCCGGCAGCCGATCCAGCGGCGTGCGGGTGACGAAGGGGACGTAGCCGCGGGCGCGGGAGAGACGGTAGGAGGACAGGCGGTTCTGCTCGTTCACGCAGTAGTCGATGGTGAAGACGGGCAGGCCGGCGGCGAGGTAGAGGTCCAGGCGCTGCTGGAGCCAGAGGCGGTCGGCCTTGGGGGTGGGGATGTCGCCGGGGCGCAACCTCACAGCTCCCCACGCTGGAAGCGCCTCAGCCACTCCAGGTCTTGCAGGTCTTGCGGGCGGCCGGCGGCCTCCTTGCTCGCAATGAGGTCTTCTAGGGAAACGACCATCACGGGGACGCCATGGAGTTCGTGGATCTCCGCGCGGCGCCACGCGCTCCCGAAGTCCAGCCCTGGCGGATGCGTATGGAGGTCTACGGGGATCACGTCATCGAAGATGATGACGTTCTTTTCCAGCAGCTCGTCAGCCTCGATGTCGAACGCCGTGCCGAAGCCGACGTCACGCAACGCCTGAAGTGCCTTTGCCGCGTTCTCCGGCGTAGGCTCTATGAAGATGTCCACATCGACGGTGTGACGGTCGGCGCCATGCAGGATAGCGGCCACGCCGCCGATCAGCATGTACCTAACGCCGTGAGAGGCGAAGGACTCGTACAGATCCTTGTGGGTAGGCCGCATGGCGGTTGCTCACGAGGTCGGGCCGCAGCCCCATGATCATCTCCAGGTGGCTCTCGAAGACGTAGTACCGCTCCTCCGGGGTGCGCTGCCGGAACCGCGCTACCTTGGCCTCTGGCGTCAGCAGGCTGTAGTCGCCCGTGATGACTCGCGCGTTGCTCATGCGCCCATTATACCCCCGCTGCCGCACTCGCGCAACACGCTGACAGCCGGCGGCGCCTCCGGCAGCCGATCCAGCGGTGTCCGGCTCACGAAGGGCACATAGCCGCGGGCCCGGGAGAGACGGTAGGAGGACAGGCGGTTCTGCTCGTTCACGCAGTAGTCGATGGTGAAGACGGGCAGGCCGGCGGCGAGGTAGAGGTCCAGGCGCTGCTGGAGCCAGAGGCGGTCGGCCTTGGGGGTGGGGATGTCGCCGGAGCGTGGGTTGAACCAGCCCACGCCGGCGGCGCCGCTGAAGTGCAGGTCCTCCTGGCCCATCGCGTCGATGACCTTCGGGTAGGCCGGGTGGTTCTCGATGAGGTCGGGCGCGTTCTGGGCGATGATGAGGAAGTCCGGGTTGCGCTGCTGGGCGGTCAGGCGGATCGTGCGGATGAAGCGGATCATCTCGGTCTTCGCATTGACCCCGTCGTGCTTGGCGCGCGCCCTGACGTGCGTGTCGTTGTAGCCCTCGACCCAGTCCATGTAGATGCCGTCGAAGCCGTCGTCCAGCGCCTTGCCGAGGAGGCTATCCGCGCCGGTCGCAACAACCGCCTGCCAGCGCGCGTCCCAGTAGGCCACGGGGAAGCAGTCGCTCCAGCCATCGGGATCAGGCGCCAGGATGAAGTCCGGGTTGCCGGGCTTGCCGGTGCGCGTGGGGGCTTGCCACGTGCTGAGCCAGTAGGTGCGGTACTTCTCCGCCTCGCCGATGTCGATGTACGCGACCACGAGCCTGCGCCGATTCCCCGCGTTCTTGAGGCGTGACACCATGCCCTTGGCATCGAAGCTCTGAGAGCCCTTCACGGTCCGCGTCGGCTCGAGGACGAACAGGTCGTAGTCCGACTCCTCGAGCGCCTTCCGCCGCGCAGCGTTCTCGAGGCCCTGAAGCTCGTACGCGAACGTCCGCACCCCCTTGAGCTGCTCAAAGAGCGCTCCGCGAACACAGGGCGCATCCAGCCGCTCCTCGCCGACCGACCCGCAGCCTCCCAGCACCGCCATCATCCCAGCGACCACCGCGGCCGCCGGCACCCGGTTGCTCACCGGTTGCCCCCTCTCGTAGGTCGGGATGCCAATCCCGACCCGCCGTCAACGCCGAACCCCGAACCCCGAACGCCGAACCCTCTCGGTTGCAGGCACATCGCGCCTCCTCCCCGAACTTCGCCTCACCGATGGGCACGCGCGTCCAGCCTGGGCCGAAGCCTCCCCGACCGCTGGTGCGGGCGCTGGTCATCGGCCTATGTGTGTCCTTCTTCGTGAATGTCGCCTCCCCCTATACCGAGAGTATCGGCTTCAGCAACTTCTCTTGGAGCTACCTGCCGGAGGGCGGCGCCGGGCCGTTCCTGCTGCTGCTGGCGATCAGCGCGTTGCTCTGGCGGTTCAGCCGGCGGCTGGCCCTAACGCGCCGCGAGCTGCTGCTGATCTTCGTCATGGGGCTGGTCTCAAACACCACCTCCATCTTCCTGGTCTACTTCTGGTTGTCGGCGATCATCTCACCTCACTACTTCGCCTCACCCGAGAACCGTTGGGCCACCGACCTCATCCCTCACATCCGACCCGGCCTCATCATCCCGGACCGCAACAACGCCGTCTTCTGGTTCTACGAGGGGTTGCCGGTGGGGCAGCGCGTGCCGTGGCGCGACCTCGCGGGGCCGATGCTCAACTGGCTGCCGCTGCTGGCGGCGGTGCTGCTCGCGTCGTACGCGATGGCGGCCATCTTCCGACGCCAGTGGCTCGATCACGAGAAGCTGCGCTACCCGCTGATGCAGCTTCCGCTGGAACTCCTGCCGGGCCCGGAGCTGACGAGCCGCCCGGTGTACCGCTGCGCGTCGTTCTGGATCGGTGCGGCGATCCCGTTCACGGCGGCGAGCTGCTTCGCGGTGAAGCACTACGCGCCGAGCTTCCCCGCAATCACCATCGACCATCTCGGCTCGCTCTCGTGGCCGTGGGTGACCGTCTCACCGCATTTCCCCCAGATTCCGCTCTGCGTGAACATGCTCGCGTTGGGCGTTGGGTTCTTCGTGCCGACCGATGTGCTGTGCAGCGTGTGGGTCATGTATGTCCTGGTGAAGATCATCGAGGTCGGCGTGCTGACGCGGCTGGGGATCGACATCGGCTCGGCAGGCATGTTCGTGTGGGGCAGCGCCGCGGCGTCGTGGCAGTCCTTCGGCGGGTTCCTGGTGCTGATCGCCGGCACCCTCTACAGCGCGCGCCGCCACCTGCGGGCTTACTGGCAAGCCGCGCTGGCGGGAGGTGGGGAGGACGAGGAACTGCTCTCACCCAGGACCGCGCTCATCGTCCTCGGGGGCAGCGTGCTGGTGATGGGCGGCTGGCTGGGCTACTCGGGGATGCCGGCGCATGTGATCGGGCTGTTCGTGCCGCTGGTGATGCTGCTCTACCTCTACCTCGCGCGGGTCATCTGCCAGTCCGGCATCTTCTACCTCGTGCCGCCGCAGATCGCCCAGAATCCGCCGATCTACGTCTTCGGCCCGCGCGGGATCGGCCGCGATGGCATGATCGCGCTCGGGCTCTCGTACTCCTGGCATGGCGACGTGCAGACGGTGCTGGCCGCATTGGCAGCGGAGGCGGTGCAGGTCCAGCGGCGCGGGGGAATCGCGGGGCGGGACATGACCTGGGGCGTGCTGCTCAGCGTGTTCGCGGGGCTGATCGTGGCGCCACTCGGCATCCTGAGCCTCGGCTACCGACGCGGCGCGATCACCTGGCCCACGTGGGTCTTCAAGGGCTGGGGGCCAAACACGTACGGGCAGATTCTCGGCCAGATCAACAACCCGCCGAGCTTCGACCCGCGCCCGCTCATCTTCACCCTCGTGGGTGCGGTCGTGATGTCCGGCCTGACCCAGCTCAGCCACCAGTTCGCTTGGTGGCCGCTGCACCCGCTGGGGTTCGTGGTGGCGTCCTCGTTCACGATGTATGCGGTCTATCTCGCGTTCCTGATCGCGTGGATCGTCAAGCTCGTGGTGCTGCGCTGGGGCGGGGTGAAGACCTACCGAAACTGCGTGCCCTTCTTCATCGGCCTCATGGTCGGCCACTACGCCGGAAGAGCAGTCTCGCTCACCGTAAGCATGTTGAGCGAACGAGCACTGGCCTGATCATGTTCCGCTGTGGTCGGCAGCCTGCCTACCCGGTCGTCCAACGACAACGACGTCTGGACTTTACCCTATACTCTGACTTCCTTCCTTTATACTTCGTATAAAGGAAGGAAGTCAGAGTATAGGGTAACGCACCCCCATTCTCCCCTGTGCGCCCCCCTTCCCAGTCCGCCGGGAACACCGGGGACACGATGAGATCGTGTCCCCGGGTGTGATCCGGGAATCGTTGCCCTCCATATATACTTGTTACATTGGGGGGCAGTTTTGTCCGGCACTTTTTCGCGGAAGGCGGGAAATGTGATGAAAATCACAGTGAGCGAGGAGTGAGGAGCGAGGAGCGAGGATTGAGGAGCGAGGATTGAGGAGTGAGAATGACGGCAACGGCACGGCGGGCAAGCACGAAACACGCGAAAGGGCGCGGCTGAGGGAACGGCAAGACTGCGGGAGTGGAGGGACGAGGGGGACCGTTGTGGTTGTGGCTGCGAGACTCCTGTCTCGCAGGGCGTTGCGCTGTTCCGGTCACCCGTCACCTGCTAACCGCCGCTGGATCTCCTCCTCCACCATCTCGTTGAACCTCACGAAGTGCGCCTCCAGGTCCGCCTCGGCCTTCGTGATGAGTTCCTGCATCTTGGCCTGCTGCTCCTCGCTCAACTGCCCCTTCCACCGGTGCCTCAATCGATGGATCACACACAGCCTCAGCAGCGGATAGACCTCCCCCGGCAGCCCCCCAAGCTGCTCCATCGCCCACTCGAACTCGCTCGCCTCCAACTCCTCGGCGATGGGGTTCCACAGCATCAGCTTCTGTTCAGCCCGCTCGCAGGATCCCAGGGCCGCCCGGACCTCAGGCAGCAGGTCTCCGAGGCCGGTGCTCACGAGTACAGCCCGTCCCCAAAGTCATCTGAGCTCAGGGCGATGACGGGCCGATGGTGTTGGGGAGGGGCGGGGGCCGCGCTCGGGTTGCGGGTTGGCCGAGGGGC
>VGFC01000225.1 GCA_016869045.1 Armatimonadota bacterium
GCCCCCGTGCCCCCTGGCCAGGGGGCACGGGGGACTCCGATCCCCCTCACCTTACCCCCCGACTCCCCTCCCCACAAGGGGGAACAACCCGAGGGGTAAGATACAAGGTGGACGGCAACGACACACCGGCAAGGACGGAGGCCCATGCGCGCGATACTGCTGACAATCCCTGCATTGCTTGCGACTCAGACGGCCTCCGGTGCGCCGGAGAATCTGGCGCGGAAGGCGCGGGTGTCGGCGTCCTCGGAGTACAACCATGGTGGGATTCAGCTTCTCGCGAAACATGCGGTGGATGGCGTCATCCCCGAACTGCTCGACCACAACGACTACGGCAAGAGCTGGGCGCTGTACGGCGCGGAGGCGGGAGGCAAGGGGACGTTCACGCTGGAGTGGGATGAGCCGGTGAAGGTGGCGGAGATCATCTACTATGCGCGGGCATCGTGGCTGATCGAGGAGTGCTTCAAGGACTACGAGGTGCGGGTGGACGATGCCGCGGAGCCTGTCGCGCGCGGGACGTTCGAGATGAACGCAGGCCCGCAGCGGATTGCCATACCCCCGACGACGGTGCGCAAGATCGTCCTGAGCTTCCTGAACTCGTACGGGGGCATCAACGCGGGGGCGGCGGAGATCGAGGTGTACTCGGAGAGCCCGCCGGATGACGCGCTGCCGAAGCTGAAGCACCTGCCGAGGAACCTCGCGCTGAGGGCGAAGGTCAGCGCGGACTCGGAGTACTCCGAGGGCTACCAGGCGCGGTTCGCGACGGACGGCGTGATCCTGGACGCGTTCAGTGGGGATGACACCGGGCATGCCTGGGCCTCGAAGGGCGCGCAGTCGGCCGAGTTCTCGCTGGCGTGGGATCGGCCCGAGACGGTGCAAGATGTCGTGTACTTCTCGCGGGCGCCCGTGCTGATCGAGGACTGCTGGAAGGACTACGAGATCGTCGCGGACGATGAGCCGGTGGCGCGAGGCACGTTCAGGTTGGGCGCGGGGCAGCAGGTCGTGAGCATCGCGCCGCGACCGGTGAGGAAGCTGACGCTGCGGTTCCTGAGCTCGTATGGAGGGCCGAACCCGGGCGCGGCGGAGATCCAGGTGTACGGCGAGGCCGCGCCCGTCGAACGGCTGCCGAAGTTCATGAAGGACGGGTGGAATGCGCCCGAGGAGGACCCGGGTCTGACGCAACTCGTGCGCGAGGGGAAGCTCGGGTTCGACAAGCTGGTGGTCATCAAGCGGCAAGAGCTGAAGCCGTCGCATGTCTACACGGCGTGTTGCGAGGGGTTCGCGCCGGGTGGGGGGCTGTACGTACTTTCGCCGGCGACACCGGAGGGGAAGCTCACGGAGCTGGTCGCCTCACCTGAGGGGCAGATCATGGACCTCGACCTCTCGTGGGACGGCCAGCAGGTGCTCTTCAGTTGGCGGCGGACGGCGAGCGAGGGCTATCAACTCTACCGCGTCAACGTGGACGGCACGGGGTTGACGCGGCTGACCGAAGGCCCGTGGCACGACTACAACGCGTGCTGGCTGCCGGACGGGGGGATCGCGTTCCTCTCCACGCGGGCGCTGCGCAGCGCGCTGTGCTGGGTTACGCCGTCGGGCGTGCTCTATCGCATGGACGCCGACGGGGGCAACGTGCGGAGGCTGTCACAGAACTACGTGAATGACTTCACCCCGAGCGTGCTGCCGGACGGGCGGATTCTGTACAGCCGGTGGGAGTACGTGGACAAGCCGGCGGTGCCGATCCAGAGCCTGTGGACGATCAACCCGGACGGGACGGGGCTGTCGGTGTTCTACGGGAACCGCGTGCTCAGTCCGGCGAGCTTCCTGGAGGCGAAGGCGCTGCCGGGCTCGACGGCGGTGCTGACGACGCTCACCGCGCACAACGGGCCGATCCGGGGCGGGGTCGGGATCATCCGCCGCGAGCAAGGCGTGAATGCGCAGGCGGCGATCGCGAACCTCACGCCGCAGGTCGCGATCGGACAGGTCGATCGCGGGGACGGGAACTTCGTGCGAGGCGGTTTCGAGGGGCCGTATCCGGTGGACGGCGAGCGGTTCGTGGTGTCGGGGCAGGGGTCGATCTACGTGGGGGACACGAGCGGGCGGTGGGCGGTTGTGAAGCCACGTGACGCCGACCTCGGCTTCTACAACCCGCAGCCGGTGCGCCCGCGCGCGCGCCCGGGGGTCGTGGCGTCGGGGCTGCCGAAGGAGGCGGCCGGCGAGGAGGCTACCGTCTTCCTGCTGGATGTGTACCGGGGCCTGGAGCCGTTCGTGAAGCGCGGGGAGGTCAGGCAGATCGCGGTGATCCAGGAGCTGGCGAAGTCGCTGCGCACCGGGGTGCTCGGGTTCGGGTTCCAGAGGCCGGTGATCTCGTGTGGGGCGACGTATGCGCCGAAGAAGGTGTGGGGCTACGCGCCGGTCGAGGCGGACGGCTCGGCGCACTTCACGGTCCCCGCGAATGTGCCGATCTACTTCGAGGCGCTGGACGAGCATGGGCAGGCCCTGCAGCGGATGAGGAGCTTCACGCACCTGCAGCCGGGTGAGACGCAAGGGTGCATCGGCTGCCATGAGCCGCGCGACTCGACGCCGCCGGTTGCGCCCGTGCTCGCGCTGCGACGGCCGCCGAGCAGGCTGCAGCCGCCGGAGTGGGGCGAGGGGAACTTCGACTACGTGGGGGTTGTGCAGCCGGTGCTCGATCAGCACTGCGTGACGTGCCACAGCGGGCTGACGCCGCCGAAGGGCATCGACCTGTGCGGCGACAAGACCGATTGGTTCAGCGTGTCCTACGATGTGCTGACGCGGGGCCATGTGAGCTGGATCGATACGCGCAACGGGAACGAGGCGAACATCCTGCAGATCGACCCGCTCACGTGGGGCTCGCCGGCGAGCCGGCTGACAAAAGTGCTCCTGAGCGGGCACCCCGATCAGACTGGCGCACCGCGCGTCAGCCTGAGCGCGGCAGAGGTACGGCGCGTGCTCACGTGGATCGACCTGAATGTACCGTACTACTCGACCTATGAGATGTCGGACGAATCGCTGGAGGGCGGGCGGCGGATCTACCCGCCGGACCTGGATGCTAAGCTGTCAGAGGTCGCGGCGCGGCGCTGTGCGGCGTGCCACGCGAATGGCGTGCCGCGCGCGGGGTACGTTCGCCTCACGCGGCCTGAGATGAACGACTTCCTCGCGGCGCCGCTGGCGAAGGCCGCCGGGGGACGCGGCACCTGCGGCGAGGTGTACAAGGGCCCGGACGACCCCGACTACGCGGCGCTGATAGAGGCCGTCAAGTCCGCGGAACGCAGGCTCATCGAGAAGCCGAGGATGGACATGCCGGGGGCGGTCGCGGCGGAGTGTAATCGGTCGTGTATGTAACGGCGACGGCGGTTCGGGGTTCGGCGTTCGGCGTTCGGGGGTTGGGTTCGAGGGTTAGAAGGTTGGAAGGTTGGAAGGTTGGACGGCGGGAGGGTCGGAGGGCCACGCGATGGACGGGCGTCTTCTCGTTGGTGGGGCGAAGGTTGACATTACGCCGCCGCTGCATGTCCCCTACCTCGGGTTCGATCCACGGCAGGGCGTGTTTGAGGGCGTACACGACCCGCTGCACGCGCGGGCGGCGGTTTTCGCGCGCGGTGAGGCGAGTGTCGCGATCGTGAGCGCGGATGCGCTGGGGCTGTCGCGGGACCTGTTCGGTCCCGGGCGGGACTTCATTGGCGAGGTGCGGGCCCGGGCGGCGGAAGGCGCGGGGTTGCAGCCTGAGGACATCCTGGTCGCGGCGACACATGCGCACTCGACGCCGGAGACGTACGGGATCACGCGGCTGTGGGAGCGCGAGGACTGCGTCGAGTGGATCGAGACGCTGGCGGACCAGTTGGCGGAGGCAGTGCGGCTGGCGTGGCGGCACTGCTGCGAGGGGCGGGTGAGTTGGGCGACGACGACGCTGGCGGGGATGAGCTGCAATCGCAGGCGTAAGGACGGCCCGCTGGACGAGGAGGTGACCGTTCTCCTCGCCGAGCGGGAGGGCGCGGGGCCGGTGCTGCTCACGAACTTCGCCTGCCACCCGGTGACGGTGCAGGTGCAGCCGCTGGTGTCGGCCGACTTCCCGGGCGCGGCGATGGCCATCATGGAGCGGGAACTGGGTGAGGGAGCGACGTGCCTGTTCCTGCAAGGGGCGGCAGGGGACATCAACCCGATTCGAGGCCACACGTCCGATTGGCGGGATGTCGAGACGTATGGGCTGATGCTCGCGGGCGCGAGTCTGGAGGCGGTGGGAGCAGCAAGGTTGGCGGAGGCGTGTGAGGAGCCTGTGATAGCGGCGGCCAGCGAGACGCTCGTGGTGGAGGCGAGGGAGGCGCCATCGGTGGAGGAGGCCGCGGCGGCGCTCGATAGGGCCGAGCACGCTGAGGACCACGGCGTGGTGCGCATGGCGCGAGAGACGTACCGACTCGCGCAGTTCGGGAGGGACGACATTGAGGCGGAGGTCCAGTGCGTGAGGATCGGGGATGTGGTCATCGCGGGCTTTCCGGGCGAGCTGTTCTGTGCGCTGGGGATGCAGGTGAAGCGCGAGGTGAAGGCGGGAGCGACGATGATCGCGGAGTGCGCGAATGGGTGCCTGGGATACCTCGCGCCGAGGGAGGAGTGGGAACGTGGGGGGTATGAGGTGGGGCTCGGGGCGTGGTGTCGGGTGGCGGCGGGAGGGGCGGAGAGGATGGTGGAGGCGGCGGGGAGGGTGGCGGGGTTTGCTGGGCGCCATGAATGGCGCCCCTACACTCGGGCGTGATGAATCACGCCCCTACACTTGGGCGTGGTGGATCGCGCCCCTACACTTGGGCGTGGTGGATCGCGCCCCTACACGGGAAGGGCCAGGAGGTCCATGGTGACCAAGTTGTGCCGGTACGCGATCGCGACCTTGCTTGCGATGGGGGCCGGACTGTGCGCGGGGGCGCAGGGCGTGGGGAAAGCGCCGGACCTGTCGCAGGCGAAGTGGATCTGGTCACCGGACGGCGGCCAGGATGGCAGCGGGCCGGTCTCCTATGTTCGGCGCAAGTTCCGGCTCGCCGCGAAGCCCGAGGAGGCAACGGTTGTCGTCACCGCCGACAACGGATACGAGCTGTACGTGAACAGCCAACGAATCGCGGCGGAGTTGGACTTCGGCGGCACGTGGCACACGGTGGAGCGGTTCCGGATTGAGGATCGGCTGAGCCAGGGCGCGAACGTGGTCGCGATACGAGGCGACAACCTCGGCGGGCCGGGCGGCGTGCTCGCGGCGGTCACCGTGCGCACGGCGGACGGCGCGGAGCTGAGCCTGGTTACGGACAAGGGATGGCTCTCGACCATCGAGCCGAAGGGGAACTGGTGGGAGCCGGACCACGACGACACGCTCTGGAAGCCAGCGGCTGAACTGCAGAAGTACGGTGGGCAGCCGTGGGGTGCGCTGCCGATTCCCGACACGCTGACCGATCCGAGCAAGCTCATCGTCGATGCGACAATACCCGCCGGTCCGCCGCCACCGCCGCCGGACAAGTTCACCGAGCCGCCGGCGGACTACCCGTGGCCGGCGAGCATCGTTTTCATCGCGGGGCGCGCGCCCCAGCACTCCAACAACGCCCAGGCGGCGATCTGGCCGATCAACGGGACGCGCGCGTTCTTCGAGTACGATGTCCCCGCGCCCGCGGTGTCGGGCTACCGGCTGTACTCCCTCACGCCGGCGAAGCCCGGCGCGACACCGAAGCTCCTGCTAGACGCGGGCAAGGGTCTGATCGCCTCGCCCACATGCTCGTACGACGGGCAGGAGATCGTCTTCACGTATGCACCCGAGGGTGAGAAGCGGTTCCACATCTACCGGATGAACGCCGACGGGTCCGGTCTGATGGCGCTGACCGATGGGACATGGCACGACTACGACCCCGCCGTGCTGCCGGACGGCCGCATCGTGTTCGCCTCGACCCGCATCGGCTGCCGCGAGGAGTACCACGCCAACACCGCCCGCAGCCTCTTCACCCTCAGCGCGGACCGGAGGGAGATCCGCCCGCTGACGTATCACATCGTCGCGGACTCGGAGCCGGAGGTCAGCGCGGACGGGCGGATCGTCTTCGTGCGGCACGACAACTTCATGGAGCGCGCGAAGGTCGAGACCCATATCCACAGCATCCGCCCCGATGGCACCGATGGCCTCGTGCTGATGGGGCCCGACCGAGACAAGGTCATCTATGATGCGAAGACGGGCGCGGAGGAGGACTACGCGTGGCTGCGCGTGATGGGCTTCGGGTGCCCGGCGCCGCTGCCGGACGGGCGGGTCGCGTGCATCTCGCACCTGGGGCTGACCATCACGGGCGCGACGCCGGACGGTCAGGACAAGCGGCCGGTGAAGTGCGATGTGACGCCGTTCGATCTCGCGCCGCTGCCCGACGGGCGCTTGCTGGCGACGACATTCCATCGCTCGCTCGCCATCCTGAACGTTGACACGGGGGAGGCCGTGAAGCTGTACGAGAGCGAGGAAGACATCCACTCGGTCACGTACGTGGGGCCGAGGGAGAGGCCGCCGGTGCTATCCCCGGTGGTGAAGCCGGAGGCGGAGAGGAGCCCGGACAAGACGGGCGTGCTGCTGTGTCAGTCGGTGTTCGACACGAAGCAGACCGACGGCGAGTGGCGGCGCGCGAAGGCGATGCGGGTGGTGATGGGGCGACCCTTCACGCTGCGGTCGGCGCGCCATCAGTACGGTCACGTCGGCACCGAGGGCGTCGAGTTGGGCTCGGTACCGCTCGCGCCGGATGGGTCGTTCTCGGTGCGCGTGCCCGCCGACCGCGCGCTGTTCCTGCAGGCGGTCGATGCCGAGGGGCGGCCGGTGGTCAGTGAGCTGAGCTGGATCTACGTGCGCCCCGGCGAGACGCGGTCGTGCGTCGGCTGTCATGCGCCGAAGCGGGATACGCCGAGCGGGAAGCCGCCGCTGGCGGCGGTCCGCCCGCCGGTCGATCTGCTGCCGAGCGCCGGCTCGCACCGGTTCCGCGCCAACAACGCCGCGAACGGGGGCGTGCTGAACCTGCAGCCCGACCGCTTCCGCGAGGTTGCGAGCATCGATCTGTACACGCAACGGCTGCTGCAATCCGAGGACGGTACGACGCTTGAGCCGGGGCGGGCAGCCGAGGCGAAACGTCTGGTGGCGCTGCTGACGGCTGCCGACCCGCCAACGCGACGCACGTCCGCCGAGTGTCTCGCGGTCCTGCGGGAGCGGTCAGCGACATCGGCGTTGGTGGGCGCGCTCAAGGACGGCGACCACGGCGTTCGGCGGAGCGCGGCGCTGGCCCTGGCAGCGTGCGGCACACGCGAGGCGGCGCCGGCGCTGCTGGAGGCATTGGACGATCGGGCGTGCGAAGTTGCACAGGCGGCGGCAGTCGCCCTTGAGCACCTCACCGGGCACTCCGAGGAGTTCAACGGCTTCGCGGACCCGCCGGAACGCGAGCGGCAGGCGGCGGCCTGGCGGGCGTGGGTGCAGGCGCACGACTGGGATGCCATCGAGGCGGAACTCGTGGCGCGAGTGAAGTCGGAGGACCCGATTGAGGCGCACCTCGCGATCGAGGCGCTGGGGCACATCGGCGGTGAGGCGGCGAAGGCGGCGTTGCGCGAGTACGTGGCGTCGGGCAGAGACGACAGCACGGTGGCGCGGCTGGCGGCGATCCGCGCGCTCGGGTTCCTGCAGGATGAGACGGCGGCGCCGCTGCTGAAGGACATCCTGGAGCAGAACATCGGCGACGTGCCCGGCGTGCCGTTCAAGAGCCACGAACTCGGTTGGCAGGCCGTGCCCGATCATCTCTGCGGCGCCGCCGCCGAAGCCCTCGGCCGCATCGGCACCGAAGAGGCCGCCGTATGTCTCGTGGAGGCCTTCACGAAGCTGAAGGACTTCTGGTTTTACACGTTCCGCACGGCCGACCACAGCTGGCTGATGGGCTGCCACAGCTCCATCCCCCACTACCGCATCCTCGAGGCGCTCGACGCAATGGGCGTGCGCGAAGCGAGGGGCATCGTGCCGCAGGTTCTGCGATCGGTGCCGATGGACCCCGACCGCGGGCTGCTCTACGAGGACGATGACTACGAGAAGGTCTCCGCGCGGGTGATCCACCGCAGCGGCATGGCTCCGGCGGTGATCGAGACGTGCCTCTCGGTGCTCGGCGACCCCGAGGCCAAGCCCGCGGCCGAGTTGGTCGAGGCTGTCAGCGCGTCGCCGCCCGCGGAGTCCACGGGCGGCGTGGCGCCGTCTTCGCGGGCGGCGCAACTGCTGTGTGTTGTCGCGCTCGACCCGAGCGAGGCGCCGCGCATCCGCGCCGCGTTCGAACGCTTCCGCGCGCAAGAGCCCTCGCGCGAGCGGAGCTGGACGTGCTTCTTCCTCGCGCGGGCGCTCGGGAAGCTGCGAGACAAGGGTAGCGTGGAAGTGCTGCGAGCAGCGCTCGATCAGGACATGAAGGAGGCCGACTTCGGCATCGCGGACCCGCCGAACGTGTTCTTGTACGAGGCGATGACGCCGTGCTACCGCGCCGCCGCGGCGGATGCGCTGGGGCGCATCGGTGACCCCTCGGCGTACCCGAGCCTCCTGGCCACCGTCATCGACTACCGCAACGCGATGGATGTGCGCCAGCCAGCCGCGCGTGCGCTCGGAACGACCGGCGACGCCTCGTGCCTCGGCGAGATGACCAAGCTCGCGAACGAGTACCCCGAAGCCACCACGCAGATGACGCTCTGGGAGGCGTGTGAGGCCGTAGGGAGGGGGAGGTGAGGCGGGCGAGGCGTCCGTCCGTGGATAGACAAGTCCGTGACGGCGAGGCGCGGGCGCGATGAATCGCGCCCCTACACTTGGGCGTGATGAATCACGCCCCTACGTAAGGGTGGTGATGGGTCGCGTCCCTACATGAGGGTGGTGATGAGTCGCGTCCCTACATGAGGGTGGTGATGAGTCACGCCCCTACATGAGGGTGGTGATGAGTCACGCCCCTACATGAGGGTGGTGATGAGTCACGCCCCCACACGAGGGTGGTGAGGACGGGAGTCGCGGGCTCCCATCTAGCCCGTTGATGCAGGGGGAGGCGGGGCGACCGGGAACAGGTCACGTGTGACCCACAGGGGATAGGCGGCGTTCATCGCCGCGCATTGCTGGCCGTCGATCTCGAGCACCTTCACCCCTTCGGGCACCAGGTCCACCCACATCAGCGATACGAACGCGAGACCGTTCGGGTCCTCCGTCACCTTCGAACGGGCCGCGAGTTCGCTCTCCTCCACGTGGTGCGGGCCGGGCGAGGCGTCTTCGAGGAAGGTCCGCTTGATGAGCGTCCAGCTGCGCCAGGGGCCTACGGCAAGGTAGAGGTTGATGGGCTCCGCGGGGCCACCCAGCTCGGACCACGAAGTGATCTCTCCGCGCACGATGGCCTGGACCTGCTGCAGCGAGAGGCCCTGCACGGGGTTGCCCTCGTGCACGACGACCGCCAGCGCAGTGGGCACGCAGTGCAGGTAGGACTTGTCGAACCACGGGAAGAGGGGCTCGAAGTACGGTGGGTCGGACGCCGAGAGAGACGGGAAGTGCTTCTGGGCGATTCCCTGTGCCAGACCCTCCTTCACGTGCCGGGCAGGCACCTTGACGAGCGCGGGCAGGACGATCATCGCTCCCCCCGCAGCGGCTACTCCCCCGTGGGAGGTGACCGCCCCCACGATCACCACGATCAGGCCCACGAGCTGCACCAAGCAGCCAAGCTGGTCGATGGAGGTCAGCCAGAACATCTTCCGGCTGAGGCTGTGAAAGCACTTCTCGCAGAGGAGCGTCGAGGCGTACTCCTTCTGCTCGAAGGTGGGCTCCTTCACCGTCGCGTATTGCCCGACCCATTCATAGCCGTGCGTGGTGATGCGCCCCCCGCACTCCTTGCAGTTCCCGAGGCGCTGCCGCACCTCCGAAGGGGCCGTCACCGTGCCCCTCGGCAGCGAACCCGTCAGCGCAACCTTCGTCAGCGAGGATGCTACAGGCCTCTCCCCCTTCTGCGAGTGTGACGGCGAGCTTCGACCGACAGACGCGGCTCACCGAGGCACCGTGGCCCCGGGTCGGGCCGCCTCGGTCTCGCGGGCGCCGCCGCGGAGTCCTTCACCGGAGCAACGTGCAGGTCTTCTCCCGGTCCCTTCGTGCGGACTCGCTGTCGGCCAGAGCCTCGTGCGCCGTCGCCCTGGCTGCGTAGAACTCAGCAACATTGGGGGCGTACGCGATTGCTATGGTCAGGTCGGCAACAGCCTCTTGGAACCTGCTCAGGGCGACATACGACTTGCCCCGCAGCCCGTAGCAGGGGATCTCGGCCATCGGGCAGAGGCCCATCGCCTCGGTGGCGAGTTTGACAGCTCGTGAATGATCGCCCCGTTGTTGCGCCTCCAGGGCACGTGCCATAAGCGACTGGCCCTTGGTGGTGCGCTTGATGTTGAGGGGGCCTAGCACCGGCCCCTTGAGGTGTGACAGGGCCTTTGGGTTCTGACGGCCAACCTCATTATCGGCAATGACCGCATACTTGAACTCGATCAGGGCCTTGTCAAGATCGCCGCTGTGAAGTGCTTCCTCCCCACGCGCAACGTGCACGTCCGCGGATTCGAGGTAGATGTGGTCCGGCGTGTTCAGCCCGAGGTTCGGGGAAGGTCGGCGGAAAAGGGACCCGAGGATGCCCACCGATGAGACCCCCCTATGCCTTACTGATTCTGTCGGCTACGTTCGCCAGCGATTCGCGTACCCACGGGGCCCCTGACTCTCTCAGTTGAGCCATCTGGGGCAGGATGTCCGCGCCGCACCGAGAGATGGCCACCAGAGCCTCTTCGCAGGCCTTGCGCACTTCCACACGTGCGCCACCGAGGTCGATCATGCCGCCAATGTTCCCAAGACCGCCGAAGATGGAGCCCATGCGCTCCACCGCCGCGCGGCTCGCCTCCGTCGCAAGGAACGACCCGTCCATCGCTACCCAGCAGTCGCCCTCCCGTATAGCCTCGATCAGGTAGGGCACAGCCGTGGAGTCGCCCAGCTGGCCCAGGAGTTCTGCTATCTTGACGCGCGTCCTGGGGTTCGCCTTCACCATTGACTGCCCCAGGAACCTGACGGCTACCGACCCGAGGGCCGCCGCGTCGTCCAGCTTCCAGTCACCCACGAGACAAGCAGCCTTCTCCTCGGGTGCTGTGGGCACCCAGCCAAGGCCCGCGAGTTCCTTGGCCGCCGACGAGCGTGCCTCTGGATCATCCCCCAGCAACGTGCGGAGGAGCTTGCCACGCTTGAGGAACAGCGATAGGCCACCCATCGGGGCCTCCTTGTGAGAACGCTGGAGCGACCGCGCAACGGACGGAACTCGGGCCCGCCGCCGTGAGCAGGGGCGATTGACTGCTCAGAAGGAAGCCTACGTCTGGGGTTCGCCAGTTGGGGAGCCATCACCTCCTTGGGCGGCCAGGTGTTCCAGGTAGGGCGACGCGTCCAGCGTCCGCCACGCCGGGCACATCGGAGTGCGACGGAGAACCTCCTTCGTCGGGTTCCACCAGACCAGAGGACACGTCAGGCACGGGGGCATGCCCTACTCCCAGGCGTCGTCCGCGACACTCTTTCCGACGCCAGCAGTTCCGCCGTCCGCGTCCATCACTTGGCCGTACTCATGTTCACCGCGATCAGGTTCACCGGCCGCCAGGTCTGCGGGTTCTTCGGCCTGACGCTGAGGACGTACTCGCCGGGCTTGTCGAGCGTGAGCTTGCCGAAGGGCACCGTCGCGTACTTGTCCCAGTCGCCGGTCGAAGGAACCTGGCCGGTGAGCTGTTGCCCCGCGACCTCCAGGACCAGTTCGGTGGCGCCGGCGGCGGTGGCGCACTCGGCGGTGACGTCGAAGGCGCCGGCTGAGGGGAGCTTGATCCGCCAGGAGACCCAGTCGGTGGCGCGATTCCAGAAGCCAACGTTCTCGCGGGTGGTGCGGGTCTCGAAGCGGATCTCGTCGCCGTGCAGCTCGGCGGTGGAGGTGTCCAGCGTCAGGTTGCCGCCGGCGTCGGGTGTCACGATGGTCGCGGTCTCGGTAGGGACGAGGTCGGGGCGGAACTCAGTGAGGTGCTTGCCGGTGATCTTGAGGCTGTAGGCGTAGTCGCAGGGCTTGTCGGTGGGTAGCGTGATGGTAAGGCCGCCCTCGTTGTGGAC
>VGFC01000226.1 GCA_016869045.1 Armatimonadota bacterium
ACGCCGTCCGTCAGACGAGCTACCGTCCTGGCCATTCCAATCACCCTCCCTTTCAGGAGGGCAGTATAGCACATGTCCACTGCTAAGTGAACAGTATTGCCATTAGGTCCGCGGAGACATGGCTCGCGTACGCCGAGAACGACCTGGCCATGGCAGCCCGCGGGCTGCAGCCACCGCCCATCACGGAGTCGGCCTGCTACCACGCCGAGCAAGCGGCCGAGAAGGCCCTGAAGGCCTACCTCGTATGGCTCAGTGAGGAGCGTGTGGCCCGCCACCACAAGCTGGGGGAGCTGGCCCAACGCATCGGCGCACTTGGGGGTGCCCGGCCCCCTGATACACCTCTGGCGGTGCTTGAGGACTATGCAGTACAGGTTTGGTATCCAGAGGTGCCTTGGCCGTCCCTGCAGGAAGCCCAGAGAGCCCTCGAACTCGCGCAGGAGGTCGTCGCCTGGGTCCGCGACGCTGTCGATCTGTAGAGGCCGCCATGGCTTGCGAGCCGGCCGCTTGCCTTCTGAGGACATACCGCCTCGGGGGCCGCTACAACCTTCTCGCCAACGCCCTCAGTTGGCTCGGGCTCCTCTGGGGCTCTCTGGGGCTCATCGGCCTAGCGGCCGGCATCGTGTATGCGTTGAGTACGGAGGGGCAGAAGGAGCTTGCTGCGCTGTTGGCGCTCCTGGCGTGTGGCATCGCCGTCGTTGAGTGCGTAGCGCTGTCCCGCCTGACGGCGAGGGTGGAGACGTGGAGCGACCACACCGCCCGGTTCGCCTCCGTTGGGCGCCGCCGGATCGTGTCCATGTATGACATCACAGCCATCACGTGGATCCGCCCGGAGGAGTGGCGGACGTGCGGCGCGTGGCAGCTTGAGCCCTTCGTCGTGGAGTTCGATGGCGGCAGGATACGGCTGGAGGCCGCCGCCTGGACGTTCTGCGAGTTCGCCAGTGAGGTGCACTCGGTCAACCCCAGGGTGAGGCTGGACCTCCCCGAGTTCTGACCGGGACGAGGCTGGCCGCGCGTTCCGTTCTCCCCCTCTCCGGAACTCCGCAGCTCCGCCTCTCCCGCCGTTTGACATCGCCCTCCGGTTTCCCGTATTATCATCGGCGGGCACTGAAGGATGGCCGACCAGTCGTGCTTTGCGCGGGAGCGTGTGGTGTGGCGGATTCGGCCCCGGGATGCCGGTCGGGAACGGCTCCTGGCGGAGGCCGTGGGTGTGTCGCCGGTGACGGCGGCGCTGCTGGTGAACCGGGGCGTGACCTCGGTCGAGCAGGCCCGCGCGTACTTCTCCCCCTCGGTTGAGCAGCTCTGCGATCCGTTTGGTTTGCCGGACATGGACTCGGCCGTTCGCCTGGTGAACCGGGCGATCGACGGGCGGCAGACCGTGCTCGTGCACGGCGACTATGATGTGGATGGCCTGGCTGCGACGGCGCTGCTGACGCGGTTCCTGAGCAAGCTGGGCGTGAATGTGCAGTACTTCATCCCGCACCGGATTCACGATCACTATGGTCTGGCGGTGCGGGCGATCGAGCGGGCGGCGGGCGAGGGCGCGTCGCTGGTGATCGCGGTCGATTGCGGGATTCGGGACTACGAGGCGGTCGCGCGGGCGGGCGAGTTGGGGATGGAGGCGATCGTGCTCGATCACCACGAGCCGGGTGACGAGCTGCCGTGCGCGGGCGCGGTGGTGGACCCGAAGCTCGCGCACTCGACCTACCCGAACCGGGAGCTGACGAGTGCGGGGCTGGCGCTGCAGTTCGCGCGGGCGGTCGCGCGGTCAAGAGACCTGAGAGACGAGTACGTGCTTCGCGCGTTCCTGGACCTCGCGGCCATCGGGACGGTGGCCGATGTCGCGGAGCTGCTAGGAGAGAACCGCGCGTTGGTGGCGCTGGGGCTGAGGCACCTGGCGCAGACGAAGAAGTTGGGCCTGCGGACGCTGATGAACCTGTGTCAGGTGAACGGCCGGCCGCGCGCGACGGACGTGGGCTTCCGGCTGGCGCCGCGGATGAACGCGCCGGGGCGTCTGGCCGATCCGAACCCGGCGCTACAGTTGCTGCTGACCGAGGACCAGACCGAGGCGAACCGCACGTCGCTGTACCTGGACAGCCTCAACCGCCAGCGTCAGGGCGAGCAGTCGGCGATCCTGGACGAGGCACGGGCGATGGTCGAGCGGGAGATCGACCTGGACCGCACGCCGGTGATCGTGCTAGCCTCGGAGGCGTGGCACGTCGGCGTGGTAGGCATCGCCGCCTCCCAGGTGGTGTCGATGTACGGGCGGCCGGCGCTCTTGCTGGCGGCGGAGGGCGATAGCTATCGCGGGTCGGGGCGGAGCATCCCCGAGTTTCACCTCGCGGCGGCGCTCGACCGCTGCGCGGACCTCCTGGAGCGCCACGGCGGCCACGCGATGGCGGTCGGCGCGCAACTCCACCGGGCGCGGCTCGATGAATTCCGCGCGCGCCTGTGCGCAGTCGCCGCGGAGAGCCTGGTGCCCTCCGAGCTGTGCCCGAGCCTGCCGATCGAGGCGGAAGTGCAGCTCTCCGAGGTGACGCCTGACCTCGTGGCCGAGCTTGAGCGCATGGAGCCCTTCGGGCAGGGCAACCCGGAGCCGCTGCTGGTGGTGACGGGAGTGCGGGTGGTGGACCGCACGCTCGTCGGGCGCGATGCCCAGCATCTGAAGCTCTGGGTGACCGACGAGCAGCATACGTACGAGTGCATCGGTTTTGGGATGGCGCGGCTCGAACCCGAGCTGCGACAGGCGGACCGGGTGGACCTGTGCTTCGTCCCGCAGATGAACGACTTCGAAGGATACCGGACGCTGCAGCTACGCCTGCATGCCGCTCGGCCTTGCCAAGTCGTTCTCCCCTCTCCGTTCAGGAGAGGGGTCGGGGGTGAGGCCTAGATGCCCACCACCTGCGCCGTTCTTCTCGCTGGCGGACTCGGCACCCGGCTGCGGCCGCTGACCTACGCGGTACCCAAGCCCCTGGCGCCAGTGGCGAACCGACCGCTGATCAGCTACTCGCTCCGCATGTTGCGGCGTGGCGGTGTTGAGGAGGCGATCCTGGCCTCCGGTCACATGGCGGACCGGTTGCGGGAGGCCTTGGCGGGTGAGCGGGAGGACGGGTTGTTGGTGCGTTGCGTGGATGAGCCCGAGCTGCTGGACACGGCCGGTGGCGTGAAGAACGCCCTGCCGTGGGCCGACGCCTCGTTCATCGCGATGAACGGCGACCAGATCATGGATGTGGACGTCCGCGCGCTACTGGACTCTCACGAGCGCAATCGGGCGGACCTGACGATCGTCGTGCGACGAGTGGATGATGTGTCGGCCTTCGGTCTGGTGCGCTGCGATGAAGAGCTTCGCATCGAGGCCTTCCTGGAGAAGCGCCCGGACGACCCGACGGGGCGCAACCTGGTGAACTCGGGCCTGTACGTGTTCTCGCCGAGCGTCCTGGACGCGATACCCGCCGGCCGCCCGTACTCGAACGAGCGGGAGTTGTTCCCGGGCCTGGTGGAGGCGGGGGCGCGGGTCTTTGCGTTCCCCATGCTAAGCGAGGCGTACTGGGCTGATGTAGGCACGCCCGTGAAGTACCTCGACGCCAACCGTCGGATTCTCGGTGGCGCATTGCCTTGGGCGGACCCGCCGTCCGATCCCGAGCGCACGTCGGACATCGCGCCCGGAGCGCACGTGGCGCCGACTGCGCAGATCGGGCCGGGTGTTGCGGTGGGCGCCGGCGCCGAGGTGGGGGAGGGCGCGGCGGTCGCCAACAGCCTCCTGTGGCCGGGCGCCATCGTCGAGGCAGGCTGCCGGCTCGCCAGTGCCATCGTCGGGCCGGGTTGCCGGGTACCGGCCGGGACGGTCATCAGCTGTGAAGGCGCGGCCATCGTCGCCAACGCCGTGACGGAGACGCCGGACGCATGAACGAAGACCTGCTCATCATGATTCCGGGGCCGACCGGGCTCCCGCCGGAGGTGCGGGAGGCCCTCGCGCGGCCCCAAATGGGGCACCGGACGCCGGAGTTCGCCGAGCTCATCGCCGACTGCACCGCGGGCCTGCAGTACCTGTTCCGGACTACGAATGACCTCCTGATCCTCACCGCTTCGGGCACGGGCGGCATGGAGGCCGCGGTCACCAACTTCCTGTCCCCGGGCGACCCGGTCCTGGCGGTGTCGGTGGGGAACTTCGGGGAGCGGCTGGGCGCCATCGCCGAGACCTTCGGTGCGGATGTCACCTGGATCAAGTCCGAGTGGGGCGAACCGGCAGATGTGGACCTCGTGGGACGGACCCTCGCAGCAGGGACTTGGAAGGCGCTCCTGTTCACCCAGAACGAGACTTCGACGAGCATCACGAATCCCGTGGAGGAGCTGTCCGCACTCGCCCGGCAAGCCGGCGCCCTGACCATCGTGGACGCCATCAGCGGCATGGGCGGCACGCCGGTGCTGACCGATGAGTGGGGCCTCGATGTCGTCGTCGCCGGATCGCAGAAGGCGCTCATGCTCCCGCCCGGTCTCGCCTTCGTGAGCGTGAGCGAGAAGGCGTGGCTGGCCTCCGAGACCGCGACGATGCCACGCTTCTACTTCGACCTGAAGAAAGCGAAGGCGTCGTTGGAGAAGGGCCAGACGCCCTACACGCCCAATACCAGTCTCTTCGTCGCGTTGCAGGCGTCGCTGAACCTGATCCGCGCCAAGGGGATCGAGAACGTCTGGCGGCGCCACGCCGAGTGTGCGCAGATCATCCGGGACGGCGTAGCGCGGCTCGGTCTGAAGCCCTTCGGCGACCGGCGCTACGCCAGCAACGTGGTGACCGCCTTCTGCCCGCCGGAGGGCGTCGATCCGAAGGCGATCATCGGCCACATGCGCGAGAAACACAACATCCTGATCACCGGCGCCCAGGGCGCATACCGCGGCAGGTTCTTGCGCATCGGGCACCTGGGCACGATCGACCGTGGGCAGTGTGAGAGGGTGCTGGCGGCGCTGGAGGAGACGCTCAAGGCGGCAAGGACGTAGAACCGGCGACCGCGACGGAGGTACGGAACGGCTGTGAGCAAGACGCCACGAGTGCTGTGCTGTGATGGCATCGCCGACCGCGGCATCGAGATCCTGCGCGAGGTTGCGGAGGTCGATGTCGAGCCGAAGGGCCTCACGGCGGCCAGGCTGCGGGAGCGGATCGCGCCCTACGACGCGCTGGTGGTGCGCAGCGCGACCATCGTCGATGCCGCCGCCATCGAAGCCGCGCCGAAGCTGCGCGCCATCGCGCGGGCGGGCGTCGGCGTGGACAACATCGACCTGAGCGCCGCGACGGCGCGCGGGATCATCGTCATCAACTCGCCCGAGGGGAACACGGTCTCCGCCGCCGAGCACACGATGGCGCTCTTGCTGGCACTAGCGCGCAAGATCCCCGCCGCCGACGCGCTGCTGCGCCAGGGCGAGTGGTCCCGCAAGGAGTTCGTCGGCCGCCAGCTCTACCGCAAGACCCTGGGTGTCGTGGGCTGCGGCAAGATCGGTTCGGAGGTCGTCAGACGCGCCCAGGCCTTCGGGATGGACGTTCTGGTCCACGACCCCTACCTCAGCCAGGCGCGCGCCGAGGCACTCGGTGCGCGGTTGGTGCCCCTCGACGAGCTGCTGCGAGAGGCGCATTTCGTCTCGATCCATGCCCCCAAAACGACGGGCACGATGGAGCTGATCGGCAGGCGCGAGCTGGCCCTGATGCGACACGGCGCGGGGCTCATCAACTGCGCGCGCGGGGGCCTGGTCGATGAGGAGGCGCTGGTCGAGGCGCTACGGGAGGGCCGCTTGGGCGGCGCGGCGCTGGACGTGTTCGCCGCCGAGCCCGAGCCCCCCTCACACCTCGCGCCCTTCCCGAACGTTGTGCTCACGCCGCACCTGGGCGCCTCGACCGAGGAGGCGCAGGAGTTCGTGGCCGTCGATGTCGCGGAGCAGATCGCAGACATCCTCGAGGGGAAGCTGGCGCGCAGCGCCGTGAACGCCCCGGCCATCCCCCCCGAGGCCCTGCGGGAGCTGGCGCCCTACCTGAACCTTGCGGAGCGCATCGGCCGACTGCACAGCCACCTGCTCGCCGGGCCGATCGAGACGGTCGAGCTGCTCTACGCCGGGGACATCGCCGAGCGCGACACGCAGCCGCTCGGCCTGTGGTTCCTGATGGGCCTGCTCAGTCCGCTGCGCAGCTACCCCGTCAACATCGTGAACGCGCCCGTCGAGGCCGAATCGTGGGGCATCAGGCTCTCCGAGGGGACCGGCACCTCCACGCGGGGCTACGCGAGCCTGGTTGCCGCGCGGGTGGGAGCGGGCGGCCAGACGCGCGAGGTCTCGGGAACTGTCTTCGGCGCCCAGGATGCGCGGATCGTCGAGATGGATGGCCACCGCATCGACCTCGCGCCCCGGGGCACGGTGCTGTTCATCTGGCACCACGACCGGCCGGGCGTCATCGGCCGCGTCGGCACGCTGATGGGCGACCGCGGGGTCAACATCGCCGGCATGCAGGTCGGCCGAACCAGCGTCGGCGGCCCGGCGGTCATGGCCCTCATGTTGGACAACCCGATCGACGAGCAGACGCTGCAGGACGTCCGCTCCTCTCCCGACCTGACGAACGCGATGGTTGTGAACTTCGACTGAGGCCGTGTGATGAGATTCCTTCTCGCCAATGACGACGGCATACTCGCTCCCGGCTTGCGAGCGCTGGCGGAGGCTCTGGCGACGCGCGGGCAGGTCAAGGTCATCGCTCCCGAGCGCGAACAGAGCGCCGCGGGCCACTCGGTGACGCTGCACAAGCCCTTGCGGCTGGTGCCCGCGCAGCTCAACGGGCTCGACGTGGAGGCCTACGCCTGCAGCGGGACCCCGGCCGATTGCGTCGCCCTCGGGACCATCGATCCTGCCGATCTCCCCGACATGGTCCTCTCCGGCATCAACGACGGCGCGAACCTGGCCGAGGAGGTGCTCTACTCCGGCACCGCTTCCGCCGCGATGGAGGGCGCGATGTACGACCTTCCCTCCTTCGCGCTGAGCGTCGTGCGCAACGAGCAACCGACCCGCTTCGATGTCGCGGCGCGGCTCGCGCAGTGGATCGTCGATGGCTTCCCGCGGCAGGCGGCCTGTCGCGCCTGCTTCTTCAACGTAAACGTGCCGAACCTGCCCCTCGAGGAGATCACCGGGATCGAGATCACCCGGCTGGGCCGTCGGCGCTATGTCAATCGCATGAGCCAGCGGGAGGACCCGCGCGGCCGGCCGTATTTCTGGTTCGCCGGCGAGCCGGCCGAGCAGGATGCCAGCCCCGGCACCGACCTCGCGGCGGTCCGGGCCGGCAAGATCTCGATCACCCCCTTGCACTTCGACCTGACCAGCCATGCTGACATCGACCCGCTGACAGAAGCCTTGCGAGCCGTCTGCCTTTCCCCCCTTCTGAAGGAAGGGGGGTAGGGGGGTAGGAACGCCGTCGCCGCTTACCTCGCTCTCCACGAATCCGGTGAGCTGCAAGCCCGCGTGGACGCGGCTCTCGCCTTGCTGCGCGAGTGCCGCCTGTGCCCGCGGGGTTGCGCGGTGGACCGCGCGGCGGACCGCTGGGGACACTGTCGCGTCGGGCGCAAGGCGATGGTCTCCAGCGTCGGGCCGCACTTCGGCGAGGAAGACCCGTTGGTGGGCGACGGCGGCTCGGGGACGATCTTCCTGACCAGCTGCAACCTGGCGTGCATCTTCTGCCAGAACTACGACATCAGCCAGCTCGGCCACGGTCGGCCCGTGGACGCGGCCTTCCTGGCGCGGGCGATGGTCTCGCTTCAGGAGCACGGCTGCGAGAACGTCAACTTCGTGACACCCACCCACGTCATGCCTCAGCTTCTGGAGGCGCTGCCGGAGGCGGTAGAGAAGGGGCTGAGCGTGCCGATCGTGTGGAACTGCGGCGGGTACGAGTCGCTGGAGTCGCTGGAGCTGCTGGACGGGATCGTGGACATCTACATGCCCGACGTGAAGTACGGCGACGCCGAGGCCACCGAGCGCCTGTCAGGGATCAAGGACTACCCGACCCACGCCTTTGCAGCAGTCCGCGAGATGCACCGGCAGGTGGGCGACCTGGAGCTGAATGAGCGCGGTGTCGCGACGCGCGGCCTCTTGGTGCGACATCTCGTGCTGCCGCACGATCTGGCGGCGACGCCGAAGGTGATGGAGTTCCTCGCGAGCCTGAGCACGAACACGTACGTGAATGTCATGGCGCAGTACCGGCCCTGCCACCGCGCCTACGAGGAACCGAAGCTCACGCGCGGCCTGAAGCTCGAGGAGTACCGGGCGGCGGTGCAGGCCGCGAGGGATGCGGGGCTGACGCGACTGGACGCGAGACCGCTGCACCGAATGGGACTCGAGTAGGGGAACCGGACGAAGGGGAGTGTGAACCATGTCCGACACACTGTCGAAAGCCAAGGAATACGCCGGCGAGAAGTGGGAGGATCTCACCACGTCGTTGAGCACGCACCGGGCGGTCCGCGGTCTGCAGAAGCAGATCACGAAACTCGTGGGTGAGCGCGACCGCGTGATGATCGAGATCGGCCGCAAGGTCCACGCCCTGTATGGCCGCGGCAAGGTGCGCAACGCCGACATCCTGCCGTTGTGCGGCCGCATCGACGAGATCGGCAAGCGCATCGACGCGCTCAATGCCCAGGTGCGCGACCTCTCCCAGCCCAAGCCCACGGGCGTGCTCACGGAGGCCAAGCTGGCGGATGAGTCCGAGCTGGACGAGGCCGCGGAAGACGACGAAGGCGAGGCGCCAGCCGAGCCCGAGGCCGAAGAGCAAAGTCCCGAGGCGGCTGCTGAAGAGCCCGCGGCGGCGCCGGACGAGACACCGGAAGCAGACTGACCCCTCTGCCGGCGGGCGAAGGCGCCGGCTTCTCGTGGGGATCGACGACGCAGAACCAGAGGCAGCTCATGGCTAAGGTAAAGCACATCTTCGTGACCGGCGGCGTCGTCTCATCGCTGGGCAAGGGCATCACCGCCGCCTCGCTCGGGCGGTTGCTGCGCGCCCGGGGCTTCGGGGTCGCGATGCTCAAGATCGACCCGTACATCAACGTCGATGCGGGGACGATGAACCCCTTCCAGCACGGGGAAGTGTTCGTCACCGACGACGGCGCGGAGACCGACCTCGACCTCGGTCACTACGAACGCTTCGTCGATGAGGCGCTGACCGGACGCTCGAACGTCACCACCGGCCAGGTCTACGGCGCGGTCATCCACCGCGAGCGGCGCGGCAAGCGCTATCTCGGCAAGACGGTGCAGGTCATCCCCCACATCACTGACGAGATCAAGGCCCGCATCCGTCGCTGCCCCAAGCACCACCGGGCGCGGATCGCGATCACCGAGATCGGCGGCACCGTCGGCGACATCGAGAGCCAACCCTTCCTCGAAGCCATCCGCCAGATGGGCAACGAGGAGGGCCACGACAACGTCTGCTACATCCACGTCACCCTCATGCCTTATCTGGGCATCACCGAGGAGCTGAAGACCAAACCCACCCAGCACAGCGTGCGCCAGCTGCTGGGCGTCGGGATTCAGCCCGACATTGTCGTCTGTCGCAGCCGACTCCCCCTCGGCAAGGAGGAGCGCCAGAAGATCGCCCTCTTCTGCAACGTCTCCCCCGACGCGATCGTCGAGAATCTCGACGCCGCGTCGCTCTACCAGGTGCCGCTCATGCTCGAGGAGCAGGGCATGGCGGACCTCGTGTGCCGGCGCCTGCGCCTGAAGCCCGCGCCGCCGGACCTCGACGAATGGCGGGAGATGGTCGGCCGAATCGTGAGCCCCTCCCGCGAAGTGCGCATCGCGATGATCGGCAAGTACGTGCACCTCCACGACTCGTACATCTCCGTTACCGAGGCCTTGCTGCATGGCGGAATCCACCACAACGCGAAGGTGAGCATCACCTACGTGGACTCCGAGCAGTTCGAGGGCCCCGACGCGGTCGATCCCGCCTCCATGCTGGCCGAGGCTGACGGAATCCTCGTGCCGGGCGGCTTCGGCGAGCGCGGGATCGAGGGGAAGATCCGCGCGATTCAGTACGCCCGCGAGAACGGCGTCCCGTACCTGGGTCTGTGCCTGGGCCTGCAGACCGCGGTCATCGAGTTCGGACGCAATGTCTGCGGCCTGGACGGCGCGCACAGCACCGAGTTCAACGAGAACACGCCCCATCCGCTCATCATCAAGATGAAGGACCAAGTCTACAAGACGAACCTTGGCGGCACGATGCGGCTCGGGGCCTACCCGTGCGCCGTGGCGCCAGGCACCCTGGCCGAGCGCCTCTATGGGGCTACCGAGATCTCCGAGCGTCACCGACACCGTTACGAGGTCAACAACGCCTATCGCGAGCAGCTCGCCCAGTGCGGGCTGGTCTTCGGCGGCACCTCGCCGCAGGCTGACCTGGTCGAGATGATCGAGCTACCGGAGCACCCGTTCTTCATCGCTTCTCAGTTCCACCCGGAGTTCAAGTCGCGCCCGAACCGTCCGCACCCGCTCTTTCGCGGCCTGATCGGCGCCGCCCTCGAGCGCCGCGAACGCCGTTCGTAGGGGCGCAGCGTGCTGCGCCCGCCTTGCCGTTCGTAGGTCGGAGCGCCAGCTCCGACTCCGTTCCCGGAGGAACCCCTCATGCCCGACATCGCGGTCAAGACGATCAAGTGCAGCTCCTGTGGCGCGTCGCTCACCGGCATCTCCTCCTGGAAGCCGACCGTGTGCGACTACTGCGGCTCGGCGGTGATCGTGGAACTGCCGCCGGAGACCGCGTCGGCCCTCGCCGACCGCCCGCGGTGCGTCGGCTTCCGGATCGACGCGGCTCAGGCGGTAGAGCGCCTGAAGGCCTGGCTGAAGTCGAGCTTCTGGGCGCCGGGTGACCTCGCCTCCACGGCGCGCACCGATGAACAGGCGGAGATCTACGTGCCGGCCTGGGAAGTGAAGGTGGACGTCGAGACCGCGTGGCAGGGAGCTCGCTCCGAGACGCGCTACCGCCGCGTCTCCAAGACCCGCACCGACCCCCAGACCGGCCGCACGGAGCGCTACGAGGAGGATGAGCCCTACAAGGAGTGGTACCCCGCCTCGGGCACGCGCCATGGGAGCTACGCGGAGATGATCAACGCTTCCGGCGCGCTCACCCAGCAGGAGACCTCCGCCCTGATGCCGTGGGACACGGGCGCTGAGGCGGGCGAGGAGGACCTCGCCGCCGCCCTCGGGCGCGGGCGCCGCATGGAGGAGCCCTCCGTGAGCGAGGCGGAAGCCACCACCCGCGCGCGGGAGATCATCGAGGGCAAGGAGCGCGCCGAGTGCGGCAAGCTCATCGAGCGCCTCGACAGCGCCTCGACGAAGTTCGGCGAGTTCGTCGCCCGCCGCGCGATCCTGCCCGTCTGGGTGTTCCGCTACCAGTACAAAGGCAAAGTGCAGCGCGCCGTGATGAACGGACAGACCGGCGAGCTGCACGGCGAGCGGCCCGTCTCCGGCCTGAAGGTCGCCCTGGCCATCGCCATCCCCATCGTGATCATCGCCGGCATCGTGATCGTGTCGATGTTGATGAAGTAGAGGCCTGGGCAGAGCACGCTCTGCCCCCACATGGAGACCCAGCGGGAGCACTCGTACGGGCGCAGCGTGCTGCGCCCACGCCGTTCCTTCTAACCTGCGAACTTGTGAACTTGCGAACTCACCATGCCTCGATCGACGACCAGCCCCATCCTCAGCCAACTCAACCCTCAGCAGCGCGAGGCCGCCGAGTGCATCGACGGCCCGGTGCTCATCTTCGCGGGCGCCGGGTCGGGCAAGACCCGCGCGCTGACGTACCGCATCGCGTACATGGTGCGGGAGTGCGGAGTGCCGCCGGAGAGCATCCTCGCGGTGACCTTCACGAACAAGGCCGCCAACGAGATGAAGGACCGCATCCGCACGCTCGTCGGCGACCAGGCGCGCCGCATCTGGGCCGGCACCTTCCACTCGATCTGCGCCCGGATGCTCCGCGCCGACGGCGAAGCCATCGGCATCCCGAGCAACTTCGGCATCTTCGACTCGCCCGAGCAACAGTCGCTGGTGAAGGAAGCGCTCTCGGTGCTGGACGTGGACCCGAAGCAGTACAGCCCCGTCGAGGTGCACTCGCG
>VGFC01000227.1 GCA_016869045.1 Armatimonadota bacterium
ACTCGACGACCCCGATCTGCTCCCAGTCTCGCAGCACCAGCTTCACGTCCCAGCCATCCGCGCTCTTGGTGATGCGCGAGCCGCCCCCCTCGACCTGTCGGCCGTCGGGTCCGAAGATGAGGATGGTCGGCTCGGCGGGGCCGCGCCATGCGAAGTCCTGGGAGACGCAGGAGATGATGCGCTCCCTACCGATGATCCCGCCCTCGAACAGCTCGATCGGCGTGATCGGGAACATGTGGTTGATCGGGCCGTACTCGCCGCTACCCTCACCGGTCTGGGGGATGTCCCCGTAGAAGTAGTGGTAGTAGAGCACCCCGTGGCGTAGGTACAGGATCAGCCCGCGCATGAGGAGTTCCGCGCTGTTGGTGCCCCGTGAGGGAGCGAGGACGCCCAACCCGATCGGCGTGCCGAACTGCCCGGAGGCTATGTACTGGTTGAAGGGCGGCTTACCGGTCCTGGGCAGGCTGAGCACGTCGAAGTTGCTCCAGGTCTCAGCGAAGCGCATGACGGACAGGGCGTTCTCGGCGCAGGTTGTTCCGAAGGTGTTGGCGACCATGGCCGCGTTCTTCGAGAGCGCGTACTCGCAGAGCTGCTTGCGGAAGGCGGCGCCCGCGAGCGCGGCGTCCGTGTACTGCCGCACGACGGCGCCGGTGGCTCGGTCGATGTCCACCGTGAAGCCGTCCCATCGGTCGTAGCTCTTCACCCAGTACGGGGCGAACTCGTCGATGTAGAAGCCGTCGAGGCCCACGTCCTCGATCAGGAAGCGCGCCTGCTCTATCAGGAACTGGGCCTGGTAGTTGCCGACGCGAGGGTAGACGCCAAGGGCGGTCTGGGGCTTGCCGCCCCGCGAGTACAACTCCAGGATCACGCGGCCATCGATGTCGCGCTTCAGGCTGTCACGCCACGGGAGAGCGGCCGCGTCCAGAATGCGCGTCTGCTCGGGAGTCACCCAGGTGGGCCCGTGGCCGCCCGGGCCATCGACGGGCAGACCCTCGCCGCCGGGAATCGCGGCCGGGTCGATGGTGACCCAGTCGGTCTCGATGGAGCCGATGCACTTCACCTCGGAATCGGCCCCCTTGATCGCCGCCGCTGCGCGCTGCATCAGGGCCTTGTACTCCGCGCGCGTCAGCACGCGGTTCATCGAGCCGGGGTCGTAGTCGAGCCAGGGCGAGAGCATCGCAACTCGGAGCTTGCGGCGGGTGAGGTAGGCCTTCAGGCGCGCGGGGTCGCCGATGATGGGGTCGTTCGCGTCGAAGAAGCTCCCGGGGCCCAGGACCGTGTGGTTGCTGCCCCAGTCGCGGCGGACGGCGTTCACGAGGGCGAGGGCGTCGCCCGTTGGTGCCAGCACGTACACCGCCCAGCGTAGTGTGTGCTTCGCACCGGGCGCCAGTGCGAAGTGGTCGAGCCGGAACCCGGCGCGGTTGGCCGAGGCGAAAGGCGCGAGCTGGGCGCGGGATACGTCATCCTCGGCAACGAGGCCCAGGTCGCACTCGGGTTGGCTCGCGAAGACAATCGGGTCGGCGGAGCCGTACCCGAGGCGGGCGTTGGTCAGCAGGTGGGGCGTGAGGAGGTGATGCTGCACGAGGATGCCGACAGGCTCCTGCGAGGCGTTCCCGAGTGTGTCCTGCACCTCGACGCGACCCTTGTCAATCCGCACGACCCGTTCGAGTCCGTAGTGCGCGCCGCGAGCGGTGACCCGGATCGTCCGGGCATCGAGGCGCTCGGGCTTCGTCGCCCAACCCGTCTCCGCTTCGGCCTGGCGTTCGGACAGGCGGTTCCAGCCGAGCTTGTCGCCCGGGCATGAGTACGCGCTCTCTGCGACGCAGAACCCTTCGCCGCGCGCGACCTGAACTGCGCCCGACCGGCCGACGCGGACCTGCAGTCCATCGGCAGCGATGCGCGAGCCGCCGGTGATGGGCTTGCACTCCTCGACGAAGGCCGCGAAGCGTTGTGTGACCTCCGCCTTGTACTGCGCGGCGACCTCTTCCCCACTCAGGGCACCGGAGTAGAGGCGCACGTCGGCGAGGTGGCCCCGGAAGTAGCCTGACTTCGAGTAGGCCGGATCAGCGGCGGTGGGATCGCCCACCACGCAGCCGATGAAGAAGGCGCCGCCGGGAGGCGTTGCCCGGAAAGTCGATTCCTTCTCGTCGATCAGTTCGCCGTTCACGTACAGTCGGAGCTTCGTCCCATCGAAGGTCCCCGCGAGGTGCGACCAGGTGCCGGGCATGGCCTGTGCCGTCGTGTGGTTCGTCCCCGCGCCGATGTACCACCACGCCTTGCGGTCGATGTAGTAGGTCAGGAGGTAGCTGGAGAACTGCTTCCCGGCGATGCCGACCTCGCCCGTAGGCGTGTCCTCGGGCCAGACCCAGGCGCTGAGCGTCAGGGAGCCGCGCAGGTCGAGCGCCGGGCTCTGGCAGCGCACATAGTCATCCTCGCCGTCGAAGGACAGGACGTGGCCCTTCCCGTAGCGCATCCAGGTGGCGCCATGGACCTCCCCCTGGGCGACATTCGGCCCGACATCGCGGGCGATGGCGCCTTGTCCCTCGTCGAGGGGGAAGTGGGCTACGAGAGCGGTCGGCTGGGCGTGGGTTGTGAGGGGCAACAAGGCCAGTTGGATGGCCGCGAACATGGGGGTCCCTCCGAGGGTTCGGTGGGTGAGAACGCTGCAGGGGCGCGGTCGGCCGATCGCGCCCCTGCCACGCTACGAGGCACCGCGAGCTACTTGCTCGGGTCGAGGTCGACGGTGCGGACCTGCCGCTCGCCGTCGGGCGTCGTGCGGGCGATGCGGATGATCACGTACTTGTCGCCGTTGTCCTTCGCCTGCTTGAGGGCCTTGGTTACATCGTCAACCGTCTTGGCCTCGCTGACGTTGACCTTCAGGATCACGTCGTTGGGCATTAGGCCCTTCTCGGCGGCTTCGCTATCGGGTGCGACCGCCTTGACGTAGACACCCTCCTTGGCCGGCAGAGACTTCTCCTCCGCGATGGTCGCGGTGATGGCCTCCAAGGTGAGTCCGAGCACTTCGTTCGAGGCTGCCGTGGTCTCGGCAGGCTTCTTCTGTGGCTCGGCGTAGCCCGCATACCGGGCCGGCGTCTCGCCGAGCGTGAGCTTGACCTCGCGCGCCTTGCGATTGCGCACAATGCCCAGGGTGAGTTCCTCTCCGGGCCTGTGACCGGCGACCGTCTTCTGTAGCGACCAGACGTCCTTCACCGGCTCGCCGTTGACGGAGACGATCACGTCCTCATCCTGCAGGTCGCTGTTCTTCGCCGGCCCGTCAGCGCGGATCTCCTCGACCAGGACCCCGCCATCAGGCGCGTTGTAGTTGTCGCGCAGATTCTCGTTGAGATCGTTGATCGTGATGCCGAGCCAGCCGCGTACAATGTGCCCCTCCGCCTTGAGGGTTGGGATGACCTGCTGCATGGTCTCGGCCGGCACCGCGAAACCGACGCCCGCATTCGCAGGTACGAGCCCCTGGGTAACGATGGCCACGTTGACCCCGATGACCTCGCCCTTCAGGTCAACGAGCGGGCCGCCGCTGTTGCCCGGGTTGATCGACGCGTCGGTCTGGATGATGTCGCCAATGCGGAACCTCGCGCTCGGGTGATCCAGGAAGCGGCCCTTCGCGCTCACCACCCCGACGGTGACCGTCTGGGCGAGCTGGAAGGGCGAGCCGACGGCCATCACCCACTCTCCGACCTGCAGGTGCTTCGAGTCACCGATCTTCAGCGTGGGGAGCGTGCGTCCGGCGTCGATCTTGATCAGCGCCAGCTCCGTGCGCGGATCATCGCCGACGACCGTCGCGGGGTACTCCTTGGTGTCGCCCTCACGATCGTGCAGCGTTACCTTGATCTCGGTCGCATCCTTGACGACATGGGAGTTGGTGACGATGTAGCCGTCGTCCGAGTAGATCCAGCCGGAGCCGAGGCTGAGGTTGGGTACCGCGGCCTCGGGCGTCTCCTCCCCCTCTCCCTGAGGCGGGCGCGCGCCCCAACCCTTGAAGAACGGGTCCTCGAAGAAGCGCTTCCACTCTTCGGGAATCTGGCCCATCGGGCCCGGGGGCTTGCGGAGGGTCTTCACGGTGATGTTCACGACCGCGGGCTTTGTCTGGCTCGCGATCCGCACGAACGCGCTCTCAAGCTGCGTCGCCGTGTCCTGCGCGCTGACGGCCGGCATCGGGCGGCTGGCCCCCTGGCCATAGAGCACCAGGAAGGTGACCGAGGCGCCCACCAGGGCGCTCAGCAGGATGATCACGATGTGGGTGTGGCGGTGGTTGTGCATCTCGGTTGCTCCTCTATCTACCTCTGCTGGAGGCGCCCGGTCGTGTCGGCCGGGACGCACTGGGTCCGGCACCAGCTAGCTTAGACGCCCAGCCGAGGGCGAAGGTTCGGGTGCTCTCGACGGGCTGCGCGTCAGTGCACGACGGATTCGTACCACGAGAGCCGCGTCACTGCCCACAGCTTCCTTGTGCCTGCTGCGGGCGGTCACTTCTCTACAACACCTCCGGACCTCCTTCCGGCCTCGAAGCTCCGACCGGCGGTAGCGGCCGGCACCCGGCCGGGCGAGGATTCGTTTGCGGCCCGCTGGTGCTCGGAGTAGAATGGCATGACAACGAACCGGGCTGTCGGTTTGCTGTGGGGCTGAACCTCGGGCTCTCGGCGGGCGTCCAAGGCTAGCAGCGCGGGGCGCCGCGCGCGTATTGTGCCGGGTACAGCATTACAGGGAGGGGTCTCGCATGAGAACCGCAAGCGGGCTGGCCATGCTGGTGGCGATGCTCTTGTTGCTCGGCGTGGGGGGCGGGGCAATCAAGCTATACATGGACCGCCAGTCGATGGCGGACGTGATCAGCGACTACGGGACGACGCTCACCTCCCTCCCCGTCGCCGGCGACGCCGGCCAGGCGTTCGCCTCGGCCGCCGAGAAGGCGCGCGCCGGGCACTACTCGGAGGCGAGGTCGGAGTTGGCGAAGGGGCGGACGGCGGCAAGCGAGGCCGCACCTGCAGTCGGGATGCCGATGCTGCCCGGAATGGGCGGAATGCCGGGCGTCGGCGGTCCTCCGGCGGGCGCCGAACCGACCGACCAGGAAGTGCAATCGGCGCTGCAGCAGCTTCCCGCCGATGCGCGGCCCTTCTTTGAGAAACGCCGCGAGCTGCTCCGGCGCGCGCTGGCAGTGAGCATGGCGGCCCGCCGGGTGGACGAGAACGGGTGGAAACCATACCGAGAGAGGATCTTCAAGGCAGCGGCGGCGGGCGACGAGGCGGGGGTCCAGGCCGCGATGGACGACGCGCGCCGGGAGTTGGGTCTCGGCCGCCGGACCGGCGTCGAGGGCAGTCGTCGCGGTCCGAGTATGCCGGGCGGCCCGGGCATGATGGGTATGATGGGGGGGGCTGACATCCCGCCGGATCAACTCGGGATGGCGATCGGGCAGGCCCGGAACATGCTGGCGCAGGTTCAGGCGGCAGGGGTGGACGTGAGCAAGGTGGCGGCGATCGTGGACCGAGCGGATCGAGAACTCAAGGCCGGTAGCGCCGAGAAGGCCGCGGCGAGCCTCCGTGAGGCCTTCCAGGTGGCGCAGGCCGCGATGATGGGCGGAGGTGGTGGCCCGGGCGGCATGGGTCGCATGAGCGGGACTGGCGGGCCTCCCGGCGGTCGAGGCGGGTCCAGGGGCGGGCAGGGCACTTTCCGTCCTAGACCGCCCGGGCAGGGCGGGCCGGGCATGGGAATGCCCGGCGGGCGGCCCGGCATGGGGACGGGGTTCCCGGGCCAGGGCCCTGGGATGGGCATGATGGCTCAGGGGCCGGGCCAGGGGCCCGGGCCGCAGGGGATGTTCCCGAACGTCTTCGGGAGCCTGATGGGCGCGATGCGGGAGGACTCGGGTGTCCTTGCCGCACTGATGGAGGACATCGAGAACGCCAGCCTCTCAATTCGCGAGAAGAACCAGGACCAGGTGCGCGACATCCTGACGGCGGCCCGGAACAAGGTCGCCTCCCTCACCAAGCGGCGCGAGACGGTGGGACGGGAGTTGATGGCGGCGCAGGGCCCACCCGCCGCAGCGGGCGGTGAGGGAATGGGCATGGGGCCCGGCACGCGGCCCGAGGGATGGGGCCCGATGGGGCCACGGCAAGGCAGGCAGCGGCCGGGTCGCCAAGGGCCGGATGGTCAGCAGCCCGGAGGTGAAGGCCCCGGAGGGCAGGGCCTGGCCGGCATGTTCGGCGGCCTGCCCATGATGGGCATGATGCCGGGCATGTTCGACTTCCAGCGCATCCAGGAGGTCATCGGGCGCGCCCTCGACGATGTGCGGAAGATGCCCGACGAGCAGTACGCGCAACAGCGCGATGGGCTTGTTCAGCAGTTCATGTGGAACCTCGTCGCCGCGGTCACCGGGCAGCTCGGCGGGCCGACGCCGCAGGAGGGCGCACCTGTTCAAGGGGCGGGGAGCTTGCCTCCACTGCAGGTGCCGGCCGAGGAGCCTCAGGACCCGGCGGCACGGAGGGAACTGGAAACGCAGATCCGCAATCGGCTGCGCCTACTCCAGGACCCCTGTGCGGCGCTGGCCCAAGTGGGTGCCGACATGAGGCAGGTAGAAGCGGCGCTCTCTCAGGCGCGTGACGCGGTGAACGCCGGCACGCTGGTGGAGGCGGCCAAGGCCACGAACCAGACGGCGGACATCGTCTGGCAGCTCACGGGCACGTACCAGCAGCAACTCGAAGCGCTCAAGACGCAAGGGGCGGTCGGGCCGCCGGGCGGCAGTCCGCAGTAGCACGACCTCCACCCGCGGAGCGCCGACAGGCCGTTGCTGGGAGCGCCGGCACCCTTGCCGGCAGTGGTGGCAGCCACCTCTGCCGGCAAGGGTGCCGGCGCTCCCAGCAACATCAACTCTCAGAGCAGTGCGAGGGCGGAGTGCCGCGAGGGCTTCGCCCTCTGTGTTTGGGCCGCCGACAAGGGCGCAGAGCCGCAAGCGGAGAAGTGCGTGGCCGTTGCTGCCGCGCAGTCGTCCACGGGAAAGGGGGCGCCGGAGTGCTCTGCCTTCTGGCGTGCTTCATGACCTATGCCGCCTCCGACACGGCGGCCGAGGAGCTGAGGACCATCAAGACGCGCGATCTGAACATGCACTACGAGTTCCCGGGCTATGCGACGCTGGACGAGTGGGAGACGTGGGCGGGCTATCTGCGAAGGCACATCCTCATGAGCACCGGCCTCTGGCCGACGCCGGAGCGCTGCGAACTCCGGCCGGAGGTGTTCGGCCGCATCGAGCGAGAGGGCTACTCGGTCGAGAAGGTCTACTTCCACAGCTACCTGGGTTTCCTGGTGACCGGCAACCTCTACCGGCCGCTCGGGAAGCAGGGGCCGTTCCCCGCAGTCATCACTCCGCACGGGCACTGGGGTACGGGGCGGCTGGCGCACGAGGAGCTGGGCTCCGTGCCCGGCCGGTGCATCAACCTCGCGCGGCAGGGATACGTGGTCTTCTCGTATGACATGGTCGGCTACAACGACTCGAAGCAGGTGACCCACGGCTTCGGCAGTCAGCGGCTCGCGCTCTGGGGCCAGAGCCTCATGGGGCTTCAGCTCTGGAACAGCTTCCGCGCGATGGACTTCATCCTCAGCCTGCCCGACGTGGACCCCAAGCGCGTCGGCTGCACCGGCGAATCGGGCGGCGGCACGCAGACCTTCATGCTGATGGGTGTCGAGCCGAGACTCGCTGCGGCCGCGCCCGCAGTGATGGTCTCGGCCTACATGCAGGGCGGCTGCCTGTGCGAGAACTCGCCGAACCTCCGGGTCGATACGTTCAACACGGAGATCGCTGCGCTGATGGCGCCGCGGCCCCAGCTGCTCATCTCCGCGACCGGTGACTGGACGAGCCACAACCCGACCGAGGAGTACCCGGACATCAAGACGGTCTACGCGCTCTACGGCGCGGAGGACAAGGTCGCGTGCGTGCAGATCGATGCGCCGCACAACTACAACCAGGACAGCCGCGAGGCGATGTACGCGTTCTTCGGCAAGTGGCTGCTCGGCGCGACGGACCCCGCTGCGCTCAAAGAGCGGCCTTTCGAGCCGGAGAAGAACGAGGACCTGCTGGTCTTCTCCGGGCGCGACCTGCCCGATGATGCGTGGGACGAAGCGGAACTCGTGCAGCACCTGATCGACGCCTCGGAGGCGCAGCTCGCAGCCCATGCGCCCAAGGACGGTAAGACGCTCAAGCAGTTCCGCGAGGTCTACGGCTCGGCGCTGGCGCACTCGCTGAACCTCCTGCCGGCTGACAGGCTGCAGACGCGCGAGACCGACCAGGTCGTCCTCACCACCGACCCGTACTACATCGAGACCTTCACGCTGGCGGGCGAAGGGCCGGACCTCCGCATTCCGGCGACGCTCGTCGCGCCGGCGAAGGCGAAGGCCAAGTCGCCAACGGTGGTCATCGTCGGCGACGGCCCGCGCAAGGACTTCCTCGATGACACAAGGCACGCCCCTGGTCCGCTCGTGAAGGCGCTCGTGGACGCGGGCCGGCAGGTGCTGCTGATCGACCCGTTCCTGGTGGGGGACAATCAGCTCTCTGCAGACTCCGACCGACGCCCCGACGAGAAGTTCTTCGACACATACAACCGCACCGACCTGGCGCTGCGCGTCCAGGACATCGTGGCCGCGCTGCTCTATGCGCCGACGCGCGCGGGCGGCGGCACGGTCAGCCTGATCGGTCAGGGCGACGCGGGGCTGTGGTGTCTGTTGGCGTCGGGGGCTGGGCTGAAGCTGCAAGCGGTCGCAGCGGACATGGCGGGCTTCGACGCGACTTCCGACGACGCATACCTGAAGCGTCTCTACACACCGCAGCTTCGGCGCGCGGGCGACCTGCGCACGGCCGCAGCGTTGTGGGCGCCGAGCCGGTTGTTCATCCACAATGCCGGAGGTGCGAAGCTGGACCTCGCAGCGCAGGCCTATGCGGCAGCGGACGCGCCGAAGAAGCTGCACGTCGAGGCGGAGCCGGCGACTGAGCAAGAGATCGCCGCGTGGGTCCTCACGAGGTAGGCTTGCCATGACCTCCCGCGAGCGCATCCGCCTGGTCCTGGACCACGAGGAGCCGGACCGCGTACCCATCCAGGACTCCCCCTGGACGCACACGGTCGCCCGCTGGCACCGCGAGGGGTTGCCGGCGGACCAGTCGCCCGCCTCCCACTTCGGCTACGAGTTCGCCCACCAAGGGCCGGACATCTCGCTGCAGTTCCCCGAGGAGACGCTCGAGGAGGGCCCCGGTTGGCGCATCAGCCGCAGTGCGCTGGGCGCGGTCCAGAAGACCTTCACCGATCACGAGTCGATCCCCCAGATGCTGGAGTTCGCGATCAACTCACCGGAGCAGTGGGAGGAGCACAAGCATCGTCTCGCGTGGAACGACGCGCGCGTGGACTGGGACAACGCCCTCGCCCTGAACCGGGGGCTGCGGCAGGGCGAGCTGTTCGTGTGCTACTTCGCGCACATCGGCTACGACTGGCTCCAGCGCATCATCGGCGCCGAGACGATGCTCGTCGCTCTGGCCGAGGACCGCGCGTGGGTCAAGGACATGATGGACACGCTGATGGACCTGGTCCTGCGGGGATTCCACGAGATGCTCGCGCGGGGCTTCGAGTTCGACGGGGTCTTCGTGGCCAACGACCTGGGCTACCGCAACGGAACGTTCTTCTCACCCGCGACCTTCCGCGAGGTCGAGTTCCCCGCGCAGCAGCGCATGTACGCGACCTTCCGCGAGCATGATCTTCCCGCCATCCTACACAGTTGCGGGAATGTGCGGGAGCACGTGCCTCAGCTCATCGAGGCCGGCCTCACGTGCCTCAATCCGCTGGAGAGCAAGGCGGGGATGGACGTCGTGGAACTGAAGCGCGAGTTCGGCGACCGACTCGCCTTCATGGGCGGGATCGACGTGCGCGCGATGGCCGACCCCGACCCGGAGGTCATCGAGCGAGAGATCGCCCGCAAGATCCCCGTCGCAATGCAGGGCGGCGGCTACATCTACTACTCCGACCACTCGGTGCCGGACAACGTGAGCTGGGCGCAGTACCAGCGCGTCATGCAACTGGTGAGGGAGTACGGGACGTACTGAGGCGGGGCGCGCCTAATCCTCGCCAAACCCCTTCCGCTTCTCCCATTGCGTCGGGTGGTCGATGGGGAACTCGCGGGCCATGATGGACTTCGCGATGCGCTGCAGGCCCTCGTCGAGCGAGACCTTCGGCGGGCCGAGGAGGCGGGCCATCTCGTCGGCCTTGCCGAGGAGCGAGGTGCCCTTGGGCGTGCCCCTGAACTTTGGCTCGATGCCCATGAGTTCACCGAGGCGCTCGGCGATCGCGCGGACGGAGACCTTCTCGGTGCCGGTGAGGTTGAGGACCTTCGGCGGCACGGAGGCGACCTGGTACGAGGCGATCATCGCGTCCATGAGGTCATCGAGCCAGATCACATTCACGTGGCTGGTGGTGAGGTCGATCCCCTCGCCGTCGCGGATCTGGCGCGCGATGTCAGTCGGGACGCCGAACTCCTCGTGGTAGCCGTAGAAGATGCGGTGGATGACGGCGGGCGTGTTGTTGCGGCGGCTGAAGTAGTCCACCATCCACTCGCCGCCGAGGCGCGTGATCGCGTAGAGGCTCGGCGGCAGCGGCGGCGTGTCCTCAGTCGCGCCATCGACGCTGTCCTCGTAGACGTTGCCGCTGGAGGCAAACAGGAAGCCCTTCGTCTTCGCGAAGTGCTCCATCGCCCGGCCCGCGGCGCGCACGTTCATCTCGACCGTGTAGTCCGCATCGCCCTCCGAGCCGAACTTCAGCGCCGCCTCGTGCAGCACGTAGTCGAAGTCATCCGGCACACCCTCGAAGGCATCGGGCTTCGTTACGTCCCGTTTGTACGTGACGACGCCCAGCTTCCTCAGCGCATCCTCCTGTCCCGGCGTGCCGAAGCGCGCCAGCCCGTGGACCTCGTTGCCCAGCTTCACGAGCTTGGGCACGAGGTGCTTGCCGATCTTGCCGGTCGCCCCGACGACCATCACGCGTTGGTTCTGCATGGAACGTCTCCTGGCTTCGGGCGATGGGAACAGGATGGACAGGATGAGACAGGATGACGGCCGGGGCCGTATCCTGTTTCATCCTGTCTATCCTGTTTCCCCATAGACCTCCGGGTTGACGAGGGAGGTCGGGCGTTGGCCGGACAGGATGCGGGCCATCTCCTCGGCGGCGCGGCGCTGCAGGTTCGGGATCGCTACGTCCGAGAACCACGCGCTGTGCGGCGTGAGGATCACGCTGTCGAAGCCCTTCAGCGGGTGGTCGTGCTTCACGACCGCGTCCTCGTCCTCCAGCAGGTCGAGCCCCGCGCCCGAGACCTTGCCGTTCTCCAGCGCCCACACGAGCGCATCGGTGTCCACGATCTCCCCCCGTGCGCAGTTGACGATGAGCGGCTGCTTCTGCATCTTCTCGAAGGCCTCGCGACCCAGGAGGTGCCGCGTCTCGGGCGTGGCCGGGCACTGGACGAAGATGGCGTCACACGTCCCCCACAGCTCCTCCAGGCACACGCGGCAAGCGCCGCCGATCTCTCCGGAGAGCACCGGGTCGTAGAAGACGATTTCCAGCTTCAACGGCGCCAACCGCTCGGCGATGGCGCGACCGATCCTTCCGAAGCCGATGATGCCCGCGCGCATTGTACGGATTGCCTTCAGCGGCTTCAGGTATGAGAGCGACCACTCGCCGCTGCGCACCTTCACGTCGGACAGCCGCAGCTTGCGCGCGAGGGCAAGGAAGTGCGCGAGCGCATGGTCGGCGACCTCGTCGATGCAGTAGTCCGGCACGTTGGCGACGAGGATCCCGCGCTCCGTTGCGGCGGGAATGTCGATCGTGTCGAGCCCGATGCCGTAGCGCACAACCGCCTTGAGGTCTGGGGCGGCATCGTACACTTCAGCGTTGATGCCCGGCATGTACGTGTTCATCAGGCCGTGCGCACCCGCAACGTGCGGAATGAGTTCGGCCGCGGAGCGGCACTGCAGGACCTGGAGTTCAGCGCCGATGTCGCCCAGGGTCTGCTC
>VGFC01000228.1 GCA_016869045.1 Armatimonadota bacterium
CCCACGAGTCTGCGGCTCCAACCTGACGGGCACAGGGGTGCTCATGGCGACCACCTCCTGCTCCCATCATACCAGCCCGACCCGAGCCTGGCAAGACTCAATATCTATTTCAGGGACTGAACACTAGAGGCCGCGAGGAAGGCGGTTGCGGAGCGGAAGCAGGAGTTGGGAGACGGCATTGCGGGACAGGAGTCCCGCAGACACAACGGCAACGACGGCGGGAAGGCGGTTGCGTGGAGGGCGAGTGAGGCGCTGGAGGAGATCGGGAAGATGCTGGGGGAGTGGTACGCGTTCTACAGCGGGTACGATCCTGAGTTCACGTGGTGGGTTGAGAAGCCGTACAAGGCATTGGAGGAGGCTCTCAAGGAGTACCGCGAGTGCCTGCGCAAGAAGGTCGCGGGCGCGGAGGATGAGGACGCCATCGTCGGCGATCCCGTGGGGCGGGAGGCGTTAGTCGAGGAACTGGAGCACGCGCTGGTTCCGTACACGCCGGAGGAACTCATCGAGGTCGGGAAGCAGGAGATGGCGTGGTGCCGGGAGCAGATGGTGCTGGCGGCGAGAGAGCTGGGCTGCGACGGTGACTGGCGGGCGGCGCTGGAGCGGGTGAAAGCCGACCACGTGCCGCCGGGCGAGCAGCCGGCGCTCGTGCGTGACCTGGCCCGGGAGGCCATCGAGTACCTGGAGACGCATGACCTGCTCACCGTGCCACCGCTGGCGAAGGAATGCTGGCGGATGGAGATGATGTCGCCGGAGAAGCAGAAGGTGAACCCCTTCTTCCTCGGCGGCGAGGCGATTGTCGTGTCCTTCCCCACGAACGAGATGGACCACGCGGACAAGCGCATGGCCCTGCGCGGCAACAATCGCGCGTTCAGCCGGGCGACCGTGCAGCACGAACTCCTCCCCGGCCACTACCTGCAGGCCTTCAGCCAGGAGCGCTACCGGCCTGACCGCCGCCTGTTCTACACACCCTTCTGGGTGGAGGGCTGGGCCTTGCATTGGGAGCTGCTGCTGTGGGACCTGGGTTTCCCGCGCACGCCCGAGGAACGCATGGGGATGCTGTTTTGGCGCAAGCACCGGTGCGCGCGGGTGGTGTTCTCGCTGCGCTTCCACATGGGCGAGATGGCGCCGGATCAATGTGTGGACATGCTCGTGAATGAGGTGGGCCACGAGCCGGCAAACGCGCGGGGCGAGGTGCGCCGGTCGTGTCAGGGTGGCTACGATCCGCTCTACCAGTGCGCGTACCTGATCGGCGGCCTGCAGTTCCGGCGCCTGCACGAGGAACTCGTGGGCTCCGGCCGGATGACGAACCGGGAGTTCCATGACGCGATCATGCGCGAGAACACGATGCCGGTCGCCGCGGTGAGGGCGTTGCTGACGGGAGAGGAACTGAGCGGCGACTGGCGCTTCCTGGATGAAGGGGCACGCGAATGACGACGCGCAGCGTTCTCGCAGTCCTACTCACGTTCGTCGCGTGCAGTGCCTGGCCGCAGGTGATGGGTGAGATCGAGCGGCTCGATCCGCCGCAGCAAGGCTTCTACGGGAAGCGGCTCGTCATCCAGGGCATCCCGATTCTGGCGCATGAGACGGTCAGTGACGCGGCGCTGGAGGAGGCGGCGAGACGCATCGACCGGCAGCTTGGGCGTGCGCCGGAGATCGCGGCGAACCTGGCGCGCCTCGGGGCGGAGATGCACCTCATTGGCAAGGATCAACAGACCTCGGACCCGCCCGAGTACCGCGACATGAAGGGCAAGCCCTTCGAGGGCACCGCGACCATCGACGAACGCGGGCGGGGCTATGGCGGGCTGTACGCATCGTGTTCCGAGGAGAATCTGCTGCTCTTCCCGAGCGACCGGTTCACGGATCACCGGGACATCTGCAGTCACGAGTTCGCGCACACGATCATGGAGTTCGGACTATCGGCCGACATTCGCGACCGAGTCGAGGTGCAGTACAAGGCCTCGACCGACGCGGGTAGGTGGAAGACGATGTATGCCGCGACGAACGCGGGTGAGTTCTTCGCGGAGCTGACCATGTGGTACTTCGGCACGCGGGGCGACTACGGCAAGCTCGACCCGCCGCCCGAGCCCGGCCCGCACTGGCTGCGGGCGTACGCCCCCGACGCATATGCGTTGCTGGACGACATCTACAGCGGCCGCCTGAAGCCCGCGCCCGTCGAGGTCGTGGACCTGAAGCGCTTGCCGCCGGACGCGGAGACCACAACCCGCTCGCAGGCTGACCAGCCGGCGACGACGGTTATCTTCATCAATCGCACCGACCGCCCCGTCGAGCGCTTCTGGCTGGACTTCGAGGGGAAGCGCAAGAGCTACGGGACCATCCCCCCGAGCGGCATCGCCAGCCAGAGCACGTTCGTCACCCATGCTTGGCTCCTTACCGACCCGGACAGCAAGGTGCTGGGCATCTGGGTGCCGGAGAGGGCTGTGGGGCGAGTCGTCATAGGGAACCCATGACGCTGGATCGGCGGCGCTTCCTGACCTCCCTCCCTTTGCTTGGCACTACGGCCGGGCGCCTGCTCGCGGATGTGCCCGGCGGCTACCAGGCCGAGGCACAGCGGCTGACGGACTTGCTCCAGCGGACGTTCTGGGACCCGATCGCGCGGCAGTACCGGGCGCCCGTGAGGAGCGCGGAGTCGGTCGATAGCGACCCGGCGCACAACAACGGGTATGTCCTCTGGCCGAGCGTGGAGGCGCTGCACGCGTTGGCCGAAGGCGCGTCGATGATGACGCGTCGGTATGCGCCGGTCATCCATGAGGTGGTGGCAGGGCTGGAGCAGTACTTCGACCCCGAGAAGCACGCCTACAACGCCTGGCTGACCTTCCCCGGTAATAACGACAAGTACTACGACGACAACGCGCTGATGGTGATCGCGCTCGCGAAGGCCTATCAGTATACGGGCGAGCGCACGCACCGCGACCGCGCAGCAGAGGTGATGGAGGGCTTCCTGCGGGGCGGATGGGATGCGTCCGGCAATCCGGGCGGGATGCAGTGGGGGACGGACCCGCGCAATCCCGCGACCGCCGATCGTGCCGCGTGCTCGACGTCGATGACGGCGCTCGCCGCTCTGTGGCTGGCGCGGCTGGGCATCGACAGGCAGGCGCATGTCGCGTTCGCCTCGACGCTGCTTGAGTGGCTGCTGGCGAACCTGCAGGACGCCGACGGGCTCATCATGGATGCCCTCGAGCCCCCGGACTGGCGCGTGCGCCGCGTGAAGTGGACGTACAACACGGGCGTCGCGCTGCGGGCTCACGTGGAGCTGTACCGGCTGACGGGCGAGGCATCCGCGCTGGCCCAGGCGAGCCGCCTCGCCCTCGCGGCAGTGACGCGCGACGGTGCAATGTACGACAGCCTGGTGGAGAACCGCGAGCAGCGGTTCTTCTACGACTCCAGCTTCTTCGTACCCTACCTGGTTGATGGGCTGGTGGGGCTGTACGAGGTGAGCCGCGAGCCGACGATCCTGGGCGAGGCCGAACGGAACGCGGGCTACGCCTACGAGTACCTCCGCGATCCCGACGACGGGCTGTACTTCCGGAACTGGCGATTGTGGCGCATCGGCGACGAGCAGCTCGCCACGTGGCAGGCGCTTATGGGCCAGACGCACGCCCTCGAACCCGACGACAGCGAGCGCTCGAACGAGCCGCGGTACGACAACATACCCCTCGCCGATCGACCCCTCGTGAAGACGCTCCTCGCGAACGCCGGCATGGCGAGGCTGCTCTGGGTGCTGGCAAGGGCGAGGGGCGGGTAAGCTCGCTTGGGAGGGAGAGCCGTGCGTACGATCACGCTGCTGGCCATGGTGCTGCTCACCGGCGCAGAGGCGCTGTCTGCCCACTACTTCGTGGATGCCGACAAGGGTGATGACGCGAACTCGGGGAGCACGGAGACCGAGGCGTTCCGCTCGCTGGCGCCGCTGGCGGGTCTCGTCCTGCAGCCCGGAGACGTGGTCTCCCTCAAGCGCGGCGGCCAGTTTCGCGGTCCGCTCAGCTTCCGGGGCAACGGCGCCGAGGGGTCGCCGGTACGCATCACCGCCTATGGGGAGGGGCCGAAGCCCGAGATCCTGGGCTCCATCACCCTTGGCGAGTGGGAGCCCGAAGGCGATGGCAGCTTCCGGGCGCACATACCGCCGGAGCAGTTCGTCGGGCGGCGCAATGTCTACGGCGTGTACGAGTATGACGGCCCGCTGCCGCGACGCCTGCTGAAGGCCGACTCCCGCCCCCTCGAACGCGGTCGGTTCCTCTTCGATGAGCAGCTCTCCATGCTGTGGGTCGCAACGACGGATGGCTCGCCGCCCGCGGAGCACCGTATCGAGGTGTCCGTCGTCGAGCAGCTGGTCGATCTCACGGGGCGTCACCACATCGAGCTAACCGACCTGGCCTTCCTGTTCGGGAACTGCCGGCACCTGGTGATGTCCGGGTGCAGCGACGTGACTGTGCGGAACTGCGCCTCACTGTTCATGGGGTACTACGGGAACCCCAACGTCTGCATCGTGCGCGACTCGACGCGGGTGCACTTGCTCGACTGCTTCCTCTACGACAGCGCCAACTGCGGCGTGTTCATCAGCAGCGGCGCCACGGGGAATGGGGTGGCCGGCTGCACGATCGCCAAGTGCAGCAGCAATGACGGCGTGACGTGCCACTCGGGGGGCCGCGACGCCAACGGGGTGGTGCAGGGCATCACCGGCGACCGGAACACCATCCGCGACAACGTGATCGGCCTGTGCCCGGAGGAGTCGATTGACATCACTTCCGGCGACTACCATCTGATCTCGGGCAACCTGTGCTATGGGAACGGGAACCCGGGGATCATCGTCGGGCACGACGCCGACCACATCCGCATCGACAACAACATCTGCTTCCGCAACGCGCGCTCGGGCATCCAGGTCGCCAGCAACACCGCGGAGGGCGGCACCGGCTACAACGAGGTCACGCGGAACCTCGTCTACGACAACGGCTACCCCGGGCTGGAGATCCAGTCGCCGTTCACCTCGGTTCTGAACAACACCGTGGTCGATAGCCGGGAACGCGTTGCGGTGCGGGTCAACGAGGCCTCCGCCGGGTCGATCTTCCGCAATAACCTGATCCTGACGCTCGACCCGACCATCCCCCACGCGAGCCTGCAGTTCATCAGTTGTACGCCCGCTTCCCTGCAGGCCAGCCTCAGCCACAACCTCTTCTTCCACGCCGGGCGGCAAGCTACCGGCGCGGCCGACCTCATCGTCACGGACGAGGGCAAGTCCACGCCGGAGAGCTTCGTCGCGAAGTACGCAACAGGGGAGCACAGCCTGCTCGCCGAGCCCTTGCTCACAGGGCTGGCCGAGCGGCTGTACTTGCTGACACCGAGCAGCCCGGCTGTGGACGCGGGAGTCGATGTAGGGCTGCCGTACGCAGGCGCGGCGCCCGACCTCGGATGGAAGGAGCTGGGGTCCGAGGGTGATACGCCTCGCTACCCGCCGTTCCTTATCGACGGGACCGATGACGACGCGAAGGTCCTCGCCCTCTTGGGTAAGACGCAGGGCTGACGGGCTGCGTCATACGTCGAAGAACAGCCGTCTTCCTGCGGCGAAGCTGAAGACCTGGCCGGTGGCGAAGCCGAGGGCGACGGCGGCGAGGGTGGCGGTCATGTAGCCGAAGGCGATTCCCAAGAAGGCGGGGACGGCCTTGGCGTGGAGGGTCATGCCGCCGTAGCGGAGGATGATGCGCTGGGCGACCCAGGTGAGGAAGAAGCTGGCCCAGTAGGTGTTGCCGTAGCTTGAGGCGATGACGAAGCCCCACGGGGTGAAGGGGAACCAGGTGAAGCGGCCGCGCAGGAGGGCGAGGGCCAGCACGACGGCCGCGCCGCCGAGGCGGAAGAGGTTCGGGCCGACGGAATCGCGCGGCGCGAGGTTCACAAGCTGCATGTAGCTCCCCTGCGCCCAGTTGACCTCGTAGTAGCCGTTGCCCCCTGCGCCGACCGCCGAGAGCGCGCCGATTCCGTAGAAGGTCCCGAGGTGCGTCCAGTAGGCGATGCCGAGGCCCACGGCCGCGGCGCCGAGGCTGAGCGCGAGCATTCGCCACTCGGGCTGCCCGGCGACCTTCCCCAGGCGCAGGTTCTCGATGTGGTACGCGCCGGTCTGCGTGTACTGACCGGTGGTCATCCATCCGAAGTGCGAGAAGGCGGCGAGCGCGGGCAGGCCGCCGGTGCGCATCACGGTGCGCGTGCCGAAGATGTCGAGCAGGAAGCTGCGCTCCTCGAAGACGAACGGCAGCGCCCAGTAGCTCGGCAGGCCGGTCTCGGAGCGGATGCGCGCGTAGACAAGGCCGCTGGCGAAGATGATGCCGAACAGGAAGAGCGCCATCGACCACGGCACACCCGCCGCGTGCGCCCAGGCGAGGGCGAAGACGAAGCCGAGGATCGCACCGATCAACAGGAAGCGCGGCGGGATGCGGCCCGCGTGCGGCCCGCGCGCCGAGGGCTCGACGAGGGAGCGCACCGTCTGCCAGAGGGCGCGGCGATGGCTCCAGAGCAGCCACCCGGCCAGCAGCAGGACGGCGCCGGTGGCCTGTTGGTGCTCGATGCCGATGTGCCAGCCGGGCCGCCGGAAGCCGAGGCCCGCCGCGCCAACCCAGAAGAGCTTCTGCAGGTGGTAGATGGCCCAGACGGAGAGCAGGTTGTCGCTGCTCATCAGGTAGCCCAGGCCGATGAGGTGCGGCAGCGGGCGGAAGTAGATGCCCCGTAGCTCAGACCACGGCAGCGCGGTGAGGCTCTGGAGCGGGTAGAGCGTCACCTTCCACTGCGGGATCCCCGGCCACACGGGCGTCAGCACCACCGGCAGCGCGTACCAGAAACCAGCGGCGAAGCCGATCCACATGACCGGATTGCGGAAGAACTGCCGGTGCGTGGCGGTAGCGCCGGCGGTCATTTCCAGCGGCAGGAACAACAGAGGGAAACGCAGGTGCTCCTGCTCGGCCCAGCGGCGCTCGAAGAGGCTGATGAGGCAGAAGAGTCCCAACCAGGAGACGATGAGGAAGGCCGTCCACGCGGCAAGGGGTGTGCCCCAGGCGTGCCAGGGGATGTGGCCGGCGGGGGAGGTCTCGAAGAACTGGCGGACGATCTCCGGGTCCCTCGGCGCGACCCAGCCGGGGGTGTTTTCGCCGATGTCCTTGAGGCGCTCGTAGTACTGAGGCGCAACCACGAAGCCGAGCAGGCAGCGCGCCATTCGCCGGCCGGACATCGCCACCGTGAGGATAAGCACCGAGTAGACGATGAGCATCTCGCCGCGCTGCAGCGCCCAGCGCGGGCGAAGGCGCTCCAGCAGCGGGTTCAGCGCCGCGAGCAGCAAGAGCGAGAAGATGGCCGGCACGGGAGGGACGCTGCTCTCGATCTCACCCGCGTTGTACACCAGCGCGACCTGCTGCACGAGCAGGCCCGTGGCAACCGCGAGGATGAGGGCGAGGATCAGCGCGCGAACCGTCAAAGGCGAGGACTCCTCGGGTCGGCGAGTAGGGACACGGCCCTAACCACGGAGACCACAAAGAAGGCACGAAGACACAGGAGAGGGTGCAATTCGTCTTCGTGCAGCTTGGTGCCTTCTTCGCGGTCTTCGTGGTTCAGCCGTCCGTCGACTTGCCGAGGCAGCAGTGCTTGTACTTCCGGCCGCTGCCGCAGGGGCAGGGATCGTTGCGACCTGGACCTTCGGCGTCCACGGAGGCCTTGGCCGGTGGCCCTGTCCTGCTGGCGGCCTTGGGCTTGCCGCGACCAGTCACCTCGTCGGCCATGCGGCGCAGGCGGCGGCGGCTGTGCTGGAAGAAGCGGCGGTAGGCCTCGCAGAAGTACGTGGGTGAGGCGACCGTGTCCGAGGTGATCAACCGGTGCTTCTGGCAGCCGCCGCGGCACAGGTGCAGCCACTGGCATTCGACGCACTGCGGCGGGTGCATCGACTTGCGGCGCGCGAAGGTGCGGAACTTCGGTGAGGCGAGGATCTCCGCAAGGGGCGTGACGGTGAGGTTGCCGATCCACCACTCCGGCGTGACCATGAAGTCACACGCGTAAACATCCCCGTTGTGCTCGACCACGAAGTAGTTGCCGCACTGCTCCTGGTGAATGCACGAGGGCATCGGGTGCCCCGCGTAGACGGTGAGGAAGTCGTCGAACTCGCGGATGTAGCACTCGGGCGGCCACTCGCGGGACCACTGATCGAACATCCGGCACAGGAACTCGCCATACTGCTCCGGCGTGATCGAGTACGCGGCGGGCGTCAGCGGCGCGTCGCCCGGCTCGATCAGCGGGATGAACTGCAGATAGCGCAGGTCGTTCTCGCGGAAGAAGCGGTAGAGCTTCTCCGGCTGAGTCACGCTGTCCTGAGTCACCATGCAGAGGATGTTGAACTCGACGCCGTGGTGGCGCAAGGTCGCGATGCTCTGCATGACGCGCTGCCAGCTTGGCGCGTCGCCGAGGGTCAGTCGGTGCTTGTCGTGCAACTCCGGCGGCCCGTCGAGGCTCACGCCGATGAGGAACTTATACGCCGCGAAGAACGTGGCCCAGTCATCATCGATGAACGTCGCGTTCGTCTGGAACCCGTTGCCGACCACCTGACCCGATCGCCCAAAGCGCTTCTGGAACTCGACCGCCGTCCGGTAGAAGCCCAGCCCCATCAGCCCCGGCTCGCCGCCCTGCCATCCGAAGGACGGGTTCGGGCCGGCCAACTGCATGTACTGGCGGATGAACGCCTCCAGCGTCGCGTTGCTCATCCGCGGTCGCGGCTCGTCCGGATACAGCCCCGCCTTCGGCCGGTAGAAGCAGTAGTCGCACTTCAGGTTGCAGTCCGCCCCGGCGGGCTTGACGAGGACGGAGGTGATGGGAGGCTGGGAGGGGGCTGGACGCATCGGGTTGAGGTGCTCTTTGATCCGGGCGCGCACCCCTACCTGCCTGTGCGCCGCGGACGCCGGCGCCGGAGCCACTCCTGCGCTGCTGCATTGCGCTGTGCGGTGGTACCGGGGTGAGACGCCATGTGGGAGCAGAACTGCAGGAACTCCTTCTCGTTAAGGAAGGCTCTCTCCGTCGGCGCCTGGCGCAGCATCTGGTCCAGCGACCCCAAGGCGCAGATAGCGGACATGTCCTTGAACGTGGTGGCGGCGTAGCGCCACAGCTCCAGGAGACACCCTCGGAGGTCGGCCAGGTGGACCCCATCCTCAGTGAACCTGTAGAAGAGCGCGATAACCCAGTGCCCGTCGAACCGCGGGTAGAAGCGCAGGATCGACTCGGGCGACTTCACGCGGTTGCTGATCTGCGTGGTGCGAGGAGAGGCCTTGACCTCGAAGGCGAGGCGCGGGCCGTCGCCGGATACTGCGACATTGGGGTACTCGATGGCCCCACCGAGGAGAGTCTCAACGTCGGGGAGGGCCCGCTGGAGGTGCATCACGAGCGACTGCTCCAGGATGAAGCCGAGGCATCGGGCGTCATCCGTCGGTAGGGGGTCCGTGTACGTCCAGTCTCGGAGGGCGTCAGCGATGCGTCGCAGCAGCTTGGGTGTGCGCTTGTCAAAGACGGAGGTCACTTCCACAGCGTGATCTCGCTCTCCCGTAGTGGCACACACGCTCTACGCGGCAATACCCAGCGGTGACCTCGCTGCCTAAGCGCGCGGCTCGTGACCCGCCCGAAGCCCGTCTCCGAAGCAATCGCGCAGAGGAGGTCATCTGTCGGGACGTGCACGCCATAGAGCGCCGAGTCCCCGACGATCATGCGGCACACGCCGCCCGGGCGTAGGACACGGTGGATCTCGCGAAGCACTCTCAGCATGTCGTTGAAGTAGGCGATCACTGTCAGGTCGTAGTCCTTGCGACCAGCCTTCGTGAGACGCAGCTCCGCGAGTTGGGCGGACAAGCCCTGCACGGTGTCCCGCACAGTCGCGGGCAACTGCGGGTCGGGCGCCAGTGGGCCGTTCTTGGCGCGGCTGACCTGGGTCGTCGCGCTCGTGACCAGGCGAGACCGCACCCGTTGTGAGATGTCCGCCCATGACGTCGCCATCCCGAGCAGATACAGCTCAAGGCGAGTCATCTCCGCATAGTCGAAGTTGTTCAGATAGGGCGGGGACGTGAAGACAAGAGCGACGCCCTCGGTCGGAGCGCACGACATGTCTCGAGCGTCGCCCTCTATGATATGGGCGCGGGCGTTTGCGCAGCGTCGAAGCACGAGGCGCAAGTCACGCTCCATCAGGCCAACGCGGTGCCGGAAGGCAGTCAGCGGCGGGAGGTGGCTACGTTTGTGCGTGGTCGGGGCAACATAGACGCCGTCGATCTTCGAGGGCGTCGCATCGTGGGCGGCTCGCGCCAGCGCCAAAGTCATGAACTCCCGGACGGCGACCTCGCCCTGGAGGTCCTCGTTGATCACATCGCGCAAGGCATACAGGTCACCCAGGGCACCATCCTGCGGGTACAGCTTGCGCACGAAGTCGGGAGCTGGCGGTGCGTCTGTGGGCTTGCTGCGCGCCCGTGCCCGACTGGCAAGGTCCTCCGCCATCTGCTGCAGGCCGGTACCCGTGTCGCCCGCGACATCCCAGGCCGTCTTTACTCGGCTGGCGAGCGCCAGGAACGGGTGCGCCTCAATCCCCATGCTCGGGACCCCCATTGCCTTCGCCGCCACACACGTCGTGCCACAGCCGACGAATGGGTCGAGTATGAGGTCGGTTGGGCCCAGGTGGCCATCTGCAATGGCTGTCGAGACGCCCGTCCGCGAGAACCCCACAACCATCGGGTACCACCGGTGAACCGCTGCCCGGCGGCAGTCGGCAAACGTCGGCAGGCGCTGCGGGTCGTCCGCGCTCTCCACCCCCGCGAGTGACAGCCTGAGTTGGTTCGCCGGCAGATCCGGCATGGTGACGGCCATGTAGCCAACGTCCTCCGGCAGATCGGGGCTCGCCGATGGCTTCACGACGCAGTATAACCTGACCTCCGCCACTCCCGCAAGCGCAGGTCTCCCCGGCTGCCTGCTCGAACAACCAAGCCGTGTACTCCCCTCCCGCAAGGAGACCCCGATGAAGTCCTTGCCTGTCGTCGTCATCATCGTTGGGCTGCTGGGCGCCGGTGCAGGCGCGCAGTTGGTGAAGCCCGTGGTTCCGGACACGCCGCTCCGGCCGGCGAATGAGCCGTTCGACCCCGCGCACGGGCTCCTGACGCCCGGGCAGCCGGCGGCGTATCTGCTGACGCCGGATACGACGCCGGAGATGATGCGCCGCCTCATCCTGATGGGCGGGCTCGTGGGCGATGGGTGCTACTTCGGCCCGAGCTTCAGCGACGCGTCGCCCGTCACCGCCCAGCCCTACTGGCCGCAGGTGAAGGACCTGGAGGCCCTGTCGAAGCGCCTGGCCAGCCTCGGCTCCCCGGAAGCACGAACGGCGAGGGTAGCTGTGGTTGTGCCGTGGACGTCGGCCTACGAGATCAGCGACGCCGAGGCCGGGGCCTTGCGCGGCGTGCTGAACCAGCTCCTCGCCATGCAGACGGGATACCGGGTCATCTCGGGGGATGAGCTGGCGACCGCGGTGAGTGCGGATGGGAAGTTCGTGTTGGTTGGGCCGGCCATCAAGGCGGTCATCCTGCCGCGCGCGAAGATCGAGAGGCCAGAGGTCGTCGAGGCAGTCAGACGGTTGCTGGCCGGCGGCACGAAGGTCATTGCGACTCACAATCTGCCGAAGGGGCCGGAGGGGAGCACGTGGATCGAGGAGACGTTCGGCGTCAAGTCCATTGACGACATCAACGACGCGGTCTTCGCCAAGGGCAACGCCATCGTCATCCCGGCGGAACTCGGGAGGCTCGCGCCCATCCTGAATGGGATGCAGTGCGAGAACCTGTTCCTGTACCCGCCCTCACGGGATGTGGTCTGCGCCCACTATGCCGATGTGGCGAAGCCGGACGCGGAGGCTTGCCTGCTGTACAACTCCTCGGCGGCGGCGGTCCATACGTATCTGACCATCTACCGCAAGTGCGCGCCGGAGCTTCGTGACCTGGACAGCGACGAGACGCGCGCGGCTCCCGGGTAT
>VGFC01000229.1 GCA_016869045.1 Armatimonadota bacterium
CAACCCACCCTCGCCCGCGTTCCTGGATGCGTGCGACCGGCTGGGAATGCTCGTGATCGACGAGGCCTTCGACTGCTGGCAGAAGGCGAAGAACCCGCAGGACTACGCCCGCTTCTTCGGTGTGTCGTGGCAACGCGACCTCGACGCGATGGTCCTGCGCGACCGCAATCACCCAAGCGTGATCCTCTGGAGCATCGGCAACGAGGTCGTGGAGCAGGGCGACCCCGAGGGCCTGGAGATCGGGACGAAGCTCAGCGACTACGTCCGCTCACTTGATCCTACCCGCCCGACCGCTATCGGGGCTCATCCGGGCACCGACCCCTGGGAGAACCTCGATCCGCTCTTCAGCCACCTGGGCGTCTGCGGCTACAACTACAAGTGGGACCGCTATGCGCCCGATCATCGGCGCGTGCCCGACCGCGTGATCGCGGGCACCGAGTCCTTCCCGAGCCAGTGCTTCGAGTCGTGGATGGCCACCGTGGACAACTCGTGGGTCATCGGCGACTTCGTCTGGACCTCCTTCGACTACCTCGGCGAGGTCGCGCTCGGCCACACGCACTACGAGGGCGAGCCGAGCCAGTACGCCGCCTGGCCGTGGACCGCGGCCAACTGCGGAGACCTCGACATCTGCGGCTTCCGGCGACCGCAGTCCTATTACCGCGAGACGGTGTTTGGCCTCGGACAGAAGGTGTCCTGCTTCGTGCAGACGCCGCTGCCGGAGGGCAAGACCGGCGAGGTAGTCTTCGGCTGGGGCTGGCATGACGAGCGCGCCTCCTGGACCTGGCCCGGCCAGGAGGGCAAGCCGCTCACGGTGCGCGTCTACTCGTCCTGCCCGCGCGCGCGGCTGACGCTCAACGGCGCAGACCTCGGCGTGAAGGACACGAACCGCGACACGCGCTTCACCGCGACCTGGGAAGTACCCTACGCGGCGGGCGAGCTGGCGGCCGTCGGTCTCGGCCCCGACGGGAAGGAGGTCGCGCGCTGGGTCCTCAAGACAGCCGCCGCCCCCGCCGCCATCCGCCTGAAGCCGGACCGCACAACCCTCTCCCCCGAAGGTCAGGACCTGTCTTTCGTGACCGTCGAACTCACCGACGCGCAGGGCGTGCTCAACCCGAACGCCGACAACCTCGTGCGCTTCGCCGTCAGCGGCCCCGGCACGATCGTCGCCGTCGCCAACAGCGACCCGCGCAGCACCGAGAGCTTCCAGCAGCCCCAGCGCAAGGCCTGGCGAGGCCGCTGCCTCGTCGTCCTCAAGGGCGCCAAGGGAGCCGGCACCATCCGCCTGACCGCCGAAGCCGACGGCCTGAAGAGCGCGGAGGCACAGATCAGGGTCGGAGGCTGAGGGCGAGGCAAGCGACTCTCGGAAGGTGGGGAAGGCGCGCGCACGGAAGTGGCGGCGGCACAGCGCAGTTGCGCACCACCGCTGCGGCAGGAGGCTGGGCAATGGCTGGGAGAGGGTCGGCAAGGGGGGTAGCGGGCACACTGGCCCCCGAGGCGAGCAACATCCAGGTGCCCGGGACGCAAGAGGCGGTGGAGGCCGCTCTGGAGGCGGTGTACGCGACTCTGGCGAGTCTGCACATCGTCGTCGTGGACGGCTACTTCGTGAAGGTCTGGCAGGACTGGGAGTCGGGCGAGTGGGTCGCCGATTGCCCAACCGTCAGGGCCGTCGCACAGGAGGAGTCCTCTGAAGAGGCCGTGGTCGGGATTCGCGAGGCCATCCGCGGCATGTTGGCCACGCTGAGCGATGGGGGCCACCCCGTCCCACCCAAGGACCTGTAGCACGGCATGGCCAAGCTCAGTCCCCTTCCCCCTCGCGAGGTCGAGCGCATCCTGGGCCGCAACGGGCTGGAGAGAGGCACCGACCGGCCGCACGGCACGGAATGGGTCGATCCTGCTGATCCCGCCCGTCGGACCACCGTCCCACGCAAGGGCCGCATTCGCCGGGGCACGCTTGCTGCCATTGCCCACCAGGCCAAGAAGACCCTCGACGAGCTCAAAGGGCGCTGACCATCACCCCTCCACAGGAGGCCCTCACCAATGGACCCCTTCGACCTTCGCCGTCTCTACCAGCCCCTCCGCGTAGTAGACGTCTGCGACGCGATGGATGGGATCGGGTACTTCAACATCGGCTTGATGGACCCCGAGGTGCGCCCGCTATGGCCGGGCATGAGGTTCTGGGGGCCGGCGCTGACGATCCGTTGTGTGCCCGCGAACCGGCCGATGTGGAAGCTGGAGACGACCGAGGACATCGTTGACGCACATGGCATCTGGTTCCGGGAGGTGGGGCACGTGGGGATCGAGGGCCTCATGAAGCCGGGGCATGTGATCGTCACCGACACGGGCGGCGCGGGCGAGGTGGGGTTCTGGGGCTCGTGCAACAGCCTGGGCGTCGTGGCCGATGGCGCGGTCGGCATCGTGACGGACGGTTACTGCCGCGACACCGCCGAGGTCGCGCTGCAGAAGACGCCCATCTGCGCCCGCAAGCGCGGCCGGACCATCATCCCCGGCCGCATCCAGGTGGTCGAGACGCAGACGACCATCGGCTGCGGTGGCGTGCAGGTCCGCCCGGGGGACATGGTTGGCTGCGACGATGACGGAATCGTCGTCGTGCCGCAGGAGGTCGCCGAGGACGTCGCGACGCATGCGCGCGCCATCCTCCTTGCGGACATGAAGGCCCGCCGCAACCTCTACGAGCGCCTCGGAATGCCGCCGGACGCAACCGTAGACTGGGAGAGCGTTGAGAGGTACTACCTCGGCTTGACCTGAGCCTTTACCCCTCTCCCTTCAGGAGAGGGGCCAGGGGTGAGGCTGCCTTTCTTCCCCTCTCCCTTCAGGAGAGGGGCCAGGGGTGAGGCTGCCTTTCTTCCCCTCTCCCTTCAGGAGAGGGGCTAGGGGTGAGGCATGAAGACACCAGCCGTCGTATTCACTGACGTCGCGCAGATCGAGGTGCGCGAGATCGAGATGCCGCCGCCCGGCCCGGGCGAGGTGCAGATCGCGACCGCGTACTCGACCATCAGCTGTGGCACCGAGGGGTGGGCGCTCAAGCAGTTGTTCACGTGGGCGCGCACGCCCTACCCGTGCGTACCGGGGTATCAGCGCGTCGGCACGATCACCGAACTCGGGCCGGAGGTGGAGGGCTGGCAGGTCGGCGACCGCGTGATGGCGACCGTGGGTCGCTGGGAGGGAGAAGTCGTCTCGTTCTGGGGTTCGCACGCGGCGGTCGCGAACACGGTGGCGAGCGAACTCTACTGGATTCCCGACGGCGCGGATGACATCGACGCGAGCGGCGCGGTCGTTGCGCAGGTCGGCTACAACGCGGCGAGCCGCGTCATCGTGCAGCCGGGCGACTGGGGCGTGGTCTACGGCGACGGGCTGATCGGCCAGTGTGCGGCCCAGGCAGCGCAGGCGCGCGGCGCCAACGTGATCCTCGTCGGCCATCGCCCCGAACGCGTGGAACTCGCGCGCGAGTACAGCGCGGAGATCGCGATCAACAACCAGGAAACGAGTGTAGCCGAGGCCGTGCGCGAACACGCCGGCGACTTCGTCACCTTCGTTGTCGACACCGTCCAGCAGGAGGCCGCGCAGGAGGAGTATTCGCCGCTGCTTGAGCATGGCAAGGGCCAGATCGTCTACAGCGGCTTCACGCCGACCGAGACCTGGGCGAGCATGGCGGACCTGCAGAAGCGAGAGCTGACGACCCACTACGTCTCCGGCTGGACTCGCGCGCGCATGGACGCCACGCTCGCGCTCATGGCGGAGGGGCAGATGCGGCTGCTGCCGCTGATCACCCACCAGGTCGATGCGGTCTCGCGCGGAGCGGACATGTACCGCATGATCCTGGAGAAGAGCGAACCCTTCGTCGGCATCACGCTCGACTGGACGAAGGCCTGAGGAAAGGCGAAGAGGGCAACGATGAAGGTACTGATTACGGGTGCGTGCGGATGGTTGGGGCGGGAGCTGACGGCGGCGTTGCAGGACGAGCATGACCTCGTGCTGCTCGACCGGAACGCGCCCGAAGAGGCGACGATGTTCCTGCCCGGCAAGAGCGACCGGGCGCCCGCGCCCTTCGAGACGGACCTCCCCTTCGTGAAGGCGGAACTGACCGATGTCGAGGGCATCCGGCGCGCGTGCGAGGGCCGCGAGGCGATCGTGCACCTCGCCGCCTCGACGACGGGCCTGCCCAAGTTCGGTGTGCAGACGTTCCGCGATAACGCCCTCGGCACGTACATCGTGCTGGACGAGGCGCGCCTCGCCGGCGTGAAGCGCGTCCTGTGCGCGTCGAGCGTCAACGCCTTCGGCACGATCTACTGGCGCCTGAGCGGCACGCCTCCGGTCTACACGAAGATGCCGCTCGACGAGACCTTCCCACCCGTGCCGGAGGACTCCTACAGCCTCAGCAAGTGGGTGAACGAGGAGACGTGCGCGGCCTTCCACCGCGCGTTTGGGCTCACCACGGCGGCGTTCCGGTTCGCGGGGGTCTTCAACGACGCCCTCTACGAGCAGTGGCTGGTGAACGCCAAGCAGCCGACGGGCGGCTGGAGCGACGACCTCTTCCAGTGGGCCCACCACAACGACATCATCGCCGGACTGAAGCGCGCGCTGGAGTGTGAGAGCCTGCCCGGGCATGGCGTCTACTACCTCGGCGCCGCCGACACGCGCTGCCCCGAGCCGACGATGGAGATCCTCGAACGGTTCCGCCCGGACCTCGCGGCTACCGTCGAGACGCCCATCGAGGGCCGCGGCTCGCTCATCTCCATCGAGCGCGCGCGCCAGGCATTCGGCTACGATCCGCAGTATCGCCTCGGCCCGTGAGAGGCGCGGACACTCATGGATGAACTACGCTGGACCACCCACGGCGTCCCGGTCCTCGGCATCGCCGGCGAGAGCCGCAGCGGGAAGACGACGCTGCTGGAGGCGCTCATCCCGCGGTTCACGTCGCGCGGCCTGCGAATCGGCGTGCTGAAGCACGCGGGGCATCCGCTGACCATCGATCAGCCCGGGAAGGACACCGATCGGCTGTTCCGCGCAGGTGCGGTCAGCGTGCAGGCGCAGGACCCGGTTCAGCGCTTCTCGCGGCAGAGCCTCGCGGCCGATGACGACTGGCGCGACGCGCTCGCGGCCGCGCCGGCGGACCTCGACCTGCTCCTCGTCGAGGGCTACAAGCACGCGCCCATTGCGAAGATCCCCGTCGATTCCGACGTGGACCGCGTGGAAGCAGACATCGCGGATTGGCTGGTGCAGACGTGGTCGGACCGACCGACCGGTGTGCTGCTGCTTGAGGGCGGATACGCCGGCGTAGGCGACGACCCGAAGGTGACGACGAAGCTACCGCCCGTGCCGGGTATCCCTGAGCCCCTCTCCCTGCTGCTCGCGGCGTTTCGCTGGCTGCCGGACCACGCGTGGGTCATCGCGCCGACGGTTGACCCGGGCGCCGTAGAGGCAGTCCGCAAGTTGATCCTCGCGCGGCGGCCGGGTGCGTGGTCATTGACGGAGCCGCCGCTAACGCTGGTCGAGCCGCAACTGCAGGCCAGGGCCGAAAAAGAGGGACACCATACCAATTCTCGACGTCCGGAATTGGTATGGTGTCCCCCTTTTTCGAGCGGCGACAAACCAGGAGGCTGAGATGCCCATCATCAAGCGCGAGGACTTCGGAACGGAGCGCGCCCCGGAGTGGTGCAAGGTCGAGGGCGGCATCAACGCGATGGGCTGCTCGACGCGCACCGAGGGTTCGGTCGAGGTGCACTTCCATGATGCCGAGGAGTTCTGGTTCGTGCTCGCGGGCAAGGCCCGCGTGATGACCGAGGGCGACGAGCACATGGTCGAGCCCGGCGACGTCGTTTGCACCCACATGGGTGACGAGCACGCGATCCTGCAGATCGTCGAGGCGCCCTACACGCAGGTCTGGATCGAGTGCAACCTGCGCGGCCAACGCCGCCCCGGTCACCTGCACCGCTAGCGAGATTAGGGACAGGCACCAATTCCCGACGGACGTCATGCCGGAAATTGGTGCCTGTCCCTAATTTCGCTTCACATACACGTAGTACGCCCCGCGGTCCTCTCCCGCGTCGTTGATGAGCCACGTCTGCAGGCGCGTATCGCCGGCGGGAAGCTGCACGGTCAAGGTGACTCCGCTCGCGCCCTCGGGAATCGGCTGTTGCGTGTCCACATCCGCGACCTTCAGGCGCGCGGCATGGGCGGCGATGGCCGTGCCGCCGGGCACGGCGCCGGTGATCGGCGTATTCGCCTCCTCCGGCCAACGGCGCAGCGTGATCTCATACTCCCCCGCCTGCGCGACGCGCACCGCCCAGAAGCCGTTCGCGACCTGCCCCTCCAGGATGTGCGTCTGGTTCCACGGCGGGAAGACGTCGTGCCAGTCGTGCGACCCGAGCCGCGAGGGGTTCTCCGCGTCCGCGCCGACCACGATCTCGCAGTAGTCGTCGAAGGTCGGCAGCAGCTCCTCCCACCATCGGTCGTACTCCTCACGCAGCTTCGCGACCACGTCGGCGTGCTCGGCCGCGAGGTCGTGCTCCTGGCCCGGGTCGGCGCGGATGTCGTACAGCTCCTTGCCGTTGACCAGCCGCCAGCGCTCAGTCATCACTGCCGACTGCCGCCACTTCTCCGGGTACTCGATCCGCTGCGAATCGGTGATGATGACCCGCTCCGGCCAGTCCGGGGCCTGCCCGCGCAGCAGCGGGACGAGGCTCTTGCCGTCCAGCTTCAGGCCCGCGGTTGGGTGCAGCCCGCATAGCTCGGCAAGCGTCGGCAGCAGGTCCACGTTCGCGGCCAAACGGTCGATGTCCGTCCCCGCGGGGGCCAGGTTGCCCTTCGGCCAGCGGATGAAGCATGGCACGCGATGGCCGCCCTCGTACTCGGAGCCCTTCCGTCCGCGCATTCCGGCGTTGAAGCCCGGCTCCGAGGTCCCGTTGTCGGTCATGAAGATGAGGATGGTGTTGTCCGCCAGACCGAGTTGGCTGACATGACCCATCAGGCGGCCCATGTTCTCGTCGATGTTGGTGATCATCCCGTAGAAGCGCGCCGTGGACTCCTTCACCCCCGCGTCCAGATAGGGTTGGCTATACTTCCGGTCCACGGTGTACGGGCCGTGCGGTGCGTTGGTCGGGATGTACGCGAAGAACGGATGGTCGCGGTTGGCCTCGATGAAGCTCATCGCCTCGCGGAAGAAGACATCCGTGCAGTAGCCCTGGCATGGGGTCGGCACACCATTGCGGAAGTACGTGTCATCGAAGTAGTCGTTGCCCCAGTAATCCGGCGCTTGGCCCACGCCGCCGCCGCCGTGGATCAGCACCTCCCCGAAGCCCTTGTCCTGCGGTCGGGACGGGTAGTTGTCCCCCAGGTGCCACTTGCCGAAGATGCCGGTCCGGTATCCGCCCTCGGAGAGCACCTGCGCCACCGTTACCTCATCCTCCCGCAGGATCGACCGTCCCATCACCGTGTGCCACACACCTGTGCGGTTGCAGTCGCGTCCGGTCATCAGCCCCGCCCGCGTCGGTGCGCAGGTCGGCGCCACATGGAAGTTCGTCAGCCGCACGCTCTGCCCGTGCAGGGCATCGAGGTGTGGTGTACGGATGATCGGGTTCCCATGGCAGCCCAGGTCGCCATACCCCTGGTCGTCGGTGAGGACGAGGATGATGTTGGGTGGCCTGCCGGACGGGGAGGGCCGTGTCTGCGCAGTGGCAGCACAGAGGGGTGCAGCGAGGCTTGCGGGCCCGACGGCTCTCAGGAAGTGGCGGCGTGTGTGACCTGGCGACATCGGAGAGATGCCTGAGTTGCTCGAGGCTCCTGGCCAGTGCCGGGCCCAGCAGTTGGCAGTGACGGAGCTCCCAACCTCCGGAGCAGGGCCCGAGGGCACCCGGGAGGTCCCGGAGATGGGCGCTGCGCCCGGCTAGCGCCAGAATTGCCACCACCTAACTGGTGCCTCGTCCGTGGCGTTTAGCCTCTCAAACTCGCGGACGAAGGCTTCGCTGGGTGCGCTCACGTCCAGCCCGCATATCCGCCCGTCGTGCACCCGAACCGCGTGAACGGCAACCAGCTTGCGCCGGTTCCGTATAAGGTCCCATACGGCAATAAGGCCGCAGATAGGGCCGGCCAGCCAGGTCCACAGATAGATCGCGAAATAGGGCCCGAACGCTGGAACCTGGAGGCAACCGTGGAGGGGACTCCGAAAGATGGCCAGGGAAACCGGATACTGCGCGCGATACTCCTCCCAGCCTCGATCTGAGAACGGCAAGTCGACGCCTGTTTCACTGAGCCCATACGGGGTCCCATTGAACGAGGTCACCCGGCAGTGGCGCGTGGCGGGTTCGCCAGTCACCACGCACACGGGGGGCACCGAGAGTTGAGCGGACTTGGCTTGCCAGACGCGGACTCGCTTGCTTCGTCTGTCCGGGACGAGAGCCAGATGCACAAGGGCCGCAAGAGCAGCGGCACCAGTGAGCATCATCCCACCCAAGACCATCCCTCCAGCGTCCATGGCCGTTCTCCTCTCTAGTTCCGCATGGCGTTGGCATCCTGCGGCCGCCGGCGTATGTGGTCGGCCTTGCACGTCGTCGTCACCGGCACATGCTCGGGCGCATGGACCACCAACAGCTCGTCCTCGTAGCTCCACGTGAGTTGCGTGAGCGCACCGGCGGCGGCGTGCCGCCGGACCGCGCGAACCCGATGGCGTGGAGGCAGGACCACCACGTGCCGTTGCGGCACAATTGGGTGTGGTGCCCCCGGGGATCCCCGACCGGCGAAACGAGGAGCTACGATGACGAGCATCGACCGTCGCGCGTTCCTCGGCAGTGCCATTGCTTCCGCCGCGGGCCTCTGCGCAAGGGGTGTCGCCCTCCCACGCCGCCGGCAGGAGGGGCACGGCCAGCGATCGTCGCTCGCTCCGCTGATTCACCGCATCGTCAGGTGCCAGATAAGCGCGACAAGACCGCCCGCGGCGACCCAGACCCCGATGACAATGGGCCGGGTCTGGCGCCGGAACTGGCGTTCCTGGCTGTCACATACGTCGCGACGGGTCAGTTCGCGGTGCATGGCGGCCTCGTCGAGCGGCAGCGGGTCGTCGCGAAGGCGGCCGAGCAACTCCCAGTCGCTCAACGATCGCGCACGCATCGCGGCGGCATCATCGAGGGACCGCGAGCGACGGGGGTCGTCGAGGAACCGGGCCATGTCGCGCGCCAGGCGGTACTGCTGGGCCAGCGCGTTGAGCAACCACGTCACGGCCCCGGCAAGCCCCAGCACAATGAGTATGAGCAGCAGCCCAACCATCCCGGAACCTCCCTCGTTGGACGCGCCTCGGGTGCCGGACCTCCTCGGTCAGCGTCTGCCGCCCGGTCACAGGCATCGTGCGGCGCCCCCTGAGTTCACCGCCTACTGTTCGCTGTCGCGGCGTGGATTCCTTCCCCGTGGGCGAGTGTCGTGTAACAAGCTAACCAGCACGCGGATGTAACAGCGATCGTTCACGCTCCGGGGTCGGTTCTGAGTGTTGCCGAGCAGGGCGGCGGGGCGCCCGAGGCGTGGCTCGCCGTGTACCGCGACGCCCGATGGGCTGTGCGGCGGCAGAAGCTCGCCGGCCTCAAGCGTGGCGCCGATCAGGTGCCGAAAGATCGCCCGAGCGCCGTAGCGTGAGGGCCGGGCCATGTCGCTACCCCAGGGCCCGGTTGCCCCGGCCACGGGGCGGTAGTCGAGGTCGTCGTCCGTCAGCTCCGAGGTCGCCTCCGCGAGGTTGTGCCAGGGGTTGCCCCAGAGGCCGTCATCTACCAACTCGATCAGCGTTCGGGTGAGAGGGTTCCGGTCACTCATCGGCTTCGGGCCTCCATCGTGTCGGCCGGGTCAATCCGGGGTCGGGCGGTAGTACGGCACGGCGGGCTCGCGGTTGAGGTCCGAACTCAGCATCTCGACGATCTCGTCGCTCAGGTAGGCCGCCTCGAAGAGGCAGTAGCCGTGGATGCCCAGGCTGCGTACGAGGTCGATCTGCTGCCGCACGAGAGCGGGCTCGCGGGAGAGGACCCCCTCCCCGCTCCGCATGTACAGCGACAGGCCCGTCACGAGCTTATCGTCATCCTCGAGGGCGTTGAGGAACAGCCGCTCGTTGGAGCGCACCGCGAGGGTCTGCATCGCGTAATCCATCGGGATGACCACATCGATCCAACCCTCCCCCGCCCAGCGCGCCGGGTCCTGACCCTGACGCGCACCGCCCGGCATGTTCGCAAACACCGCCGCCGACATCCACGCCCCCGGCCGCACCTTGCGCACACCCTCCGCCGTGCGCTGCACGATCTCCCCGATGGCCCCGCGCTGCCACGCCGTCCATTCTTCCTGCGTCGCCTCGGTCAGCGGCTTGCCGAACTGCTGCTGGAACTCCGCCCGGCACTTCTCGCAGTAGCAGTCCGCCATCGAGCGGATGTAGTCCAGGTGAATGCCGTCCACCGGGTAGTCCCGCGCGACGCCGACCATCAGCCTCACCATGAAGTCGCGGTACTCCGGCCGGTGCACATCCGCGCCCAACTCCCGCACCCTCCCCTGCTCGTCGAGGATGTCCACGCCCGGCAGCCGCTTGCGGAAGGTCGCGTCGCGGTACGTCACGCAGAACCACGGGTGCACCTCGATCCCCGCCGCATGGGCGCGCTCGATGAGATAACCCAGCGGGTCGAAGCCCTCTTCCTCCACCGAGGAGGCCATCGGCATCAGGTCGCTCTTGCCAACGAACGAGTCGCGCACGAAGATGTCGGGGATGATCGCGTTCAGCCGCGCCCGCGCCGCGCGCTCCACCAACGCCTCCGCCGCCTCCCGCGTCAAGAAGCTCCTCGGGTTCACCCACAGCGCGCGCGTCTCGCGCAGGACGCCGCGCGCATTGCGCGGAATCGGCGGCGCCCCCGGCAGCGCGCGCATCTCCTCCGCGCTCTTGTGGCCCTCCCCGCGACGCGCCGTGCCCGTCACCTCCACCGTCTTCGGCCCCTCCGGCGTCATCGCGCTTACGGTCGCCGCGAGCCGAACCTCCTCCGGCACGCGATCCCCCGGCAGCGCGCACGTCAGCCAGCCCGACGGCACGCCGACCGCGTCCGTCTGCATCTCCAGCGCCGCCCGCCAATCGCCCGCCTCGGCCCTTGCCGCCGCGTTGACCACCGGGTACTCGTCGCCATCCGCATCGGTCACCAGCAGCCTCACCCGCAGCGGCCCGCCCGCCTCCCACGTGGACTCGGCCCCCGCGAACGCGAGCCGGAACTGCGTCAGGTTCGCGAGCGTGAACGTGAGCTTCCGCGCCAGCTCCTCGCGGTCGAAGAACGGCGGCGGGTTCACCACATCCAGCCAGTTCCCGTCCTTCTGGTCCACCAGGAAGTAGTAGTGCCCCCGGATGCCCACCAGCCCCTTGGCCAACGCGGGCCCGTACTGCTTCCCGATCGTCGCCCGGTCCACCCTCACCGTCGCCTCGCCGGGCCGCGCGAGGTCGATGTCCTCCCTGGTGTACAGCGCCGAGATCGTCTCGTTCGCGCAGTGGTACAGGTTCCAGTACTCGGTGCCGAACCGCGAGTTCAGCAGCACCGGCGCCGTCTCCAGCACGTTGTACCGAATGCTCAGCCGCAGCGGCGCTTCGTCGGGGCTCGCGAAGTGCACCAGCTGATCCGCCAGCGACACCTCCAGGAATTCGACCTTCCCGCCCCGGTACTTCGCCTTCCCCTCGCTCCCCAGCCCCACCACCTCCAGCACCGACCCTTGCCCCCAGAGCATCGCCGCCGCCCCCAACAGCAGGCCCGTCCAACCGGTAGCACGCAGCATGGCCATCATTAGCCCCCCGTTCCGCGGGACATGCCCTCCCTCGCCCGTCCAATTCACTCCCAGACGGGCATCCGCGATTCCCCTCCTCCCTCCCCTCAAGTAGGGGTTAACATGAAACGGTCCGCCGTTGGGGAAGACTCAGAGCAATGACGCACCGAATCCCCCACGAAAGGCGGACCGTTCCATGACCCACATCGCAATGGATGTTCATCGGAAGCGTTCGGTG
>VGFC01000230.1 GCA_016869045.1 Armatimonadota bacterium
GCGGACGACTGCCCGTGAACCCGCGGATGTACTGGCGGGAGTGCCTGCCGCCGCGGGTGAGGGCGCTCGGCCGACGGATCCTCGGCCGAACGTAGCGGCGCCCTTCCCCGCTAGGGAACAACGCCACCGGGCAGGAAACTCTCGACGTAGCGATCGGTCGCGTAGCGGTCGGTCATGCCCGCGATGTAGTCACACACGACACGCGCGCGCTCCGGGACCTGTGCAGGGACCTGACCGATGGCGGCGGAGAGGGCTTCGTCGGCGGTCATGTACAGGCGGAAGAGGCTCTCGATCACCATGCGGACCCGTCGGCGCTCCTCCAGCAGTACGGACGCATGGTAGACCCTCTCGTACAGGAACTCCTTCAGTCGGTCGGCAGCACTCGAGACAGCTGGGCTGATCCGGATCTCCGGCTGACTCTCGCTCTGCTCGATGATGTCCCGCACCATCGTGCTGATTCGCTGAGAGTACCGCGCCCCGAGCACCTCGGCGCATTCGCGGGGGATGTCCTCCGGCTGGATCAGCCCGGCGCCCAGGCAGTCATCCAGATCGTGGTTCAAGTACGCAACCCGATCTGAGAGGCTCACTACGGTCGCCTCGAGCGTCAGCGCGTGCTCGGCGGCGAGGACCTCGGCAAGGTCGCGGCGACCCTTGCTGTGGCAGCCGATCCCGTCCACCGTCTCCACGCAGAGGTTCAGGCCCGCGCCGTCGCGTTCCAGTACCGTCACCACACGCACGCTGTGATCGGCGTGACGGAAGTGCGCCTCCGGATCATACCCCCGGTACACCTCGTCCAGCACCTCCTCCCCCGCGTGACCGAATGGCGTGTGCCCCACGTCATGGCCCAGCGCGATTGCCTCCGTGAGCGATTCGTTCAGGCGCAGCGCCCGCGCGATCGTGCGCGCGATCTGGGATACTTCGAGCGTGTGGCTCAACCGCGTGCGGATGTGGTCATGGCGGGGAGAGATGAAGACCTGCGTCTTGTGGGAGAGACGCCGAAAGGCCTTGCACTGATGGATGATGCGGTCGCGGTCGCGCTGGTAGACGGTGCGGACGTCGCACTGATCCTCTGGTTGCGCGCGCCCGCGGGACTCCACACTCAGCGCCGCGTACGGCGAGAGGGTCTCACGCTCTAGTTGCTCGATCCGCTCGCGGATGGTCATCCGGCTACGCGTCCTCGTCGCCGCCCGTGAGAGCCGCGACGGCCTGCCGCGCGGTCTCGACGACCTGCTTGGCTTCGGCGAGAGCCTCCTCGGCTTCGGGGAGAGAGACGTGGCCGAGAGCGTAGCGAGGGGCCACGGCGAACTTCGTAAGGAACTTGAGCGGCTCGTAGGCTAGTTGCGGGCCGCCGTGCTTCTCGATGTCTGCCGCCAAGTCCGGCAAGCTGTGGGTAAGCTGATTCTCCAGTTCACCGAGAGCGAGCAGCCAAGCCTTGAGGTGCTTCTCGGCCGCCTGTTGGCAATGGAAGGCCGCCGACCGAACCATCGCGGGTGTGGCCTCAAGGCAGAGGCGGGCAACCGCCAAGTCCTCGTCGCCGATCCCTTGGAGCCGTCGGATGGACTCCCTAAGCCACTTGTCCATGTAGAACCACTCCGTACCGGTGTGCCCGCCACACCACGAGCCCGGGCAGTTGGACCTCGTAGGCCCACTCCTGAGGGGTCATCGCGATGATGTCAACCGGCGGGACCCCAAAGTCGTGCTCCGCGCGTATGTCGGCGATTGCCTCGTACAGGTCGCCCAGGACCTCTCCCGTCCGCTGGCTATCCACGATGACCATGAGGTCGAAGTCGCTCTTCGGGTGGCTGCGGCCCTCGGCGTGGGAGCCGAAGAGGATGATCGCCTGCGGGTCGGCGATTTCGACGATGCGCGCGACCGCTTCGTCCAGGACCTTCCGCAGATCGGGGGGCATCTGGAGCTCGGTGGCGGACTTCATCGCCGGCGGCCTCCTCGGAGGTTCCGCTCTACTCTACCACAACTTCGGTGAAGTCGGCGAGGCGCAGGAAGAGTTCGTCGGCGGCGCGCAGTGTGGCAAGGCGGTTGGCCCGCACGTCGCGGTTCTCGGCCATCACCATGACGCCCGTGTCCACGTCGAAGTAGTCCCAGATCGGGCGCTCCAGAGCGCAGAGCGCCGCCCAGACGGCCTCGTAGTCGCGCTCGGCGGGGGAGGCCAGGAGCGCGTCCACCTGGCTTTTGGTCTCGCTGAGCGCCTCCCACAGCTTGCCCTCGATCTCGTCCTCGAAGCACTCGGGATGCACCTGCTCGGCCGTGTGGTCGGCGGCGGGGCGGACGATCTTGCCGGTGCGGGCGGCTGCGAAGGTCACCTCGGCGAAGAGCTCGGAGTCCTGCGCGCGCAGCGCCGCGAGCGCCAGGCCGCGGTCGTGCGCGTCCACGACGTCCGGGCCCATCCGCGCCAGCACTGCCCGGCGGAGGTCGTAGGCCACGCCGGCGGCCTCCAGCACAGCATCGAGGCGGAGCCCAATGAAGTCGGTCAGCGCGGCGATGGCCTGGGGCTCGTCGAGTTCGCGGTACGGCAGGCGGCCCACAGCACCCGACAGGCGGGCGGGCAGGTCGGTCCGCCAGCGGCGGCCTAACAGGACTGCCACCACACCGGCGGCCTGACGGCGAAGGGCGTAGGGATCACTGGTGCCCTTCGGGATGAGGTTCACCGCGAAGCAGGCGGCCAAGTTGTCGAGTTTGTCGGCGAGGCTGACCACCGAGCCGGCGGGGGAGCTTGGCGGCTCGTCGCCGGCGAAGCGCGGGCGGTAGTGCTCCTCGACCGCGAGGCAGATCGGCTCGGCGACGCCCTCCTTACGCAGGTACTCGGCGCCCACGACGCCCTGCAGGCTCGTGAGGTCCTGGACCATCAGCGTGACCAGGTCGCACTTGCAGAGCCGAGCGGCCTCGGCGGCGGCCTCCGAGGTCGGCGCATCCAGGCCGACCTCGCGGCTCAGCTCCCGCACAAGGGCGACGACGCGGTCGGTCTTCTGACGCAAGGACCCCTGCCGCTCCATGAACGTGACGCGCAGCAGGTCCGGCAGGCGGTCGGCGAGGGCGCGCTTCGTGTCCTCATCATGGTAGAACTGCGCATCGGCGAAGCGGGGCACGATGACCATCTCGTTGCCCCTGCACACGACGTCGAGGCTGCGCTCGTCCCCGTTGTGGATCGCGACGAAGCGCGGGAGCAGCTTGCCGTCAGGGCCTTCGACCGGGAGGTAGCGCTGGTGCTTAGCCATGACGGTCACGAGCACCGGCTCAGGCAGCGCGAGGTAGCCCTCGGGGAAGGCGCCGCAAAGGCACGTCGGCCACTCGACGAGGAAGGCGACCTCCTCGAGCAGCGCCGGGTCGATCCGCGCACTCCCGCCTGCGGACTCAGCAGCGGCCTGAGCCTGGTCGGCGATCACGCGCTGGCGCCGCTCGTGATCGACCATCACGGAAGCCCGCTCCAGCGCCTGCAGGTAGTCGTCGGCCGAGGCGATCTCGACATCCCCCGAGTGCAGGAAGCGATGTCCGCGTGAGCTGCGACCGGAAGTGACTTCCGCGATCTCGAAGGCGACGGTCTCTGAGCCATACAGCGCCACGATGCAGCGGATCGGCCGGGCGAATCGCATCGTGATGTGCGCCCAGCGCATGGTCTTCGGGAAGGTGAGCTTGCGGATGAGGTCCGGCCAGAGGTCCGCCAGCACCTGCGTCGCGGGCAGCCCCTCCTCCATCACCTCCGCGAATACGAACCGCCCCTTGTCCGTGTCGCGCACCTGCAGGAGCGACGGGTCCAACCCCCGGCTGCGCGCGAAGCCTTCGCCCGCCTTCGTGAGGTTGCCGTCGGCATCGAAGGCCTGAGCGGCTGGCGGGCCCTTGATCTCGCGCGTGGTATCCGGCTGCTTCTCACCGACCTCGCTCACGATCAGCACCAGTCGGCGCGGCGTGCCGTACGTGCGGATCTCGCCAGACTCCAGCCGCGCACGTTCCAGCCCAACGGCCGCCAGCTCGCGCATCTGCTGCAACGCCGGTAGCACGACCCCGGCGGGAATCTCCTCGACCCCGATCTCAAGTAAGGCCGTATGACTCATAACTCCGTGGCTCCGTCTGTGCCAGATGTGCAGCGTATGCCAACGCCGCCCGAACCTGCTCGTCGTTGACGCGGTACTGCTCGCAGACTTCCTGGATCGTCATGCCGCCGGCCAGGGAGCCTACCAGGATCTGGACAGGGACTCGGGTGCCCCTGACGACGGGCTTGCCTCCCTGGACCTGTGGGTCAACGGCTACCAACTCACGCCACTCCATGTACTGCCACCCCTTTCAGCAGCGGGTATCCGATGGCCTCGCGGTGCTCGACGTAGGCGCGGGCGATTCGGCAGGCCATCTTGCGGATGCGCTCGATGATCTCCGCGCGTTCGGTGACGCTGACGGCGCCCCGGGCGTCCAGCAGGTTGAACGTGTGCGAGCACTTCAGGATGTAGTCGTAGCCGGGCAGCACGCACCCAGCCTCGATGAGGCGGTACGCCTCGGTCTCGTACATCCCAAACAGCGTGCGGAGCATCTCGATGTCGGCGAGTTCGAGGCTATAGACGGAGAACTGGCGCTCCTCCTCGAAGCGGATCTCGCCATACGTTACGTCCGGGCTCCACTGCAGGTCGCGGTAGTCGGCGACGCCCTGCAGGTACATCGCGAGGCGCTCCGGCCCGTAGGTGATCTCGGCGCAGACCGGGGCGCAGTCGATGCCGCCGACGCGCTGGAAGTAGGTGAACTGGGTGATCTCCATGCCGTCCAGCCACACTTCCCAGCCGACTCCGGCCGCGCCCAGCGTGGGCGACTCCCAGTCATCCTCGACGAACCGGATGTCATGGTCCAGCGGCTCGATACCCAGAGCGCGGAGGCTGTCCAGATAGCGCTCCTGGATGTCGTTGGGCGAGGGCTTCATGATGACCTGATGCTGAAAGTACCGGCCCAGACGGTTGGGGTTCTCGCCATAGCGGCCGTCCGTGGGCCGACGACAGGCCTGTACGTAGGCCACGTTCCACGGCTCCGGCCCCAACGAACGCAGGAATGTGTCGGGCGTCATCGTTCCCGCGCCGATCTCGAGGTCGTAGGTCTGCGCGATGATGCAGCCCTGGTCGGACCAGTAGCGGTTGAGGGTGTTGAGCAGATCCTGGAACGTCATCGTGTCCTCCGACGTGCGAACGGCCACAAGCGCCTCGATACCTATGCGAACGGGCGGGTCGAGTGACCCGCCCGTGGTTGACGCTCGGTGCGTTCGTGGGCGCGGCGGCCGCGGGGCTACATGCCGGCGACCAACGCCTCGGTGATGCGGAACCCGCCTTCAGGGGCCACCTGCGGCAACTTGCGCCGGATGCGGGAGAGAGCGTTGTCGATGGACTTGATCTTGCAGCTCAGATCGTCCGCCATCTCCTTGTAGGATTTCCCGGTCTGGTACGCCGCGAGCACCTGCCACTCGAAGGGCGACAACTCGCGCTGCAGGCACTGCTGCAGCAGTCGCTTGCCCTCGGAACCCAGAACGATCGTCTCGGGATCGACTTCTTTGTCGGAGCTGAGCATCTCGGCCAGCGCGCGCTCGCGTCGGTCGCCGTTGGGGGCGGCCTCGAGTGAGATGGAGGAGTTCAGAGGGGTTTGCTTCTGGCGCGTGGCGGCCTTGATGGCGGAGATCATCTGGCGCTGGATGCAGACCTTCGCGAAGCAGGCGAAGGAGGTGTGCCGGTCGGGTCGGAAGTCGATGACGGCTTCCCAGAGCCCGATCATGCCCACCTGCAGCAGATCGTCGCGCTCGGCCCCGATGAGGAAGTACGACTTGACCTTCGAACGAACCAGATTGCGGTACTTGTAGAGCAGGTACTCACACGCTTCGCCGTCGTTCTCTTCCTGTGCCCGCCTGACCAGTTCTTCGTCGCTCAACGTCACGCACGGCATCGGTCTACGGACGATGGACTCGCGGAAGAACTCAGCGGCATTGACCATTGAGTCACCTCGGCTAGGCTTGGATGCGTCTAGGTTTCGTCATCCTCACTCTCACCGACGGCTACCTCGACTCGGCATTCCGTAATCAGGGCGCCCAGGACTATCAGCGCGGCACCTGCGACGCCTGCCAGGGCCAACGACGAGGCGGTCAGGATCGGCTGCCCGCACAGCGTCACCCTGGCTGATTTCACGTGGCCGCCGGCAGTAACCCGGCGGACTTCCTCGGCCACCTCCTGAGCTACCTTCGCCAGTGTCGGGGTGGACTCCAGCCGCTTCTGCTCGATGTACGCCAGAGCGGCGACGACATCCCCTCCGTTGGCGTCCAACGCGTCCTTCGCCTCGGTGTACGAGGCCTCGAGGCGCTCCCGGAGAGCATCCACGTCGGCCAGATCGTAGGCCGCGCGGGTCTCGACGGGAGGGCTCGTCTCACTCGTCATTTCTGTTCGCGCTCTCTAACGCTCTCAGTGATGCTCTTCCCACCGCCGAGATTGCGGAACATGTCCCCAATCGCGTGCAGCGTCCGCAGGTCGTAGACTTCAACAGCGAGCATCGAACTGCGGGCCGTCGCCGCCAATCCCCCGCCCGCCACGACCGCCGCGTGGAACGCTCCGTGGGCCAGGATCAGCCCGGTCACCGCCCCCAACACCCCCGCCACAGTCGAGTCGTACGGTCCGATCTCCCACTTCGTGTACGTGTCCACCAGCCAACTGGCGAGCCCCGTCACGACCACCAAGCCGATGAACAGAAGCAGGAACGCTGTCCCCTCGGACCCCGGCGACACTGTCGGCGCCAGGCGCTTTGCCAGCGCCAACCCCACACCGCCCACAAGGAGATCGACGGCCGCCGGAACGGCCCCCCGCTTCGCCTCGATGAACGCGACGAGGACGAACAGGACGACCGTCAGGAGGTCAAGCCACGTCATGGCCTGACGCGCTTCGCCTCAGTAGGATTGCGCCGTTGAGGGCCCTGCGGGATGCGGATGGTGGTGCGATGGATTGCCGCAATCGTGTGTGTAGGGCTTCGACGGAACCAAATGGGCGCTCTTCGGTGCGCACCGGCGCTGAGCTGGACTCGACCCCCCAGGCTTTCTAGGACCCGGGCATTATAGCCCCGACCCAGACCGAAGTCAAGAAAGTCGGTCCCGGTCGGAGAATGGGCCGGAGGCGTCCCCCGCTCAGGCCCTGCCAGCGAAGGCCTCGGTCGAGAGGTACTTGGCGCCGCTGTCGCCGAAAAGGCCGATGATCCGGCGGTAGCCTCTGGCCGCCAGCTTCCGAGCGGCGACATAGGTGGCGCCCGAGGACAGCCCGACGAACAGGCCCTGCTCCCGGGCAAGCTCCCGGGCGGCAGCGAAGGCCTCGGCGTCGGAGACCTCCACCCGTTCGTCGAGGATCGACAAGTCCAGGATTGGCGCGACGTACTGCTCCAGGGACATGAGCCCCTGGATCATCGACTGGTACTGGGCGGCGATCCCGGCGATCTTCACGTGCGGCAACGCCTCCCGCAGCCGCCGCCCCACACCCATGATGGTGCCGCCCGTGCCGATTCCGGCCACGAAGCAGTCCAGCTCGGGGCATTGCCGCACAACCTCGGCGCCGGTCGTGAGGTAGTGCGCTTCGGCGTTTGTCGGCCGGACGAACTGCCCGAGGAGGTGGTAGCGCGGGCCTTCCGCCAGGTCCTGGGCGCGGATTACCGCCCCGTCGCAGCCCTCCTCGGCGGGAGTCAGCACCAGCTCCGCGCCCAGCGACCGCAACGTAAGCTTGCGTTCCTCGCTCATCGCGGCGGACATCACGATCTGCGCGCCGTACCCTTTGGCCGCCGCCACGGCCGCCAGCGCAATGCCCGTGTTCCCGCTCGTCGCCTCGAGCAGGATCTTGTCCGGCGTCAGCTCCCCGCTCGCCTCCGCGGCCTCGATCATGTGCAGCGCAATCCGGTCCTTCAGCGAGCCGGTCGGGTTGTACCACTCCAGTTTGGCGAAGAACTGCGCGCCCCCGGCATCCGGGCCGAGGGGCACCGGGACGAGAGGCGTATTGCCAATCGCGAAGTGGGAGATGCGGGGCATGTCCGCGCCTCAGAGAGGGGTGTCGTGGCGCGGAGGTGTTCGCTGAGAGCGCGCCGGGCCCCTTCTGGGGCGCTACTTGGCCACCTCCCACAGGGGGCTGCCCTTCACGAGGTCATGGGGAGCGCACGGCTTGACATGCCCATCGGCGAAGCAGACGTTCATCTTGCCGAAGTGGTACACGGGATCATAGTCCGCGACGTAGCTGCGGGCCGGGATGATGGGGCCTCCGTCGTCGGGACCTTCGGGTACGTGGTACTCGAACAGCAGGATGGTTGAGGCCGCGTCCTCGCACGCGTCGAGCGGCCCGGGCTGGAGGAAGGTGAGCTTGGCGTTGATGAGGTAGGCCGGGAGGCACTGGGCGGCGGCCGGACAGCGCAGGATGGACTCATTCCGGCAGTACGGTAGGGTCAGGTCCCACCACACGATGTCCATCTGCCCGTGCCAGGGGTTCACGAAGTGCCCGCCGGGGATCTTCGTGCTGGCAGGGGGCAGAAGCCCGTCCTGGTCGTCCGCGTACATCCCCAAGGCCATGCCGACCTGCCGCATGTTCGAGGAGCAGGCGGCCTGGCGCGCCTTGCCCCGCGCCCGGCTGAGGACCGGGAACAGGATCGAGGCCAGGATTGCGATGATCGCCAGAACGACCAATACCTCTATGAGCGTGAAGGCCCTACGCATGGCTGCCACCCCCGACGCACCGGGCCGCCAGTCTAGAACGAGCACTCCCCGCCATCGGTGTTCGGCACCACGCAGCTGACGACCAGGTAGACACTCGTTGACCGGGCACCCTTCCCATTCACGAAGGTCCCCCTGGTCGTCCGCACCTCGACCCGCGCCGCCCCAGGCTGGGTCCAGTCGATGCCCATGGGGGTCCCCCCCGGGGTGCGCATCGCGGCGACTTTGGCCTCCGCGTACTGAACAAACAGAGCGGCCAGGGGGGTGGGAAGCTCCCGGAAGGCGAGCTGGGCGGTCCCGAACCTGCGGACCGTGTCCGCCTGTTGCGCTGTCAACAGAGCCACCACACCCCGCCTGATGGCCTCAGCAGTCGCCTCTGTCGCCGCCGGGCCGAGGGCAGCCTCGCTCGTCGCCCTCATTGCTGCGTCCAGTCGGCGGAACGACCCCACTCGCAGGACGGCATAGGGGTACACCCCGCCCGTAGTTGCCCCAGTTGCGCACGCGAAAGTGCGTGCGACCCAGAGCTGATCGGCATGCCGCAAGCGAACCACCGCGTACCAGGAGCCTGCCTCCTCATCGTACATTACGTCTGCGATCTTCGCCTCCCTGGCGGACTCGAGGGCCTCGCCAACCAAGGTCGGTTCGAGCAACTGCAGCGGGGGCGCCTGTGCGGGGGCTACGCCTTCTCTGGGCTCGGCAGACTGGGGAGGTACAGGCCTCTCACGCCGGGGCTCGAAGACCGGCCAGAGCGCAATGACTCCCCCTCGTATCCCCCAATCATACCCGTACACATCCAGCATCGAGTCAAGCGCTTGCCAGAGGGGAACGTCCTTGGCCTCGAAGAGCGCCACCGCGCCGAAGTCCTTCGTGGGCGAGCCAATCGCGAAGTCGCGGTCGGTGGGCTCGAGCAGGGCACGGACCGCGTGTACGACGGTCCCCGTGACGGACACGCTCACGCCGTCCTCGAGCAGCACCCTCGGCGGAAGGGTCTCGTTACTCGAGAGCCGAGGAGTGCGCAGTTCCTCGGTCTGGCAGAGCCCGGTCGAGCCTACGACAAGCGCCAGGATTGCCACCCCACAGAGCCGTGCTTGCGTCACGCCCACGTCCCCCTTTCCTACGCGGACGCGAGGCGGGCGTACCCCCGCCCCGCGCCCGCGTGTGAGTGGATTGCCACTCATCAATCATGGCTCTCCGCCGCCCCCGGGAGGTTCCCCCCCGCCGCCGCCCGGAGGTTCGCCGCCCCCGCCGCCGCCCTCACCTCCACCTCCGCCGCCACCACCGACCCCAATGGTGATGTCGGCCTGCGTGCCTTGCCCCGGCGTCACGGTAGCATTCGTCTCGCCCACGCCGCCTCCCCATTGGGCGGGGACGGTTGCACGGACCACGAACTGACCGGGAGGTAGTTCGTGGAGTTCATAGACGCCCCCTTCCAGAGGATCGTTCCAAGTCTCCGCGACCATCACCCCGCCCTGCCAAGCCTGCACCAGGGCCAGGACGGGGGCACCCTGTCCGTCTGTCACGTACCCCTCGATCCATCCCATGTTCGCGACGATGCGAACGGTCTTGGAGAGGGGCCCCACGTCCTCCAGGTCGTCCCGGCTCCCAGCCTCCCATCCCGGAGCCCCGGGAGGGCCCGGAAGCCCGGCAGGGACGTCCTCGAACCACCAGTGGTCGAGTTCGTCGCGGGTGATCTCAACGTGCATCGGCGCGTCCCCGTGGAACTCGAAGGTGTAGGTCCCGCTGCCACCGTCAAAGCCGATCTGGGTTACACTCCACCCCTCTTGGGAACTGTGGATGAAGGGCTTGTCCGGCGGGTCATTGACGTACCTGCTCGTATCCACGTAGAGTTCCGGGAAACCTTGCGGCTGGCCGTTCTCGACCCACTGACGCCGGTCCTTGTCTGCACAGCTGACCGTGTAGTGCACGTAGCCGCCCGCTTGCACCTCTGTCATCTCCCCGACATTGGCGCCGAGCGGATCCGGCCAGGGCCACCAGCAGTTGCCCGTGAAGCCCTCCGGGGGCGGTTGGGCACGCACAGACGCCCCAAGTAGCATCAAGACTGTCACCATCATACCGCGTCTCATCGCTCTGCACCTCCCCTTGATGTGTTTCTGCGTGTTCACACATTCGGCGGGGGGGGGTATTCCTGCATCTCAAATCGCTCACAGGCCGGGAATGTGATGAAGATCACACCTGACATGCGCGCCATCCGCCTCCCCTGGCTCACTGTCCCAGAAGCGATCAGGGGCCCCGCAGGCCGGTGAACGGGTTGATGCCCCGGCGGCGCGAAGGAGCGCCTCCAGTGGCGAACGAAGCAGCGGAGGATGCACAACCACCTGTCGATGGAGGCGACGGACATGCTACCCAAGCTGCTCGCTGTGCTGCCGATCGTTGTTCTCGGGTTCGCGACCCATGCCGGCGCCCTCCGCACAGAGCCACTGTCCCAGGACGAAGCGCAGGCCTGGAGTCGCCGACTCCTTCCGTTGCCGAAGGAGATCGCGATGACCGGGCGGGTCACCGTGCCGGTAGGGGAACTGCGGATCGCGCTGGCTGAGGACGCCACGGAGCTTGAGCGGTGTGCGGCTGACGAACTGGCGGCTCTCGTACGCGATGCCACCGAGGTTGCGCCGCCGGTCGGCTCCGCCGAGGGCGGGGGCTTCGTCATCCGTCTGCAGCGCGCGAAGCCGGGCGAGCCGCGCCTGCGCGATCTGCGCAATGCCGATCAGGCATACTGCATCGAGCCGACGGGCGGCGCCGACGACTGCCGGGGCCTGGTGTGCAGCGGTCTGACGGACACTGGCATCTACTATGCCGCCAAGACGCTGCAGCAGCTGATCGCGCCGATGCTGAAAGGCAAGGGCCCGCAGGCAACCGTCGCGTTGCCGGTCGCCAAGATCGTGGACTGGCCGGACCTCGCCGAACGGGGTGAGTGGGGCGGGAGCGTGCTTAGCGACATCGAGTCGATGGCCACGGGCAAGATGAACCTGATCGAGCTGCACGCGACCCTCTCGGTGGACGAGGGCGGGGTCGGCCATGCGGCGATGAAGCCGGAGATCATGGAGCGGGCGCGCCGGCACGCCCTGCGGATCGTGCCGATCATCCATCATCTGGAGCAACTCGAAGACACCGGCATCTTCTGCGCCTTCCCGCAACTCAAGGCCGCCGGCGTGCCAAACTCCATCTGCTTCGCGAGGCCCGAACTCGTGACGCTCGTCAGCCAGTGGCTCACCGACCTGGGCAGCACTCCCGGCGTGAGGGATGTGATGATCTGGCTCTCCGAGGAGGGCCAGGGCTGCCAATGCGCCG
>VGFC01000231.1 GCA_016869045.1 Armatimonadota bacterium
CGGAAATTGGGGCCTGTCCCTAATTTCCGCGGTCGGGTTGGATCGAGCGGAAGTAGTCGCGCACCTGCCGCTCGTACGGGCGCGGGATGTCCTCGCGCGCCATCGCGTCCTCGGCCTCCTGGGCGTACGCTTCGTAGACCTCGTAGTATGGCGCAGAGGACGACTGGCGTTGGGGAGCGCCGCGTACGGGAGTGGACTGCTCGCGCCCCGGGCCCAGCTGACCGCGGAACTTGCGGTCCTCGGTCTGCACGTCGATTCGCTCCGGCGCGTAGATCGCCTCGTGCTTCTGCTCCCACTTCGGGCGCTCGCCGGCCTTCTGCATGTTCGGCTCGCCCATGTACGGCGCCATCGGCGAGCCCTGCTGCTCCTCGTTGGTGGTGCCCGTGCCTGCAAACGTGCCCGCCCGGCTGCCTTGTGGCTGACCTCCCTTGCCCCCCTGTCCGCCGCCTTGCTGCCCCTGACCCGCTCCTTGTCCGCCGGCTTGCTGTCCCTGGGAGCCCTGACCGGGCCCCTGTCCGCCGCTCCCTCACCCACCGCCCGGCTGCGGGTTGGGGCATTGGTTTCCGTGGGTCGGGCACTGCGGCTGGTCCGCCTCGGCCACCTGCTGCTGGCTCTGCTCCAGCTCCTGCGCCATCTGCTCGAGGCTCTGGTTCTCGGCCGCTCCCTGCGCCGCGTCACTGGCGCTCTGGGCCGCCCGCTCCATCGCCTCCGCCGCGGCCTGGTCCTTGCCCTGCTCCACAGCCGATGCCGCCTCGCGCAGCGCCTGGGCCATGTCGCCCATCCCGCCCGCCTGCGCCCCTTCCGCCATCTGCCTGAGGTCCTCGGCCAGCTTCTTCCGGTCGGCGGCTGAGAGCTTGCCCGCGCGGAGGTCCTGGGCCAGCTTCTGCAGCTTTGCCGCCATCTCGTCGGCGCGCTGCTCGCGGGCCGCGCGGGCGATGTCCTGCATGGCCGCCGTCTCGAACGACACATCCCGCAGCGATTCCGCGACTCGGCTCAGCCCCTCCGTGCCCGCCTGCAGCGCCGCCAGCCGCTGCGCCTCCCGAAGCTCCGCCGCCAGCTTGCCGCTCTTCAGCAGCGCTTCCTTCTTGCTCAGCTTGGCCTTCTCGAGTTCCCGCGCGAGCTTCTCGAGCTTCTTCGCTAGCTCTTCGGGCTTCTGCAGACCCTTGGCCTTCGCCTGCTGCTTCGCCTGTTTCGCGACCTCCTGCAGGCGCTGCCCCTCGGAGCGCATCTCCTGCCGCACGGCGATCTCGCCCGCCGTCCGCCCCACCGGGAACTGCGGCGCCAGACAGGCCGCCGCCACCAGCACCGCCGCCAGCAGCGACCAGCGCGCCGGGCGACTCGCGCGGTACGGGAGCACCGCCGTGGGGGAGAGGTCCTCGGCGTGCTTCGCGGCATCGGCCATCAGCGCCGGCACCAGCGGCGAGGCCTCCGGCCGATCCGCGAAGATCACCGCGTTGCTCATCCGCTCCTTCAGCCCCAGCTTCCGATCCGCGAAGCAGGCCGCGTCGAGCAGCGACACCCGCCTCAGCAGCCCCCACGCGAGGCCCAGCAGCAGCGGCACGCCGACTGCGAGAGCCATCAACGGGTACGGGTCGTCGAGCCGATCCAGCTTGTGCACCGCCAGCAGCGCCAGCGCGACCACCAGCCCGGGCAGCAGGCACCACGAGACCCGCTCCTCGATGGTCACCCATCGAAGCCGCCGCCCGATCGCCGCCAGCTTGGCCTTCAACTCGACCTCAGGCGCCATCTCACCCCGCCTCCCGTCGTGCCGTGTCGTTGGCCGTCGCCGTTCTCCTAAGCTCCCAGACTCCTACACTCCTGCCGTTACGACACGATTCCCCTCGTTAGACGAATGAAGATGTCCTCCAGGTCCATTTCCTCTTCGCCGAAGGCGCGGACTTTCACTCCCGATTCCACCAACGCCGTCAGCAGCCGGGGGAGTTCGTCGCGCTCGGCCGTGAACTCGGCTCTGATCTGGTGGTCATCTCGCTCGATCTGCCCGATGCCCGGCTGTTGCGCGAGGATGCGGGCCGCCATTTCAGCGTCGCTGACGACCTCGATGCACACGCGCCGCAGGTTGCCCCGGATGCGGTCGATGATGCTGTGCACGTCGCCGCTGACGACGAGCTGCCCGTTCTCGATGATCCCGATCTTGTTGCAGAACTCCGAGAGCTCCGCGAGGATGTGCGAGCTGATGAAGATGGTCTTCCCCATCGACTGCAGCTCTTTGAGCAGCTCCCGGATCTCGATCCGCGCGCGCGGGTCGAGCCCCGAGGCCGGCTCGTCGAGCAGCAGCACCTTGGGGTCGTGCACCAGCGTCTTGGCCAGGCAGAGCCGCTGCTTCATCCCGCGCGAGAGTTCGTCCACGTAGGAGGAGCGCTTCGTCTGCAGGTCGGTGAGCGCCAGCACGTCGTCGATGACCTGTCGGCGCTGCGTCCGGGGGATTCGGTAGGCCGCCGCGAAGAAATCCAAGTACTCCCAGACCCGGATGTCGTCATACACACCGAAGTCATCCGGCATGTACCCGACGACGCTGCGGACCGCGCCGGGGTTGAGCATGACATCGTGGCCGTCGATGATCGCCGTTCCGGAGGTGGGCCGCAGCAGCGTGGCGAGCATCTTGATCGTCGTCGTCTTGCCCGCGCCGTTTGGCCCGATGAACCCGAAGATGTCGCCCGCCTCCAACGTCAGCGACAGGTTCCACACCGCCGTGACGTTGCGGAACTGCTTCGTCAGATTCCGAACCTGCACGATCTCCCTCATCCCTCACCATCCGTTGCCGTCGCCGTTGTCGGTCACCTCTCCGTGCATTCGCCGCTCAGCGTGCAGTTGACCTCTAGCGGCTCCCTCTGCCGATGTGAGAGCCTCACCTTCACCCACGGCCCGCGGACGTAGTCAGCTGCGGGGGCGAGAACCTCGACCGCGGAAGGGGTCGTGCTGACGCTCACCCGGAGTTCCTCCCAGCGCCGCTGCTCGTAGTTGTAGACCTCCGCCTTCAGGCCCGGCGTCTTGGCGCGGAGGGAGATCGCCAGGGCGCTGACCTTCTGCCTGGCCGGCTGCATGGGGAGCCGGAAGCGCAGCTCGTGCTCGCCCGGGGCGATCCGGAGCGCCCCGCCCTCGGCCAGCCCAACCCCCGACGAGCTGGCGTCGATGGTCGGCAGGGGTTGGGTGAATCGCCAGGCACCGGGGGTCGGCAGCGAGTAGTCCTCGGGAACCTCCACCAGCACCAGCACCTCCGAGACGTGCAGCCCCTCCGACGGCGACACGCCCACGAGCGGCCTCTTCAGTTTGATCCACGCCCCGAAGGTCGCGTGCTCCGACAAGAGGGCGCTGACTTCCTGGGTCTGGGTCGGCATGGTGGGGAACGACGGGTACCAGCTGCTCCCCCTCGATGACGCGAGCGCTTCGCTCTCGGTCACGCCAAGCTGGCTTAGGAGCCGATGCCGGATTCTCGCCTCCGGGGAGGGCGCTGTCCGCTTGTCCTCCGCCTTGCAGTGCTCGGTCAACGCCTTCAGGGGGCTCTCCGGGGTCGCTGCCTGTGATCGCTCCAGGCGGCTCCCCTCGAAGGGGTCCGTCTCCCGCGTGTTGCCGGCGGGAATCAGCCCCGACATGGTCACCGGGGCGCCCGGCAGCAGCACGAAGGGCCAGCGCAGATCGTAGGGCGTCCCGTTCTCGATCGACACCGCGACCCGGTGCTGGTCCACTGCGATCAGCCGCGTCGTGATTCGCCCCTCCATCCGCCACGGCCCTTGCACCCGCACCACACCGAACCCCCACAGGGGAACCGGCATGTCCCGCAGGCCGAAGGTCGCGTATTGCCCCAGAGGCCAACTCAGCTTGCGCTGCGCCCCCCAGATGTACTCGATCGTCTGCCCCTCCGTCCCGGCCGCGACGTTGTAGCGCCGGGCCGCGGGTGACCGCAGGCCTGACACCGCCTCGAGCCAGGCCACCGAGGAGCCCGACCGCAGCGCCGCGACCCCCGCGTCGTACGTCCGGCAGGCAGCCAGCTTCTCCGAGGACCCGACGAAGAACGCCCCGAGGCTGAAAGCGATGATCACCAGCCCCGTGGCCTGCCCCGTCCACTCCCGCCGGTCCAACCGCTTCAACCCTACGTTCGCGATCACGAGCGCCGCAATGTAGGCCAGCAGGTACCCCCCGAACAGCGCAAAGGCCTCCCAGCGCAGGACCGGTAGTTGCACCAGCCCCGGTGACACGCCCCCACGAGTCAGCGGCTGGCCGCTCGGGCGGAGCCGCAGCAGCATCGGCCAGCTCTCCTTCGGAGGCCGTTCCTCCAGGATGTCCGACCACATCTCGGTCTGGAGCGCGTCGGCCGAGTCCAGCGGCGGCGCCGTGCAGTCCGCGGTGAGGAAGTACACCATGCCGCTCGCGTAGCGCCGCGAGGCCAACAGCGGCAGCCCGCCCTGCGAGACGATGACCTTCGCGTCGGGCTTCGCCTCGGTGTTCGCCACCAGCGCCCGCCCGTAGTTGAGGTCCTGCCGGAAGGACTCGGCCAGCGCCCCCAAGTGGGGGAGCGCCGTCTGCCCGCGGACCTTCAGCGGCGAGAGCTTCTCGATGAACGAGCCGCGCAGTTCAGCGACGTTCGGTCCGGCGACAATCACGAGCAGTCCGCCGCTCTCCACCCAGGCCACCAGCGCATCGCGCTCGGACTCCTCGAAGTCCCCCGGCGAGATGTCGCGCAGAACCACCGCCGAGACGCCTTCATAGCCTGCCGCTCGGTCCGGGAGCCCCAGCGCACCGGTCGAGCGGTCCGGCGTCACGTACGTCACAACGGACTCGGCCGACGAGTAGTAGTTCTGCGCGCTCGGGCCTGCCTCGGTGATCTGCGCGGTGCCCGCGGCTCCCAGCCCCCCCGCCTTCCGGCTGATCGCGACGACGATCCGCGACCGCGAGTCGTGCCACGCGCACGCCGCCTCCTTCGCGACCCTCGGGCCGACCTGCGGGCGGAACTCGACCCTCAAGGCCGACGCCCCGTCCCGCGGCCGAGCGTACATTTCGAACGCCCGCCTGGACGACGGCGGGACATCCACCGCGATGCGGTAGTCGCTCGTCGGACTTGTGGTCTCCTGGGGCGGGATCACCAGCTCCCCGCGCGTCGCCTCACCCTTGTTGTCCACCACCACCCGCACCGGCGTCCACGCGCCCAACCGTGCGTGCCCGCCCAGGCCCACGGTGACATCGAGCTCAACGGCAGCGAAAGCTACGGAGGGGACAAGCGCGAGGAAAAAAGAGGGACACCATACCAATTTCCGACGTCCGAAATTGGTATGGTGTCCCTCTTTTTTCTCACCCCGAGAGAACATCATAGTAGCTCGCTATGCGGTGTCGCGGACGATAGCCGTCGGGCAGCGGCTGCATCGCGATCGCCGTCACCGGGCACAGATCGACACACAGCCCGCAGCCGCTGCACTCCTCGGCAACGATCGACACCGGGCCCTCGTGCACATCCTTCGCCGCGCCGTGCGGGCAGACCCTCACACACGTGCCGCAGGAGGTGCACCGCTCCGGGTCGATGGCCGCCACGACGGTCTGCCGCCGCTCGACCTGCCTCATGCCCAGCACGCGCCCGCCGGCCTTCCCCCGGAAGTCCTCCAGCGAGGCGTACCCCTTCGCCTCCATCCAGTCCCTCAGGCCCTGCAACATTGCTGCCGCGACCTGGTAGCCCTGGATGTACAGCACCGTGCAGAGCTGCACCGTGTCCGCGCCGCAGAGCAGGTGCTTGATCAGATCGTCCGTCTGCCACACGCCGCCGCTCGAGCTGATCGGCAGGTCGGTCGCCTGGTCGATCTGCCACAGCCAACCCAGCACGTAGTACAGCGACCACGGCCCCCCGTGCCCGGCCATGCCACCGTGCATGAGCGGCGCTTCCGCCTCGATGTCGATGTCCAACCCCGGAAACCTACTGAACGGCACCACCGCATCCGCCCCCGCGCGCTCCATCAGCCGCGCCATCTGCGGCGGCGAACTCATCTGCGGCGTCATCTTCGCCGCCAGCGGAATGGAGACCGCCTCCCGCGCGATCCGCGTCGCGTGCTCGATGAACTCCGGCAAGGCCGCCAGGTTGTCGGTCAGGTGCGCGCTATACGGGCAGGACAGATTCAGCTCGATCGCATCCGCGCCCGCTTGTTCCATCAGACGCGGATACTCGCTCCAGGCCTCGTCCGACACGCACGCGCAGCTCCCGATGACCTTGATGTCGAGCGCCTCTCTGGCCTTCCGAATCTCCTCGCAGAACTGCTGGGGATCGAGGTGGGAGCCCTGCTCGTAGGTGTAGAACGTCGTCCCCCGCGCCGGCCCGATCCTCCGCTGCAGCGTCCGGAACATCGGCGCCGGGTCCTTCCGCGCCGCCGGCTCCTCGAAGAGCGTCTTCATCACCACCGCCGACATCCCCGCCTCCTCGCACCGCCGCATCTTCTCCAAAACCTCCGTCGTCCCGGCCGACGCCGCAATCAGCGGATGCGGCAGCTCAAGCCCTCTCGCGTACAAGCACCGTAGGTCCATCAAGCCATCCCTTCAGACGCTGGTCGTCGCCGTTGTGGGAGCGGCTTCAGCCGCGATGCCATTCGCCGTAACCCGAAACCCGAAACTCGAAACCCGAAACCTGCCTCTACCCCGCAACCGCCGCCATCGCCTCCTCACTCACCTCGAAGTTCGAGAACACCCGCTGCACGTCGTCGTGGTCGTCCAACTGCTCCATGAGGTTCAGGAGGTTCTTGGCTCGCTCATCGGGAATCGGCACGCTGCTCTTGGGCACGAGGGTCAGCTCCGCGCGCTCGAACTCGTAGCCCGCTTCGTTCAGCGCATCGTGAACCGCCTGGTAGTCGCGCGGGTCGGTGACGACCTCGTAGTACTCGTCCTCCTCGTTCACATCCTCCGCGCCCGCATCCGCCGCCGCCAGGAGCAGCTCGTCGCCATCGACCTTGTCGCCCTTGTTGATGACGATGACGCCCTTCTGCTCGAACATCCACGCCACCGAGCCCGCTTCCCCCAGGTTCCCGCCCGCGCGGTCGAACAGCCGCCGGACCTCCGCCACCGTGCGGGTCCGGTTGTCGGTGAGGCACGTCAGCATCATCGCCGCCCCGCCCGGCCCATACCCCTCGTAGGTGATCTCCTCATAGGAGGCCTCTCCGCCCTCGCCGCTGCCGCGCTTGATGGCCCGCTCGATGTTGTCCACCGGCATGCTCGCGCTGCGCGCAGCCTCAATCGCCAACCGCAACCGGTTGTTGATCTCCGGGTCGCCCCCGCCCAGCTTCGCCGACACGATGATCTCCCGCGCCAGCTTGCTGAACAGCTTCCCTCGTTTCGCATCCTGCCGGCTCTTCCGATGGATGCGGTTCGCCCATTTTGAATGACCAGCCATGGCCCTGTCTCACACCTCCAAGGTGTCCCTGCGCGGCGGATTATAGCACTGGGGAAGGGCGTGGGGCAAGGAACGAGCCGGGGTTGCGGGCGGGAGGAACGCGGACTCAGTTTATCGCCCAGCCAAGCGCTCGATGGTCTCCTCGTCCGAGTCCGAAACGAGCGGCCAGAACTCGGGCCGGATCGCGCACGTTACTTGGCCGGGCGAGATGGCCTTCGTCGTCTTCGTGCACTGCATGAGCACAAGGTGAGCTACCCGCAGGTAGGGCTGAAGCTCGATCGGTGTGCTGCCGAGGTTCTGCATCTCGAGCGTCAGGCAACCCCGGTACCCGGGGTGGACGAAGCTAGCCATCTCCACGACGAGGCCGACCCGTGCCCACCGTGATCGGCCCATCACTTGGGCGCACACGGTTGGCGGCAATCCCACAAACTCCAGCGTCGCCGTCAGCAGGAACTCGCGCGGGTGCAACACCAGCTGGCGGTTCGCGGGAAGCCAGACGGACTCGAGTCCAACCTCCTCGGGTTGCATTGGCTGACCCGGGATCGCCGGACGAGGCAGCTTCCGAGGGACGAGGGTCGGCGTCTCGGCGCGGCGCGGCAACAGGAAGTGGTGACCGAGATGCAGGTCGACGGACGCCTCAGTCGGCCTGACCCCGTCGCCAAGCAGTGGCACGATTGTGAGACGTTGATCCCCTTCCGGGTGCGCCAGTAGTGCCGCGATGTGTTCTCCGCTTAGGACCATTCCCTCAGCCCTCCTCCGCCGCTAGCTGCGTGTCCGCCGCCTCGATGCCCTTCGCCACGAGTAGGTCGAGCTTCCTTGCGGCGATCGCCTCTCCGTCCTTCTCCTCCGCCCACGGTTCGGCGAACCGCTCCCGCAATGTCGGCTGGAGTTCCACCAGCCAGGCCGCCAGCCACATGTCCCTTGGGTCGATGATGGTAGGCACTAGCGTCCCATCATCGCCACGAGCAAAGCACATAGCAGGGGGCACGTGATGGAGCAGCCTTTCAACTGCGGGATTCGCGAGCGTCCTGGGCTCGGCGAACTGGGCGTCCCGCCACCCCCAAGGCAAGGGCAGGGCTGTACTCGCCATCCTGTCATACAGATGGTCGACCAACTTGGCGAATGCGGTGGCCACCGCATCGTCCCCTAGGTCTGCTGCCACCTGGGACCACACGGCCTCCTTGCCCACGATGTCCTTCGCCGCCAGCCGCCGCAGCGGGTTGTCGCTCTCATGTGATGCGCCGTAGTCCAGTGCCCGAAGGCACGCCCAGATTCGCATGCTGCCGAATGGATGGCTGTCTCCGGCCTCGATTCTCCACAGGCGGTGGATGAACGCGAAGAGGTAGGATGGTCCGAGCATGTGTGAGGCCAGCATGTCGCACTGGATCTCGCGGATCCAGTGCGACCATTGCTCCGGCAGCCCCTTCATGCTCGCTGACACTCCGAGAATATCGGCTGCCTCTATCACGTGCCCCAACTCGTGTGCAAGAAGGCAGTGCTGGAGCGCGGCATCCTCTTCCCCCGCGGGTACGCCCAGAACCACGAGAGTGCCCAGACGGCGCATGAGTTGTTTCGCACTCGCTGTATCAGGGTCCACGTACGGGTCAATGAGGTCCGCCAGTGCCGGTCCGAGCGTGGGATCGACGCAGTAGTTGAATGCAAACCAGTAGGACACGAGCGCCAGTTGGCGTTCTTCCCCGTTGAGATATGTCTTGAGAAGACGCTCGAGGGGGCGAATGAGGCACTGAGGAACCCGGACGCTGTGGGCCTTCTCGACGATGTCAAGTGCGTCCAGGACGTTTACAAGGTCCGTGATTGCTGCGTAGACCTCCTCGACCCACTGCTCCTCCTCGTCTGGCGTCAACTGCTTCCGCCGGGCTTCCAGACCGTCGAGTAGCACGCTGAGTGCATCGGGGATGGGCTCAATCCACGGAGTCCAGTGGACCATTCGCTTCGTCCGGACAGCCCACTGTCTTAGGCGCCATAGCTGGCGTTCGGGGGGGTGGATTGGCATTCACGTCTCGCGATGCGCGCGTCTTATCTGGACCAAGCGCGCGGCGCGGGGGGTGCAGGCGAGTAGTCCAGCAGGCACCCGCGCACCGTCTTCAGGTTGCTGGACAGCATCTCGAGTTCATCGCGCTTGATGTCTTCGAGCCTGCCCTGCCCAATGCTCAGGCAGAGGGAAGACATGCTGGCGAACCACCCGGCCTGGGCACGGAGGTCCTCGGTCGTGGGTTGCGAGGCACCTGACGTCAAGGCCTTGCGACTCGCAGCTTCGAGCGGTGCCAGCATCATCGGTACCTGCGGAGAGTACTTCCCGTCCGCAAGGCATTCGAATGTCTCGGCCCACTTGGCTAGAGCCTCGCCAAAGCGCCGAAACGAGCGAGTTTGGACGGCATCAAGTCCACTCGGCCCGCCATTGGGCTCCATCAGACGACCGACGCCTCGAACGCACTCGCCAGCGAGAAGTACACTGGATGCAACTCGTACGCCTTCGCCTGTAGATGCTAGTCGGCTTGGCATGCTGCTTCACCTTCCGTGCTCCAGATTGGGGTGTTGTAGTGCTGCGGTTAGAACACGAAAAGCCCCGACAGACAGAAGAGGAGGCCCTTGCTTCCGACGGTCGGGACGTATCATGGGAGTTGGTACGGAAGAGAACGGATTAGGGAACGATAGCATTCTACAGAGATGCAAAGGGCGTGTCAAGTGCGCAAACGCAAGTAACGCATGAGTGTGCACACGCAAGCCACCTCGACCCCTGCGTGGTAGGGCTTCGGGGGTCCGGCGTCGAACGACCGGCCTCGGCGCATACTCCTCTTCCCACGGAGGACCTGACGATGAAGGCGGTCTTCATCGGCGGCGGTGCGCATCGGGTCGTCGGCATCCTGCGGGGGGCCTTGGCGGCGTCCGATGCCTTGGCCGCGGGCGAGGTCCACCTGCACGACCTCGACGTAGCTCGCGCCGAACTCGTGGCCCGCACGGTCATGCAGACGCCCGAGTACGCGGGCGCAGACTGCCGGATCACCTGGGGTGACTCGCTCCCGGCGGCGCTCGAAGGGGCGGATGCGGTGAGCGTGATCCTGATGGCCGGCTCCCGGCTCAGCTTCGAACTGAGCACCCTCGCTAGCCTCCGGCACGGCTTCCTGGCCTCCGACAACGTCTCGCCCAGCGGCGCCTTCCTGGCGGTGAAGGGCGGACGCGTCCTGCTGGGAATCGCGCGGGAGATGGAGCGCCGCTGCCCGGAGGCCTGGCTTTTCGACTTCGCTAACCCGGTCGCCGTCTTCAGCGCGATACTCAACCACCACACGCGCATCCGGTCGCTGGGCGTCTGCGCCGGATACTTGAACCACTTCTGGGACCTGCCGCGTCTCATGGGGCGCGATGAGATGGACTTCGGCTTCGACGTCGAGGTCGCGGGCATCAATCACTGCAGCTTCATCCTGAAGGGCGCCTACCGCGGCGAAGACCTCTTCGCGATCATGGACCGCACCCTCACGGACGACTGGCGGCCTGTCCGGCTGAAGCGCCACTGGGATGCCGTGACGCGCCGGAACATCGGGATCGGCCTTCGCAAGATGTGGGAGTTCTACCGGAACCTGGGGGTCCTGGTCTTCTCCACGGAGTTCGATGGCATGTGGCACCTTTTCTACGACGAGGCCCTGGCCGAGCGGCAGGCCGTCGTGGAGGGGGTCACCCCCGCTCAGATCCGGGCGAGCTGCCGTGGCGGCGACCTGGCGCGTCGCCGGGCCGACGCTGCCCTGCGCCAACTAACGCAGCAGGAGCATGGGGCGCGCTTCTGGGCCACCGAGGCCCATGGCCAGTATGCGCTCATCCGTCAGGACCATGACATCATCGCGCGCCTGCTTCAGGGCGTCGGGGGCAAGCAGCCCATCTCGGTCGTGGCCAGCCGCCCGGCCGAGGGCGCGGTCGCCGGCTTCAAGCCGCAGACGGTGGTCGAGTACAGCCTCGTCATGCACAGGGGGAAGCTCAGGCCTCGGGGCCGCTACGCAATCCCCGACTCGGTGCACGGGCTGATGAGCGCTCTCGCCACCCACCAGACGCTTCTCGGCGATGCGATCGCCACCGAGGACCCGCGCCTCCTCGCTCAGGCGCTACTCGCTTACCCTGTGCGCCCCAACTCGAAAGCCCAGAAGGCGCTCTACCGCGACCTGTTGCGCATCAACGCGGCGGAGATCCCCCCCGCCCTCCGCCACGCGACCGACTGGCTCTGAATGGGGATTCGCGATTCTCGTACCAGCCGTTCGCGTGTAGGGGCGCGGTTCAGATTGTGTTGAGGAAGGCGTCTCTCGAGGAAGGACGTCTCCTCTACGCGCTCCACGTGTCTCGTAGGTCGGGATACCAATCCCGACCATGCCTTTGTCAACACAATCCTCATGGCGCGCGAGAATCGATATCGCGGATTCCCCTCTAGGCTGTAGTTCAGCACTTTTGGGTGAGGGGAGACGAGGGATGTAGCGGGAGGGCGGTGGCTCGGCAGCGAAGTAGGGTGTGATCGCACCACTCCATCGCAGCCGAGGTCACAGCCCATGCCACAGCTCA
>VGFC01000232.1 GCA_016869045.1 Armatimonadota bacterium
AGCAGGGCACGACCATGTTGAGATCGCGACGCTGCTTCTTGAGAAGGGGGCAGACGCCGGCATTGTGGACAAGAGCGGAGAGACCCCCTTGCACCTCGCAGCTATGGTCGATGGCGCGACTGTGGCAGCTCTGCTCATCCAGAAGGGAGCGGATCCCAATGTTCAGGATGGCGAGGGCTTCACCCCGCTGTTCCTTGCAGCAACGATCGGCCAACCGCGTGTGGCCGCGGCCCTGCTCGACGGCGGTGCCGACCCCAACGTCGGTGCGGAAGTTGCCGGGATCACGATCACTCCCCTCGACATGGCAATGAAGAACGGCCACTCCCAGGTTGCGGAGCTGATCGCGGCCAGGGGAGGCCGCACCAGCCGGTAGGGCGTGTCGTTCGACGGGGCAAACGCACCACGCGGCCCAGCTCGGCCAGCGTCGGAGGGAGGCCCAATCCATGTCCCATACATCGCCCATCACTCGCCGTGACTTCCTCGCCAAGACAACCACCACCGCCGCTGCCATTGCCTCGGGTCCGCTGATCCTGCCCAGGAGCGTCTTCGGCGCGAACGACCGGCTCGCGCTGGGCATCGTCGGCCCGGGCGGCCGCGGCTCCGGGCTGGTGGACTGGGCCCACAAGTTTGCCGAGTCCGAGAACGTCGAGTTCCAGGCCGTTTGCGACATCTGGAAGCAACGCCTCGAGTCGGGCGCCGCGCGGCTGAAGAAGCTCACCGGCAAAGACCCGAAGCAGTACCGCACCCTCGGCGAGATCTGCGCCGACCCGGACATCGACGTACTCATCATCGCCACGCCCGACTTCGCCCATGCCTACCACTGCCGGATCGCCGTGGAGGCGGGCAAGGACGTGTATGTCGAGAAGCCCCTCGGGTGCGACTTCCGGCAGATCAGGCTCTGCTGGGAGGCGGTCAAGGCCAGCGACCGAATCGTGCAGCTCGGCACGCAGGCGCGCGGCGACGGTCGTTACCTCGGCGCGCAGCAGTTCGTGAAGTCTGGCGCGCTGGGGAAGGTCACGTATGGCGAGATCTACGAGCCCCTCTTCCAGGAACGCTGGCGCATCCCCGGCGCCGAGAATTCGCTCACCGAGAAGGACACCATCTGGACCGAGTTCCTGGCGTACGCTCCCTACGAGCCGTTCAGTGCACGCAAGTACCGCGAGTTCCGGCTCTTCTGGCCCTACTCGAGCGGCTGCCTCTGCCAGTGGATGAGCCACAAGATCGACCTCGTGAACTGGGTGCTCGACGAGATTCCACACTCGGCGGTCGCCTGGGGCGGCGTGTACGTCTGGCCCGACGGCCGCACCAACCCGGACACGATCCAGTGTCTGCTGGAGTACCCGAGCGGCTGCCTCGTGACCTACCACATGCGCCTGGGCAACGGCGCCAATGGGCGCGGCATCACCCTCTACGGCACCCACGGCACGATGGACCTCAACGCGGGCATTGCGTACGGTGATGGTGGCGGCGGCACGATCATGCCCGTTACCCCCGGTGACCCCAATACTGCCTTGAAGATCGACGCCTCGAAGGTCCTCAAGAGCCAGAAGGACGGCGGCGTGAAGTGGGAGTCCCCTGAGAGCGTCGATCACCTGCAGGACTTCCTCCGTTGCGTGCGCAGCCGCCAGCAGCCTCGCGCCAACATCGACGTCGGCTACGCCCACGCCGTCGCTACCACCCTCGCCAACATGGCCTACCGCAACAAGTGCCAGATGGTGTATGATCACCAGAGCATGGTCATGAAGAAGGCGGTGTAGGGGGGAGGTCTATGACCCTCGAGCAGGCGGTTCGCAACTGGGTGGAGCAGGGCGCGCGCGACTTGGAGGCCGCTGCGTCGGACGCGGCCAACGGCTTCTACAGCCACTGCGCGGTGAACTGCCAGCAGGCGGCGGAGAAGCTCCTGAAGGCGCTGTGGATCTACCGGAACCAGGAGGGACCGCCGCGTCACCACAGGCTGGTCCAGTTAGCCGAGGCGCTCGAAGCTCCCTCCCCCGTCGTGGACGCCGCCGCCTCGCTGGTCCCCGACTACATTGCCGCGCGCTACCCCGATGCGAGCTTGGTGACGCCCTTCGAGCGTTACGCTCTGGAGGACGCCGAGAGCCGCCTGGACTATGCTCGGCTCATCCGCGACTGGGTCCTGGCCAGACTTGCAGAGGAGGGGTGGGCATGACTCTCACCGCCGTCAAGGACGAGGTTGTTCAGCGCTTTCTGGACGTCTACTTGCCTCGCATCATCGAGGCCTACGACCCCCAGCATGTGATCCTCTTCGGGTCTCGCGCGGCCGGCACGGCACATGAAGACAGCGACATCGACCTGCTGCTGGTCGCCGAGCGGTTCAGGGAGATCCGGTCCGTGAACCGCATGGGGCACATGCTGATCACTCTCCGCCCTAAGCCGGCGCTCGACGTCCTCTGCTACACACCGGAGGAGTTCGAGCAGCTCCGCGACGGCTTCGGCCTCGTTGCCGACATCTGCCGCGAAGGCCTCTGGCTGATGTAGGTCAGAGCGCCAGCTTCGACGCCACCCGAGACGATGGAAAGGAATGCTCATCCATGCCAACCATCCCCGTTTCCCTGCAGACCTACACGGTTCGCAACGTACTCGCTGACGACTTCGTCGGCGTGGTGAAGCAGATCGCCGAGATGGGCTACGCCGGCATCGAGATCGGCGGCAACCTCGGCGGGATGTCGCCGGGGGAGTTCCGCAGCTTCGTCGGCGACCTCGGGCTCGCCCTCACGGGGAACCATGTCGGCATCGACGCCCTGGAAAGCAATCTCTCGCAGGTCATCGACGAGAACCTCGCCATCGGGAACCGCTGGATCGTCTGCCCCTGGATGCCCGAGGATCGCCGGCAGGACGCCGCGGGCTGGCGGACCGTGGCCGGGCTGCTGAGCGAGATCGGCGCCAAGGTCAAGGCCGCCGGTCTGCAGCTCTGCTACCACAACCACTCCTTCGAGTTCCAGCGTTTCGACGGCCAGACGGGCTTTGACATCTTCTACGCCGCCGCCGATCCCGATCTCGTCCAGGCGGAGATCGACACCTATTGGGTGCAGCACGGCGGCGACGATCCCGCCGCCACCATCGAGCGCTTCGCGGGCCGCGTCCCGCTCGTGCACCTCAAAGACATGACACCCGGCGATTCCCCCACCTTCACGGAGGTCGGCAACGGCATTCTCGACTTCCCCGCCATCTTCGCCGCCTCGGAGAGGGCCGGGGTCGAGTGGTACATCGTCGAGCAGGACACCTGTGCCGGACCCTCGCTGGAGAGAGCGCGGATCAGTTTCGACAACCTGCGGAAGTGGGGGATTGCGTAGTCGGTCATGTCCGACCCTGCCGCTTCCGAGCCGGATCCGTCTCGCCTCGCCCGTCGCGTCATCTGGACGCTGACGGCGGCGAACCTCTTCCTCTTCTTCGGGGCGGGGGCTCAGCAGCAGTTCCTCATGTCCTACCTCGGCGACCTCACGGGGTGGGGCGCCACCACGCGTAGCGCCATCATCGCGGCCGTGTACTTCTCGATGATGTTCTTCCGAATCGCGAACGTGTGGCTGCTCCGCCGCTGGCCCGACCGGCTGCAGACCATCGTGGGTTCCCTCACCTACACGGGCTTCTGCGTCGCGATGGCAGCCTTCTTCTTCGAGCGCCAGTACGCCCTCGCCTTGGGTGCAGCGCTCGTCTGGGGCTGGGGCGGCGCCGCCCTCTGGGCCGGCAGCAGCCTCCAGGTCCTCGCCGCCACCGACCGCGGCAAGGCGCAGTACGGCTCCACCGTCGGCGTGCTCTACACCGCGACCCACTTGGGCTTCACGCTCGGGGTCGTCGGCCTCAACTGGGTCTATGCCAGCGTGGGGGAGGGCTCCCTCTACCTGCTGTACGTGGTCGCGGCGGGGGTCTCGCTGCTCGGCAACGTGGTCTTGCTGACGACACCGCGCCTCGACCACGTCGAGCCCGAGCGACCTTCGTTCCGCGCGCTGCTGGGGATCATGGGCAAGGCGAAGGCCTTCATCTCCGGCTTCCTGCAGTTCGCCGCGGCGCTGAGCTTCGGGCTGATGCTCGGCTCGTTCGGGGATGTCATCAAGGTGAGCTACGGCAAGGGGTGGATCTGGCTGCTCGCCGCGCCGTATCCGCTCGCCCGACTGCTCTGGGGTTGGGCCAGCGGCGTCATCTCGGACCGGCTCGGCCGCGCCTGGTCGCTCGCCGGCAGCTTCCTCTTCGTGGCGGCCTCACTGGCGGGCTGCGGAATGTGGTCCAGCCCCGCCACCATCGGCATCGCCTCCGCCGCGCTGGGCCTGCTCAGCAGCTCCGTCCCCGTCATCGCCTCTGCCATCGTCGGCGACTCCGCCGACCGCCAGCGCCGCCCGCTGGCCTATGGGTCCGTCTTCGTCTACCACGGCGCCGGCGTCGCCATCGCGGCCCTCGCAGGCGCCGCCCTCCGCTCCCACTTCCCAACCTTCCAGCCCGTCTTCCTCATCTTCGCGGGGATCTTCGCGGTCTGCGGGGTCGTGTCCGTGGCACTGCAGCGATGGGCCGAACAGAGGCTGTAGGTGAAGCGCCGGCTTCGACGCCGCGGCTCATTCGACCGTAGCGCCACTTGCAGGTCCGGCTGCGCCAGCCGAGGGACTCCTTGGTGCGGTTGGGGCGGCTGCTGAAGTGCTATGCCCAAGGAGGTCACGAGCCATGGCCAGTCGAGGCAAGGGGTTCTTCGGTCGAGTCCGTGATGCGCTCGTTCCATCCCCGTCAGTGCAAGCCGCAAGGACGATGAACCTCCAGGCGCGGATGTTCGCCGACTCGTACAACATGGGCTACTCTCTCAGTGATGAGGTCTCGCCTCTGACGGGGAAGAAGAAGCCGTACGACTTCTCTCCCGAGAGCCTCGCCGAGGTGGACCAGCTCGTCGATGACCTCTTCCACGGATCGGAACCGACGGACGCCGTGGACCCGGCCCTCTTCGTTTCGGGGGCGGGAGCCTACTTCGGCGAGGTTATCGCGCGCGGCTTGGGCGGTCAGTGGGCGGTGTCTCGGGAGGGGCCGGCGGCTACTCCATCCCAGGTGGAGCTGCCCGGTGCGGACGGGACGACGCTGATGGAGGCCCCCTTCGATCGCGTGGCGGATCGGATGCGGTCGAAGGAAGCTCCGCGACTCGAAGCCGCATACCGGGATCTCCAGGCAGGACGTGCGAAGGGGGCGTGACGAGGCTTGGCGTGGGTCCCGCTCACCCGAGCGCCAGGTCCTTCACCTCAATCCTCGACTCCTCCACCTTCCCCAACCCCCTCTCCGCCGCCGTGAGGATGCTCTTCGGCTTGCGGCCGACGGCTTCCAGCGGCGGGAGGCCGTTCGTCTCGCGCTGGGCATCGATGATCTTCCAGAGCTGCATGTCGTGCGCGACGGGGTCGGTGGCGGCGAGGATGAGGTTGGCGTTCCAGGTGAAGAGGGGGTTGCACTGCGGGCCGCCCTCGCAGGTCGCGCGAGTGCCGTCGGTGAGGATTAGGCGGCTCTTGTCGCGGACCGCGGGGATGCTGTAGAGGTCGGGGATGTATGGATCGCAGCCGTTCCCGTGGTGCGCACCGGGGTTGCTGATCGAGCCGTAGTGTGCCTTCAGCGCACCGGTGACGCCGGCGAGGTTGTGGTCTTTGATGATCGGCAGGTTGACGTACCCGTCGATCTGCTTCGTGAGGACGCTGGTGATCTGCCCGGCGAACGAGCCGTTCTGCGTCGGTGCATCCCACTCCGCATTCGCCGGGACGCAGCGCACGCCCCACGTCTCTCCGGGCTCCAGCCCGCACGCGACGAGCTTCGCCGGGTCCTGGTCCCAGATGACGAGGTTCTCGGTCTTGACGCCCACTCCGCGCAGCCGTTCCACGCACACATGGATGAGGGCCGTCGCCGTCGAGATCATCGGCCCTCCAAGCCCGTTCGGCTTCAGCCCGATCCTCTCATCCGAGGAGAACAGCTTCCCCCACGCCTTCGCCGCATCCGCCTCTCCCGTCAAGGCCGTCACCGCCGCATCCACCATCTGCCCGAGCACCTCCTCCACCACTTCCCCGCCCTTCGTCACCGCCTCATTCCTCGCGATGACCACGCGGCTCTTCCCCTCCTGCGCCAATGCCGTCGTCCCCACCGCCAGCGCCCCGGCCGCAACCGCCGTCGTCTTCACGAACTCCCGCCGACTCATCCTGTGAGAGCGCCGCATGGTGTTCCTCAGGAGAAGCGATCAGGCCCGACCCATCGAAGGTAACGCCTGAGCCGGGCCCGCTGATCGCCGTTGCCGTCATCCTGCTACATCCTGCCCATCCTGTAAGCCTACTTCGCCTTATCCCTCCGCCACGCCAGCACCTCGAAGATCAGCCCCCGGATCTTGGCCGCGTCGTGGCAGATGCGCTGATCGAACTGGTAGCCGCTGTCGATGTAGCGCATCGGGTGGAAGAGCGCGTAGTCGGACTGGCGGCTGGTGATGATGACGTTCCCGCGATCCAACCGGATCCCGAGCGTGCCGTTGACGTTCGGCTGCGTGGCGGCAACGAAGGCATCGAGCGCGCCCTTCAGCGGGTGGAACCACTCGCCGTGGTAGACCATGTGCGCCCACTGGTGCTCGACGATCTTCTTGAACTCGACCTCGTCCTTGGTGAGCGTGAGCTGCTCGAGGTCGCGGTGCGCCTTGAGGATGATCGCCGCACCCGGGGCCTCATAGACCTCCCGCGACTTGAGGTTCATGATCCCGTCTTCGATCATGTCGATGCGGCCGATCTCGTGCTTCCCGCCCAGGACGTTCAGGGCCGGCACCAGCTCCGACAATGGCATCCGCTCGCCGTTCAGCGCGACGGGCAGGCCGCCCTCGAAGGTCAGCGTGATGTCCGACGGCTCCTTGGCGGCGTTGTCGCCGCTCTTCAGCCACATCCACACGTAGTCGGGGACTTCCATGTCCAGCTTGATCGCGCCGCTCGCGATGGAGCGACACCACATCGTGCGGTCGTCGCCGCCGCGGATGAACTCGGTGACCGGCACGCCCCACGCCGTGCAGATCTGCTCTTCCTCCTCGCGGGTCAGGTCGAAGTCCCGCACCGGCACCAGCACCCGTACGCCCGGCGCGAAGAGAGTGAAGACGTTGTGCATGCGATACTGGTCGTTGCCCTTGCCCGTGGAGCCCTCGACCAACGCGTCGCAGTCCATCTCCAGCGCGATGCCCGCCACCTTCTGTGCGATGAGCTGCCGGGTCATCGAGGTCGAGACGGGGTAGCCCAGGTAGTCGGAGTTCGCCTGGATGGCCTTGGCCATCCACTGCTCGGTGAACTCCTCGCGGGCGTCGATGAGGATCGGCTCGATGCCCAGGACCTTGGCCTTCGCGTTCCCATTGTCGATCTCTTCCTGCCCCTGGCCGACGTCTACCGTGATGGCCACGATCTCCTCGGCCCTGTACTTCCGCCGGAGCAGCTCCACACACAGCGATGAGTCCAGCCCGCCCGAGTATGCCAGCGCCGCCTTCTTGCACGGCGGCACCTCCGTCACTTCGATCTTCTTCAGAGCCTCGTCTACGGACATGGGTCATCACTCCTTTGAGGGGTGGAACTGCGGAGCGCGGCCCGCGCCGTCCGGCCGTTGCCGTTCTCCTACACTCCCAGACTCCTACACTCCTGCTCTCCTGCCGTTACTCGCCCGCCGGCCACATGCGGACGATCTGGCGCACTTCCTCGGGATACTCGGCGATGAACCGAATCTCATCGGGGGTGAGCGGCAGCTGGTTGTGCGCGTTCACCGCCATGATGAGTTCCAGCATCTCCTGTTCGTCGAAGATCGGGATGTTGTGCTGCTCGCAGACGTGCTTCATGCCGGCCCGGCCGCCGTACTCGCCGGTGGTGATGACGCGGCCGGTCGGGTGCTTCTCGCAGTAGTCGTCCTCGCCCCGACCGAGTTCCTCGGGCGAGTACAGCTCGTAGTTGTGCCGGTCCTTCAGCACGCCGTCGGCGTGGATGCCGGACTCATGCGCGAAGGCATTTGCGCCGACACCGACCTGGTTGATCGGAATGGGCACGCCGAAGGCATCGGCGACGTAGTTGCAGATCGTCCAGGCCTTCGTCAAGTCGATGGTCGGATCGAGCAGGTTCCGCTCGCGCAGGCCCCGGGACTTGCGGATCGCCAGAATGACCGACACCATGTCCGCGTTGCCCGCGCGCTCGCCCATGCCGTTGACGGTCGTGTTGATGTACGCATCGACGCCCGCGTCGATGGCGCCCATCGCGCCCTCGATGGAGTTCGCCACCACGTACCCCAGGTCGTTGTGGCAGTGCAGCTCGATGGGAATCTGCACCGCGTGGGCGAGGCGCTTGGCGCTCTCGTAGATCGTGTGCGCGCGGTCGAAGCCCAAGGTGTCGCAGTAGCGGATGCGGTCCGCGCCATGCTCCTTGGCGGCGAGCGCGAACCGGAGCAGATAGTCCTCATCCGGCGCCTCATCCGTCCGCGAGGCATCCTCCGCGTTCACCCCCAGCAGCTGGATGCCTGATTCCTTGGCCACATCGACCGCGTCGGTCATCATGTGGATGATGTCCTCGCGGTCCATGCGTCCCTGGAACTTGCCCTCCGTCATGATGCGGGAGGTGGAGACCGAGATGTTGAGGTTCCGGATGTTGGTCTGTGCGATGGCCTTCTCAACCAGATCGGCCTTCGCCGGCGTCCAGCCGGACAGGATCATGTCGCCGAACGCGCCCTTCTCCGCCAGCGCGACGTTCCCGTTGATGTAGTTGACCTCGTGCGTGTACGTGGGGAAGCCCATCTCGGACTGGTGAATCCCCATCCCGCTCAAGTACCAGTTGACCATCGTCTTCTGGAACTTGGACAGGCTGATCCGCGACGTCTGGACGGCATCACGGTTGGTGACGTCCAGCAAGTAGATTGTGGGTTGGCCGCTCTCGGTTCGCATCCAGGTCCGCTCCTCCGATCCGTCGCTCAGGGGACGTCATTCCCGGCCCCGCGGGCAAGCAGCTGTACGGCGCTCTGGAACCGCCCGGACTGCCACGCCTCGCGGGCACGTTCGTATCTACCCGCGCGCGGCGTGTCGCTCGCAGTCTGGGCGGCGGCTATCTCAGACAGGAACCGGTCGTAGACTCGGTTCTCAAGCGCCCATCGTAGGCCCTCAAGATTACCGTTTCCATCGTCCGGCGTCAAGGGGACGCCCAACACTTCCGCGACGGCTCGCTGCCCGCTTACCGCTTTCCGCAGTAGCGTCGCATACGTAGCCGCCAGCCCGGCCCACTCCTGAGAGGCCTCGTTGCGGTCCCTCAACGCCTGCGGCCCGCGTGAAGTCCGGTCGGGCTTGCCGTCCGCGTTGTCGTCGGACTGCCACTCGTCGAAGTGGCCATCGCCGTCCGCGTCTCTGTAGGTTACGATCCGCTCGGGCTCCCGGTTGCCGTCCGCATCGACCCACATCGTGCCTTGCTCCGCCCCCCGGAGGTGCAGGCGGCCGTCCACCTCGCTCGCGTATAGCTCCATCCCGCCGCTGTTGTCGGAGTCCAGCTCGTACCGCTTATTCAGCACCCCACACGGCGGCCCGCCGATCTGCGGGAAGTCCTGGTACTGCGACGTGATGATGCCCTCCCAGCGTTCGTGCCTGCCCGCGTCGCCGGGGTCGATGTTGCAGTCGTTCTCGTCCCATACGAGCAGCGCGCGCTTCCAAGGCAGCCTCCTCACCGCTTCCCGCGCCGTCGCGTAAGGCAGATACGGCCCCGTTCGGCCCACACGCAGCGGGGTCGTCACGAGCCATTCCTCCGGCAACTCCACCGGACCCAGCGCGACGATCGCGCAGTCGTAGTCGTACGCCTGACCTTCCACCGCATCGTTGTCGGCGTTGAAGCTGTACCGCAAGGCCCGCATCTGCCGGCCGTAGCCCTCCAACCGCAGCGCCTCCTCCGCCAGGCCGTCGCCGTCGGGGTCGTAGAAGTAGAACGGGCACTCCCACTCCGCCTCCCACACATCGGTGCGCGGATCGTGCACGAACAGCGAGAACCCCTCGTTGCCGCCGAAGTCGCAGTCCCACTGACAGCGGCCTTGCTCGTAACTGTAGCGGTTGAGCGCCCAGGTCCGGTTGTTGTCGTCGTAGTCCCAGACGAGCACCAGCCCCGGCCGCCGTCCGAACCAGCCGAAGTGCAGGTAGTAGTGCTGCTCCCGATCCACGTCCCCGTCGCCATCGTCATCGAAGTAGTCAATCACCCGATCCGGCCGCGCGTCCAGGTCGAGATCGACCACCCAACAGTCGCTGTCCCGGTCTGCCTGGGGATGGGCTGCCGCTGCATCGTCATCATCGTCGAGGGCGGCGATCACTGCTCCCTGGTCCCGGAACACGGTCAGGTCCGGGTCCCCGTCCCGGTCGAGGTCAACCCATCGCCGCTCGCCCTCCGGCAGGGCCTTCGCTCGGCGGAACGCTGCCTCGTCCTGGAACACAGCCCTCAATGCCCCATCGACCCCGAGTAGCGCAAGCTCCCCGAGCTGCCGCCCTCTCGCCAATGCGAGCCACGTCTTCCTCAGCGCCGAATCGGTTTCGGGCCGCGGATCGTTGTAAGCGGCAACCTCCACGACGTGGTAGCTCTTCACGTCGAGCGTCCCGCCGGTGAACACCAACCGCATCGCCTCACACTGCTGCGCCTCGAAGACGACGATCACCCACCCGCTTGCGCGGGTCCGCTCCGCCACAGTCCGCCAAGCCTCGTCCAGGCCGCGCACCTCCAGGCGGAAGTCGTACGCGCGCGCATCGACATCCAGGAGCAGCACCTCGACCTTGTTGATGACGGTCGGCCTCTCGAACGTAACGACCAGCGGCTCCTCGAACCACCCCCACGAGTACCCGTGGTTCGGGCCGTAACCGGTCACGTCCCCGTCGTTGGCAGCCGGCGCCTTGCCCGCGCTGCCCGAGGCGTTGCGGGGACCCGTGACGACCGCCAACGGGGCGAGAGCCAGATCCGGAGCTTCCCCCGGTTCGGGCGCCAGCAGCGCCGCCGTCAGGAGTGCAGACAGCATGGGGCCTCTTCCTTCCTCACGCGCGTCCATGAGACTCACCGACCCGCCTCCCACCACCGTCCCCCGTCGTTGGAGGGCAGGCTTTCCAGCCTGTCCACATCTGCCCCTTCATTCCACGAGTAGGAGAATCCGCGCGGGATTGCGAACAGGACGGTTGCGCGCCCCGAGGTGCGCGGAGGGTGAGCCATGCCAGTGCCGGCGGCGGTTGCGGCAGTCGCGATCTTCCTGAACGGACAGCAGGTGATGCTGCCCACGGCGGCCGTGCAGCGGGGCGGCACCGTGCTGGTGCCGGTGAAGGGTGTGTTCGACCGGCTCGGCGCCAAGATCGCCTGGGGGTCCGAGGAGAGAACGATCACCATCACCGCTCAGGACATGCGGCTGGAGTTCACCGTCGGCTCGACGGAGGGAACTCTGAACGGGCAGACCATCGCACTGGGGGCCGCGCCGGAGATTGTGGATGGCAACACGCTGGTGCCTTTGCGTCTGGTGGCGACCGCTCTCGGCGCAGACATCGCCTGGGACCAGCAGCGTCGGCGCGTGTACGTGCAGGCCGCCTCGCGGGAGCCGCTGACGGCGACGACCATCGGGCAGCTCATTGAGAGGCCCTACGACTGGACGGGCCGCATGGTGATGCTCACCGGCGAGTACCGGGGCTGGGAGCCGAGCCCCTTCAGCCCCGCGACCCGCAACGGTCCGCCCGTGTCGCGGCGCGACTGGGTCCTGCGCGATGCGACGGGGGAGATCTACTGCCGAGGCGACGTGAGCGTGGATGCGCCGTTCCCTCTGACGCCCTATTCGAACGTGGGCAACCGGGTCGCGGTGGCCGGCATTGCGAAGGTCGCGCCGCAGGGCTTCGTGTTCGTTGAGCCGCGCGAAATCGCCGAGGTGACAAGCCCTCAG
>VGFC01000233.1 GCA_016869045.1 Armatimonadota bacterium
ACAACCCACGACGCTACCAGCGGTTGTAGCGGTAGGGGTCGTCGAGGGCGGTCGGCGTATCCAGGTAGTAGGAATCGAGCCACGCGCCGGGCCGGAAGATGCCCACGCGGCCCTCTCCGAAGCCCCCGCTCTGGCGCAGGTCGTTGACCCGCACCACGAGGATGTTGCGGCCCTCGCGCAGGTCCCCCGGAGCAAGCGCGTACTCCCTCGGCGCGGACCAGTAGTTGTCCGGGTTCGTGTCCTGGCCGACGTGGCCGATCAGCTTGCCGTTGAGGTAGGCCCAGTCCTCGTCGTCGATCGCGGCCAGCGAGAGGGTGACCGGCCTGTCCGGCACGGCAGGCAGCGTGAACTCCCTGCGGTACCACGCGACGCCGTTGTACTGCGCGAGGTCGGGGAGCTGGTTCTCCCACATCCCCGGCACCCGGATCTTGCGCCAGGCTGAGGCGTCGAAGTCGGAAGCGGAGACCCCCGCGGCTGTCAGCTTCCCCTCCGGGTCCGTGGTGAAGCGCCACTCGCCCGCGAGGTCGAGGTCGGGGGGCGGCATCTTGCCCACACGGTCCGGGATGCGCGAGTCGATGGCGACGCCGCAGTTGGTGAGGATGCGCGCCAGGGCGATCACGGCGCGTCGATGGGAGAGCTTCAGGTAGGGCTTCGCCGCGTAGTCGAAGTCGGAGGGCAGGAACTGGACGAGGGTGTAGTGCGTGCGGCCGACGGTCCCCTCCGCGAGCGTGCCGGTGTCGGTGACGGAGAAGTCCGCCGGAGCCGCGGTGATCGCATCCGTCTCCATCCGGCCCCGCCAGTGCAGGTCCGAGTCACCCAGGCCCACGAGCGCGCCCTCGTGCGGACGCCCGATCAGCGTGTGCGTGATCAGCCGTTCCTCCGTCTTCGCCTCGAAGGGCAGGATCGCGCTGAGTTCCTCGCCCGACAGCCCGAGGCAGATGACGTTGCGCGTGCTCGCGAGCGCCGCCTTGGCCTGCGCCGGGTCCGCGCCTGGGCCGACGATCAGGGCGGTCTCGCCGTCCAGATTCACGCCCAGATCGGCCAACAGCCTGTGGGTCGCCTCGTTGCCGACGTAGCGCGCGCCGGCGAGAGCCGGGGCGGGTGGGTCGCACCCGTACAGAAGGAGGTTGTACAACAGACGACGAGCGACCGGGTCTTCGGCATCGCGGCCGCTGAGGTCGAGCTGGCAGAAGACGGCCCGTTCTCCGTTCCCGGGCAACCACTCTAACAGCGGGGTGTACTGCTGGTCGAACTCGCAGTCCAGGATGAACGAGTAGTTCCCGCGCTGCGGCTTCTCAACCACCACGCTCGCGAGGGTGCCGTAGTTCCCCCACTGCCACGTGCGGCTGTTGGCGAAGCCGCACCAGTCCTCGCGCGGGTAGCTGTCGTGGTAGCCGGTGCGGCTGGGGTAGGCCTCCATGAGCGTCCCGCCACCCCGCCAGTCGCGCAGCAGCTCGTCGGTCAGGCCCTGGCACACCGGGTGTCCCGGCTGCCGCGCAAAGACGCGGCGCGTGCCCGGGCTCGCGGTGCGGAGGCCCCAGAGCTTCTGCAGGACCTCCTCCGTCTGCTCGAAGATCAGAACCGTCGCGCCGGTCCGCATGATCGCGGGAAGGTCGATGGCGGGCCCGCCCCTCCCGATGGCCTCGCGACCGATGATGAAGAGTGTGCAGCCCGGCGGGCAGACCGGCTTGTCCACGGCGGTGACGGGCACGCCGAGAGCCTTGAGCGTCTGCCGGGTAAGGCCTTTGGGATCGAAGCACGCGATCTTCGTTCCGGCGGGGAGCTTGACAGGCGGGCGGGAAGGCAGGACGGTCAGCGCAAACCCATCGTACAGCGTCTCGTCGGTTCCTCCATCCACCTCACCGAAGAGCCGAATGCGTGCGCCCGTGTCGGCCTTGACGGCAGGTGCGGCGAAACGGATCGGCGCCACGAACTTGCTGCCGGGTGGCACCTTCGCCTCGCCCCTGAACTCCTGGATCGGCTTCATGCCCTGGTCGGCCCGTGTCTGCACCTCAACCGAGCACGTATACGTGAACGCCGCCTCGCGGCGCAGGTCGTTGACGAACACGACTTGCTTGGTGATCGGCTCGCCGCTCGCGAAGACATGGTCCTGCGCGGTGAAGCGCTCCGGCGGGCCGGCGATGTAGGCGAGCGTCTCCCGGTTGACCTTCGCGAATGTCTCGCCGAGGGACGTCGGGACGATGTGGCCCTCGGGTTCGGGACAGGTGAGCCAGTCGGTGTTCCATGTGACGACGTCCGGCGCGAGGCCCGGCCGCTGGAGGTGGTCCCAATCGGTCTTCAGCTGCATGTCCTCGCCCCGCGCTCCAGGCACGGGCCTGAAGAGGTCGGCCTGGTCCCACGGGAGGATCGCCGAGACGCCGTAGGTGCGGAACGCGGGCCAGGTGTGTTCCGTGAACAGGCTCTTGATCTCCAGGAAGCTGTGCTCCCAGCGGCCGCCCCAGTACGCGCCGAGGACCTGTGAGATGTGGAAGGGGTTGCCGCTCGCGTACACGCGCTCGATGGTCTCATAGTGCTTGACCTCGTCTTCGGTAAGCTCGTAGGCGGTATCGCCGTTGTAGATGGCCCCGAACTCGGTCGCGAGGGGCTCGGAGTTCACGTTGTTGGTCCAGATGAACGGGCCCTCGCGATGGCCGCCCCACGAGGCCTGGTGCGGGAGGCCGAACTCGACGAAGAAGAGGGGCTTGACGCCCTGCTCGCGCCAGCGCGAGATCCACTCCATCCGCTCCTGCAAGGGCGTCCAGCACAGGTAGCAGTTCAGCGTGATCATCTGGTTGAACGACCCGCTCTGGTGGTGATAGCACGGGCGCGTGCCGTCCAGGCCCATCACGAACTGCTCGGCCAGCGTCGCCGCGTGGCGGACGTCGCTGAGCCAGGGGTTGTCCTCGCGCTTCGGCTCGAACCTGCCATCGAGCTGCCCCGGGTTCTGGTCGTCGGCCCAGCCGGTGAAGTTGTGGTTCATCGCCCACATGAAGACCGAGGGATGGTTGCGGAAGCGGCGGACCTCGTAGTCGACGACGCGGTCCCAGTAGGCGCGCTTCTCGGGGTTCTCGAAGTCCCGGTAGATGTCTTTGACGTGGCGGATCGAGAAGCTCATCGGGAAGCCCGCTTCATCCCCCGCGCGCACGGTGTCGTCGATGTATGCCACGCTCTGCGGCTCGTAGTCGTAGTTGCCGTGGATCACGTAGTTGAAGCCCAGCTTGCGCGCCTGCGCGAAGGTATGACGCGCCTGGTCGTAGCTCGCGAGCCCGAAGTCGTTCCCCGCGTTGAAGTAGTCGAGGCAGCGCAGGTGCACCGGCGTCCCGTTCAGGAGGAAGTCCCTGCCCTCGATTCGGAACTCGCGGAAGCCGAAAGTGAGCGGCGTGGTCTGGTCGATGAGCTTCCCGTCCTCATCGGAGAGCATCACGTGGAGCGTGTAGAGGTTGGGTTGGTCGATGTCCCAGAGCTTCGGGTCTTCCCATGCGCCGGCGAACTCGATCGCATCGGCCCCGCTGAGCGGCCCGCTCGGGAACTCCTTCGCGACCTCGTCGCCGTCCAGCACGGCGGCGCTGAAACGGTACTCGCGCGTTGGCTCCAGACCAGTGGTCTCGCACTGTACCCGGAGTTCCTTGTTGCGGACCGAGGGTTTGACGAACACGTCGGTGATGCGCGCGCCCGGCGGCTCGCTCTCCAGCCAGCAGTCCCCGCACAGCCCCTTGAAGCGCACCTCGGCGCGCGCCTTCTCGATCTGGTCGGGCCCCATCACGACGATCTGCTCCTGCGCCACGGGCAGAGCCAGCGTGTAGATCGACAGCTCGTGTGTCTCACCGGGGGTCACGAGGCGCGTGATGTCCAGCGTGCCCCCCGGCCAGTCGATCAGGCCGGTCTCCTTCCCGTCGATCAGCACCTTCGCCGAGTGCTTCGGGTTGTCGAGGTTCAGCAAGATGCGCCGCCCCTGCCACTCCGCCGGTACCGAGATCGTGCGCTGGTACCACGCGGCATCGATCGCGTTCAGCTCCAGGCTCTGCTCCCAGATATCCGGGCCGATGGGCGTCTGCCGCGAGACGCCGGGCGCCCACGTGCCGGGCACCTTCAGATACCCCCAGCCGGTCCCGGGGGCGGGCAGTCCGCTCTCCTTGAGCCCCACCGGATGGAAGCGCCACAGGCCATTGATGCACACGCGCCCGCGGGTCGGCGTCGCCTCGCGGTACGCGCTTGGCAGGTCCCAGCGCGCGGCGACGCCCTCAGGGAGCGCCGCATCCTCGGGCACGGGATCGAACCTCAGCAGCTTCACTGACACGTCATCCCACTCGACCTTGCCGGTGGTCGAGAAGAGCGAGCACGACAGGCTGAGCTTCCTCGCGCCGTCGGGGATGAGGTAGTCGCGCTGCTGCGCCTCCCAACCATCTGTGGAGCCGGTGAAGTGCAGCACGTTCGGCCAGGCGCCGACCATCTTGCCGTCGGCATCCTGGAACTGCATCGCGATCCGCGCGTCATGCCACCCCTCCTGGCCCAGCTTCACATCCGTGACCCTCACGCGACACGAGACCCGCAGCTTCCAATACCGCTCCTCCAGCGGCACCGTCTGACCGATGCTCCGCGTCGCGGGCGTTGTGGTTTCCTGAACGACCCAGTGGTTGCCGCCCTCGGCCACCCATTGCGAGGTGCCATCCCAACTCCACTCGGCCGGACGGACGTCCTGCACAGCCAGAGTCTCGAAGGAGCCGTTGACGAGCAGCTCGTCGCCGAGGTCAGCCGCGTGCGCCGGCGGCCGCGCACTAAGGCTGATGAGTAGAGCCAGAGCGATCGACATCGTCTGCAGCTCCTTCCGGCGCGTGGCCCGGAGGCTCGGGCCCATCGGCCCCAAGCTCGGCCAGCGTGTCCTCCGTCATGTTACGGGGCCGCATGGCGGCGTACAGCACGAGGATCACGGCAACCAGCGCGATAGCCATCAGGACCTCCCGGCGGCCGGCGTGCGCCAGCAAGGCCCCGCACACCAGGATGCCGCCGATCGGCACGAACAGCGGGACCTCGAAGTGGCCCGGAGGTTCGCCCGGGCGACGCTTGAGCACGATGAGCGCGCCGTTGATCACGATGAACACGCTCATGAGGAGCACGCTCGTCGCCTTGGCCAGTGACTTGATGTCACCGACGAAGGCCAAGGCGCACACGATGACCATCAGGGCGAGAATCGCGAGGTGGGGCGTCCGCCGCGCCGCATCCACGACTCCCAGGAAGCGAGGCAGGAGGCCCTGGCGAGCCATCCCGTAGGCCAGGCGGGAGCCCATGATGTAGTTGAGCAGCGCGGTGTTGGTGATCGCGAACAGCGCGATCCCGGAGAAGATCACCGGAGGGAAGGCGGGCGCCGCGCGCCTCACGACTTCAACCAGCGGCTCCTTGGAGGCCGCCAACTCCGCGTACGGGACGACAGAGACCGCGGAGATGCTCACTGCCATGTACAGCAGCGTGACGACGCCCATCGCGATCACGACCGCGCGCGGGAAGGTGCGGCGAGGGTCTTTGACCTCTTCCACCACGTTGATCATGTCCTCAAAGCCGATGAACGAGTAGAAGGTCAGCACCGCGCCCTGGAGGACCAGCGGCGCACCGAGGGGCAGTTGGCCCGGACCCGGCGCGGGGGTCTGCAGGTAGTCCACGCTCCCCCAGTACCGCAGGCCAATCAGGATGATGATGACCAGACCCGAGACCTCGACGGTCGTGCACACCAGGTTCAGCCACGAGGACTCCTTGATGCCCCAGAGGTTGACGACCGTCAGGATGCCGATGAAGCCCAGGATGAGGATTGGAAGGGGCGCACCATGGAGCAGCCCTGAGGCGTAATCCGAGAAGGCTCGGGACTGGGTCGCCATGGAGGTCAGCCCCGAGGCCATGACCGCCAGCCCGACCACGTAGGACAGGAACCGCCAGTTGAACGCACGCTGAGTGATGTACGCGGCCCCGGCGGCGCGCGGGTAGCGGGACCCAAGCGAGGCGTAGGACAGCGCGGTGAGCAGGGCCGCGACCATGCTCACCAGGAAGGCGAGCCAGGCTGCGTTCCCCATCGTGCCGGCGACCTTGCCCGTCAGGGCGTAGATCCCTGAGCCGAGCATGTCCCCGATGCCGTAAAGGACCAGCGAGGCCAACCCCAGCGTCGGGAGCAAGCTCGGCGCGACCGGCCGAGACCTCTCATCGTCCATGTCCGCCTCCGAGTACCGAGCGTCCGGCCCGCAGCTTCAACCACGGAGGGCCGGTATCCTCCGCGCGTCGGCAGGTCTGCCCGCGAACGGCCCGGAACCCCCCCGCCGCGCGAGCCTCGGGGAGGGATGGCCATGCGGGCGTGGCACGGCGTCGTTGTGGGTCTGGCACTGGCGACTCACCCGGTCGCGGGCGTCACCGACCTGGTGAACGACGTGCGGAACGGCTGGGTGGCGGATGTACGGGCGCGCATCGCCCACGGGGCGGACGTCAACGAGGCGGACGAACAGGGGTACACGCCCCTGCACGCGGCGGCGTTTCACGGTGAGACCGAGATTGCGCGGGTGCTCCTGGAGGCGGGGGCTAAGGCCAGTCCAGCCGACGCTGACGGCAGGACGCCCCTCCACAAGGCGATCGAGCACAACGGGTCGCCTGAGTTGGTGCGGCTCCTGCTTGAGCACGGCGCACGCGTGGACGCCCTCGACAGCTCGGAGGCAACGCCCCTCGCGTGGGCGCTCTACCAGGGCAAGGCCGACCTCGCGCGCCTGCTGGTGAAACACGGAGCCCAGCTATCGCCCTTCCTCGCGGCGGCTCTGGGGGACGTCGAGCGCCTGGCTGCGGCGCTCAAGACCGGGACGATCGCAAAGCGCATCGGGCCGGCGGGCTACCCCCTGACCGTGTGGGCCGCGTGCGCCGAGGACCCGGCACCCCTGCGCATGGTCCTGGGCGCCGGCGCTCAGATCGACGCGACCGGCCCCTTCCCGCGCTCGGGCTGGACCGCCCTTCACCAGGCCGCGTTCCTCGACCGGATCGACTCGGCGCGGTTGCTGCTAGAGCGCGGGGCGCCGGTCGATGGCGCGGACTCAACCACACCGCTGAGCATTGCCGCGCGGTGGGGACACACGGAGATGTGTCGTCTCCTGATCGAGCATGGCGCGGACGTGCAGGGAGGCCAGCCGCCGGCCCCCGACAGCGCGCCGACCGACATCCCTCTTCTGGTGGCGGCCGGATCCGGCCACATGGAGACCGTTCAGGCCCTGCTGGACCTGGGGACGGATGTCAACGCCCGGGATTCGCATGGCAGGACGGCGCTGCACCAGGCCGCCATCGAGTTCCGGCCCGAGGTCGCCAAGGTGCTGCTGGAGCGCGGCGCAGATCCTGCGCCGGTAGACGAGTACGGCCTCGCACCCGCGCTGACCTCGTTGTGGTTCTACGGGGAGCCGGAGGTCGCGCAGGTGCTCGTCGACGGCGGGGCGCCGTGGACGGTCCACCTCGCGGCGGGCATGGGCAGGCTCGAGAAGCTTCGGGAGTTCCTGGACCAAGGGGTGAGCGTCGACACGGTGAGCAAGGCGATCGACGCCGATGGCTGGACCCCGCTGCACTGGGCGGCTCGCTGTGGGCAGCCGGAGGCGGCGGAGTTCCTGCTGCAGCATGGCGCCAAGGTGGACGCGCGCACTGCGAGCGCCGATACGCCACTACTCCTCGCTGCCGCGTACGCCGGGCACGAGGTGGCGGCGGTGCTGCTGGCCCACGGCGCCGACCCGAACGCCGTTGACGGCGACAACCACCCCGCGCTCAGTTCTGCGGCCGCGCGCAACTACGTCGAGTTCGCGGAGTTACTCCTCGACCACGGCGCGAAGCTGAACCTGAAGGACTCCTGCGGCGAGACGCCCCTCACGTGTGCTCAGAAGTGGGGCGGCATCGACATGGAACGCCTGCTCAAGAGCCGCGGGGCGAAGTGAAGCGGGATCCCGCCCGCCTCCCTAGCGAGCCGGCAGTCGCCACAAGTCCTGGTCGTGGATACCGACGGCGGCCAGCATCGCCTCCGCGGTCGCGAAGTCGGCGTGGTAGCGCGGTGAGTGGCAATCCGAGCCCAGGCTGAAGCGCACCCCCCGGGCCTTCAGCGAGGCGAGGTACTCCAGGTACTGCGGCGCGAAGGTGGGCGGGTAGCTTCGGTTGAGCAAGATGGCCTCCAGGTTGACCTCAACCACCTTGCTGTGCTCCAGCACCGCTGCCGCGAACTCGTCATGCATCGAGGCGGGGATCTTGCCGAAGTCGTCCAGCCACGGGTCGCCGAGATAGCGGCCGTCGGCGCTCTGCCAGTGACCCATCCACCACCACGGGTGGGCCACGATGTCCACCAGCGGGTGAGTCGCCAGGAACAGGTTCTGGCGGTGATAGTCGCGGATCACCGCCTCGCGCTCCAGCGGCACGTACAACGGCCAGTGCGCGCCGCCGATGACGTACTCCACGCCGAGCCGGCGGAGGTGGTCCTCCGCGATACCGATGGCCGGCGGGGCGCCGGGCGGGCCGCCCGAGCGCAGCCCGTACACGGGGTTGTCGTGGCCGCCCCGCGCGATCTCGCCCAGCTCCCACCCCGAAACCACACTCACCTCGACGCCGAAGTGAACGCGTGGCGAGGGATCGCTCGCCAAGAACTCCTTCCGCGAGGCTTCCAGATCCGGCAGGTTGTAGGGCGTATGGATGTGGTCGGTCACGCCGAAGTCGGTGACTCCGAGTTCGGCGGCCTGGGAGATCAGGTCGGCGATCGGGAGCGAAGCCTCGTCGCACGAGTTGCGCGAGTGGATGTGCCAGTCGGAGGTCAGGGGCATGGCGTCCGCATTCCGCAACGAGGAGCGGCAGCCCTGCCTGGGAGGGCTGCCAGCAGAGATGGCGAAGAGCCGGGCGTAGGGGATCGGCCAGTTCCCGAGGTGCGTGATGCTCCGGATCGCGCTGCTGGTGACGGCTGGGATCGGCGCCTCGATGGCTTCGCCACAGGAGGCCAACATGACGGTTCTGAAGGCGGGTGCGCTGCAGATTGGACTCGACTCCGCGGGCCGCGTGGTCAGCCTCGTGGACGCAACTCGCGGGGTCGAGTGCGCCCCGCAGGGCAGGCCGGGCACGCTGCTCAGACTCACCGTGGACGGCAAGAGCGTCGCACCCACCGCGATGGCGTGCGACAAGGCAGCGGGGCGTCTGCGACTCGTGTATGGAGAAGGCGGTCCGACGGCTGAGGTCGAGTTCGCCGAGACGCCGACGCACCTGCGGTTGGTTCTCGTGTCGGTGGAGGGTGTAGAGCCGACTCAGATCGACTGGGGGCCGCTTCAGACCACGATTACGCAGACCGTAGGTGGCACGGTCGGCGTCGTGCGGGACGGCGACTTCGCCATCGGCATCCAGGGGCTGAACATCGCGACCAACGCCGGCGCGGGTCGGCAGGGCGATATCAGCGTGCTGTTCGGGCAGGCCATCGAGCATGATGGCGGCGTGATGGGCTCGAGGATCGCGCTGTTCGGCTGTCCGGCGGAGCAGGCCCTAGACACGATCGGGAGGATCGAGGTCGCCGAGGGTCTCCCCCACCCCATGCTGGACGGCGTGTGGGGCAAGGTCTCGCCGACCGCGCGGATGCCGTACCTGATCTGCTCGTACGGCGAGGGCAACATCGACGAGGTCCTGTCCGTGGCTCAGCGCGGAGGGTTCAGGTATGTCTACCACCCGGGGCCCTTCGAGACCTGGGGGCACTTCAGGCTGAACCCGGCGCAGTTCCCGGACGGCGACGCGAGCCTGCGGCGCTGCGCGGAGAAGGCGGCCAAGGTCGGCGTGCGGCTCGGCGTGCACACGCTCACGAGCTTCATCACCACGAACGACCCATACGTCACGCCCGTCCCCGACCCGCGGTTGGGGAGACTCGGCTCGACGACGCTCTCGGCGGCCATCGACGCGCAGGCGACCGAGATTCTCGTCACCGATCCGGCCGCCATGCGGGCCGACCAGCAGTGGGGCTGGAGCCAGAAGCTCGCGATCATCGGCAGCGAGATCGTGATGTACGGCGGGGTCTCCGAAGCGGGTGCGCTGACCGGCTGCACGCGGGGCGCATTCGGAACGACGGCCTCTGGGCACGAGGTCGACGCTGACATCGGCCGCCTCGCGACGCACAGCTACCGCACGGTGTACCCCGGCATCGACAACGGGATGATGGACGGGATGACCGCACGGCTCGTGGAGCTGGTGAACGGCGCGCCCCTCTACCAGCTCTCGTTCGATGGCCTCGAAGGGCTCTGGTCGTACGGACATGGGACGTGGGCAGGGGTGCGGTTCATCAAGCAGTGCTACGACGGCTGGCAGCCTGAGGTCATGTCGGACGCGAGCGGGCTCTTGCACTACGCGTGGCATGTGCACTCGCGCATGAACTGGGGGGAACTGACGCAGTCGGCGAAGGTCGATGTGGACGTGTACCGCAGCAACAACTGCCGGTACTTCGAGGAGAACCTCTTCCCGAAGGCCCTCGGCTGGTGGCGGTTCGGCGGGCCGGGCGCCGATTGGGAAGCAACAAGGCTTGAGGACGTGGAGTACCTGCTCGCGAAGGCCGCCGGCTGGGACGCGACGCACGGAATGGAGACCAGCCCCGGCGCCATCGCCGGGCATGGGTATGGTGACGAATGCCTGAGGATGGTGCGTGATTGGGGGGAGGCGAAGCGCCTCGGCGCCTTCACTTCCGAGCAACGCGCGAAGCTGCGCGAGAAGGGCCGTGACTTCCACCTGAAGCAGACGGGCGAAGGCCGGTGGGAACTGACCGAGGTCGCCTACTCCCCGTTCCACTGGCTCTGCCCCGGTACCGGCCGCCAGGCGCCCACGGACCCTCAACGCGACGTTCTGAGCTTCACGACGGCGAGTGAGGAGCACCTGGGGCGCACCTGCCGCGTGAAGAACCCCTTCGCACCGCAGCCGCTCCGGTTCGAGCTGCGAGCACTGGGGAGCCTCGACTACGACGACCCCGAGAACGTGCTGCTTTCCACCATGCCGGCGGCGGAGTTCGGTTGGCAGAAGGACCTCCACGACGAGGCACCGCGGTTGCGGGTGCAAGACACGACCGTGAACGGCCTCGCGGGCTACGAGGTTAGTACCGAGTACGCGGGCGCCGACCGGAAGTCGTGGGCCACGCGGACGATCGCGCACTTCTCGCAGCCCCTCGACCTGCGCGCGCATCGCGGCGTCGGCCTCTGGGTCCGCGGCGACGGTCAGGGGGAGCTGCTCTTCATCGAGCTGGTCGCGCGCGACTGCAAGCGGCAGTACTACGTGCCCACCGACTTCACCGGAGAGCGCTACTTCGAGTTCCCGCTCGGGGAGATGTCGCTGGGTCGCTACTACGCGTATGACTGGAACCACTGGAGCGGCTTCGCGTCCTGGTGGGTCACGCTGAAGGGGTTCGACTACGGCCATGTCGAGCAGATGACCGTCGGCTTCAACGCCATCCCGCCGAAGACCACCGTGCGCTGTGCCGTCGCGGGCATCAAGGCCCTCAAGGAGCGCGCGGTCCCTCTTCGCAGGCCCTCCGTGCAGTTGGGCGACCGGCGGGTCGAGCTCGAGGGGAGCGTGCCCACAGGCGGGTATCTGATCTACGAGGGCGGCGACAAGGCTGAGGTGCGTGATCCGAGCTACCGGCTCCTGGGCGAGGCTACGATGACCGGCGCTCCGCTCGTCGTGCCAACAGGCGAGAGCGAGCTGGTCGTGGACTACACAGGTGAAGGCGGCCCGGCGCCGTGGTCGAGATGGGAGCTCAACTGCCTCGGCGAGGCCGAGGACGTAGTCGCGAAGTAGCTCGAGAACCTCCGGGAAGGGCTGACCATGAAGGCAGGAAGCACGGCGGCGCTGATCGGGCTTCTGGCGGCCTCGGCGTGGGCCG